>JAIPJL010000076.1 GCA_021734165.1 bacterium | reverse complement strand
AATGCAGGCTATTCAGGAACCGGATTTACCATATACCGGTGAAGCTGAATTACCTGCCGGTAGTCCTTGGCCTGATCGTGGAGGTTCACGTGACTTCTATCAATACAATCCTTATGAAGGCGCTGTTTACGCTCAGGATAAGATGGAATTCGAGGGATTAATTGTTAATGCAGGGCTGAGATACGATTTTATTATACATGATCCGGATATTGTCGATGAATTCAGTGAGAGGCTTAGAAATGATGAACCTGGAGCTATTGTCGCAAATAAAGGTACATCTCGCATTAGCCCTCGACTTGGTATATCACATCCAATCACTGAAACATCTAAATTGTATTTCAATTACGGACACTTTTATCAGGCGCCACAATTCCAGTATTTCTATCGCTCAGCTACAGCTAATTTTGATGTTGAGTCAACAATTGGAAATCCTAATCTTGAGTACGAAAAAACTGTACAATATGAATTAGGCGTCAATACCATGATCACGGAACAAGTGGTTATCGATATTTCCGGTTATTATAAAGATCAGTACGATCTTATCTCAACTTCGGATGAACGCTGGAAGAATCTTACACTTGACAGGTATGTCAACCTTGATTATGGCAGGATGCGTGGTTTTGAGTTGTCTGTCGAGAAGCGTCCTTCTCATCATTATGCGTTAACCTTCAATTATGATTATAGTTATGCTTTTGGCAAGGCTTCAGATCAACATGCAAATCGCGATGCAAGACTACAAAACGTACCCTATAACTGGGATGAACACGCACTGAATTGGGATGAAACTCATAAAATTAACGCCTATCTAACATTGCATTATGATAAAGGTGAGCATGCAAAACTACTTGGTTTTACAATGCCTGATGACTGGATGATGACTTTGCAATGGGAATTCGGTTCCGGATTGCCTTACACACCATCGAGATATCTGACAGGTGATGACAATCAAAACCTTGTGCTGCCTAATTCGTACAGGCTCCCATGGCATGAAACAACAACAATGAAGTTTGAGAAGTACTATTCGTTGTACAAAGGAAGTTATCAACGGCTTTTCTTCGGTTTTACAATAAACAATTTGTTTAATAAGAAGAATGTTGACGCGGTATATCCTGAAACGGGTGATCCCGAATTAGCTGTGAATCCGCTTAATCCGGAATATAATCCATTTGATAACCGTGCGGATTTTGACGCTAATCCCCGAAATTACGGTTCTGGCAGAAATGTTCATTTCAGGGTGGGATTGACGTTCTAATAGTTTGTGATTAAAGTATTGTCAGGTGAGTCACCTGACAGATAGCAGGTGATAAATAGTCGGGTGACGCCCGACATGACATTATTAAGAGTGGCGAAGATCATACCACTCTTCAAGTAATAGGAATATCTTCAAGATTGGAGACCTGAGTTTAATGCAGAAGTTTCCACTACTAATACTGTTTTGTGCATTTTTCATTCTGATTAGCTGTAGTGATGATAGTTCACCGACAGCGGATGATTTCCGTGGTAATATCATTACTGCTGAAGCCTGGGATGAAATTCTACAATCAGGCGTTCTTAGAGCTGATGGCAGTCCTTATCTCGCCACCGATACTCTTCGAATACCAGCCGGAGCAGATTTAATGATCCAACCGGGTGTTGAGTTGCGCTTCGATATAGGCGTTCCATTCGAGGTTTTCGGGAAAATTAGAGCAGTCGGAACAGAGTATGCGCCGATAACATTCACATCAGGATCACTTAATCCGGATCGTGGTGACTGGGATGGTATCTGGCTTGAGAATACTGATAATGGCTGTGAATTTGAATATTGCTACTTTCTTTTCGGCGCCAAATACGGCAGACGTTTTAATTATAAGATGAATGGCAGTCAGATAGACTCGTCTCTTTGGGAGTATGGGAGTCTGACGCTTACCGGCAGCAGTCCCCGGATTTCTCACTGTTGGTTCCTTGCGGGAGGTTTCCACGGTATTCATTGCGAAAAGAACGCTGATCCCAAAATTGAAAACAGCATATTTTACGAAAATGCCGGGCATGGCATATTTATCAGCGAGAATGCCAATCCCGAAATCAAATATAATATCATTGTTGAAAATGATGATTATGGTTTGTTCTGTCTGGAGAAAAGTAACCAACCACGCGCAGATATTCAAGCATGGTACAACATTGTCTGGTCAAATTTTTCAGGTGAATACAATCAATTATCACCTTCATCTCTGGGACGAATTGCATCGGTAAACGGTAACCTCGATAGCTGTGATTATCATTTTAATCTGCGTTTAAATCCCGCTTTCAAGGATTTAACCAGCGATGATATTAAAGACTGGGACTTTCATCTTGAAGCCTGGTCTGCCGCAATTGATGCAGGTCCTGAAGATCTTACGATTAAAGATAACGATGATACGAGGATTGAACTTGGAATTTTTCCATATGAATACCGAAGAGGTGAAATCAGGCGTATTTTGAGAATCGATGAATTCACTACTGCAAACAGTCCTTACATTATCAGCAGTGATGTTATGCTTCCAAGCGGCGCCAGTCTGACCATCGAACCAGGTGTGGAAATTCAGGTTGAATATAGTATAAAGGCAGACAGCCGTTTTAAGTTCAGGATTAAAGGCTCGCTATTTTCCGAAGGTACTGAAGAAAATCCAATTACATTTAAATCTGCCCTTGAATCACCAAAAAAGGGAGATTGGCTGGGTTTGATTTTTGAAACCGCAGACGATGAAAATGTTGTTTTAAAACACACAAACATCGCTCATGCACATTTCGGAGTTATGTTAACACGCAGAAATGCAATTATTGATAACTGTATTATTGAGTATTGTGATTCTGTTGGTATATTTTGTGATGATTATTCTGAACCTGATATTACAAATTGTACTATTAGGGAGAATTCTATCGCAGGGATTCTATGCAGATACAACAGCTCTCCATTGATAGATCATAACAGCATAATCAGGGGCAGGGGTTACGGAATTTATGCTGTCGAACACTCAATGCCTGTGATAACATATAATGTCATTACAGATGTCGCAACAGACGGCATCAGGTTAGAAAATCTCTCAAATGCGATAGTAATAAATAATACAATTGTAATGAATGGTTATTATGGTATGTTTTGTGATAACAATTCTTCACCGGAAGTTCGTAACAATATATTTTACAACAACGGCAACGAACGCCTGGGTGGTACAGGTTTAACAGCAAAGCGAACATCAAATCCGGTCATTGAATATAATTGTTTTTGGGCTCATGTAAAAAGTTCTGTCGATGTATCATCTGATACAACAATGAACTCAACGAATTTAATTGAGGATCCGCTTTTTGTCAACGCGGATGAAGGAAACTTCCATTTACAAGCTAATTCACAGTGCTTGATCAGTGGTGATGTTAATTACGATTCACAGATCGGGGCGCTTGGTCAGTAATGATTATAGATATTTAGGCTTTACAATACAGGGTTAACGTGGATATCGAAGCACGTCATAAAAAATTCCAGCTATCAGGTGTGTTTGTCATAGCGTTGATGCTTTTAATAGCTCCTCTGCTATCAAATGTACAGGCAGCATTGGACACAACGCCTGAGAGTACAGGACCCAAGGGACCTGAGCGAGTTGCGATCTCGGCAATAAATCAGATGAACCGTGTTCACAAGCGATCCAATATCTGGATGAACATAACCAACTGGGGATATTTTGGTAACAGTGGTGAAAACCGAAATGAAGCTATGGATGATCCGTGCTTACCTGGAGTTTGGGCGTCTCAATGTGAATATCCCGGTGGTTCCCGTACCCAATATATGTTTATGGGTTCTTTATGGATTGGCGCATTGATTCGTAAGGAAGGTTTTGAGTACCCCAGGGTATCGGTTGGTATGGACGGCTGGCTTACAGTTCATGAACTATGGCCCGGAGAAGGAGCTACCAATTCACAGGACAATGGCATTGTTGAACGCTCAACACTACCACTCCAGTATGATTGCCTTGGAAATTATATCGGCAGCTTTCAGGATTCCGCTATTTCAGAGCAGGATTTCGTGTGCTCGTACAGCGATACACTTACAGAATCATTTTATATATCTGATGACGCGCGAGATGGTCCTCACGAACCGCTTGGTGTAAAGATCACTCAGAAGTCTTATGCATGGACTTATAACTATGCTCAGAATTTCATTATTATCGACTGGGAGTTCGAGAACATCGCCGGTAACTATCTGAAGAACCTCTATGTCGGTCTTTACATTGATGCAGATGTAGGACAAGCGTTTGACAACTTAAGAAGACATGAGGATGATATTACCGGTTTTCAGGAATGGTTCTATTACGAAACACCATCCGGCGAAATTGATTCATCTGTGATAAACACAGCTTGGATTGCTGATAACGACGGGCGTGAAAATACCGTTGCCTCTGGAACAGATTTCGAAGCGCCTGCTGTAACAGGAGTTCGTGTTGTTCGAGCGCCTAATCCTAAACTGAAGACATCGTATAATTGGTGGATATCCAACGGCGATGCTGATCTTGATTTTGGACCTTCTTGGAAAGACGATGGCGCTCCTGGTGGCTGGACAGACGTTTACGGGACTCCAATGGGTGACGTAAAAAAGTACTTTATTCTGTCCAATAGGGAATTTGATTACGATCAAGTTTTAACGATTGATTCAGATTCTATCGGTTCAAGCCCACAGGTGTTCAGGGATCGTTGGACAAATAATATTATAGAATCTCACGATTGGAAAATTCCCGGTATTGATGATGAAACACCGGCAGATGTTGTTGGTGATCTGGCAAACGGGTATGACACTCGTTACTTATTATCATGGGGTCCCCTTGGTATATTTGACCATATCGATGAAGCAGGCAACCGTATCTATCGTTTGAATCCGGGCGAGAAGTTCTCTATGACAATTGGATATGTAGCGGGGGATAATTTTCATGATCGGAATAATCCTCAGCCAAATAACGATGTTATCGATCCATATTTATTTAATTTCAACAGCCTGAGATACAGCGCAGACTGGGCAGCAAGGGTTTATGATAATCCGATGATCGATACACCTATTCATGACTGGGGAGCTGATGGTATTGAGGGAACCGGTGACATCGGTGAAGGTGATGGTTTTTTGGATACCGGTGACGGTTGGTATGGCGAAGATGTAGGAAATGACGGACTTTATGCGCTTATGGTCAATGACGTCTGCTACCGTTGGGTTGGCGGAGTTCGTATTGAAGATATTTACCCTGGTCCTGATGGTGATGGATCCGAGAATGATGGACATTTAAGCGAAGCAGAGGATAATCTTGACAGACCTGTATATCTCGAATATACACGCAGAAACGGAATGCTTGATTTTGGGGATGGTCATCCCGATTTTAAAGGACCGCCACCACCACCGGCGCCCGATCTTGATGCGATCAAAGAAACCATCACTGTTCAGGTTAATCCGGACTCTGTAAGGATTTTTGATGATGTGTTCCTGGAGAATCACGTCATACTCCATTGGAATGCAAGACCCTCAGAAGATCCTGAATACAAAGACCCATTTTCAAGAGAGATGGACTTTGAAGGTTACAGAGTCTATGTTTCAAACACCAACCTTGAGCGTGATTTTGCTCTTTTAGATGAATTTGATCAGCAAGACTGGGCATTGTACTATTTGGTTAGTGACTCACTTGCATCCAGACCGAATGTAGATTCTACGCAGGTTCCTGCTACAAAACGAGAATTAGGAATAGTTTTACATCGTAAAAAGGTCGGCAATAATATTGGTTTCTTTGGGCATGAGAGCCTTATCATGGATACACTTACCAATCCCGATAATCCGGATTATTATTATATCATAGATGATGCTCACCCGATGATACCACGTTACTACTCGGTAACATGTTTTGATTACGGAGACTACAAAACCGGAACGGCTTCACTTGAAACCGCACGGATCGCAAATTCTATTTATTTAGCTCCATCCGGAAATCAGCATAAACCGGTTGGAGTGGTGCCAAATCCTTATCGCGCCAATGCGGATTATACAACATCTCATGGAGGGTTGTCGTGGGAGAATCGCGATGACGGCACCAGAGATTTCTTTCCACAGACTGATCGCAGGATGTATTTCTATAACCTGCCGAAACATTGTCTGATTAGAATCTACACAGTTTCAGGTGATTTGGTTGACATCATACCTCATGGTATGCCGGGTGACGATCTAACCGGCTGGGTTGATGATTATGCTGAAGCATGGGACCTTAATTCACGAAATCATCAGCAGGTGGTATCCGGTATGTACCTGTTTACAGTCGAGGAATTTGGTGAAAAAGCAGGTATTTACAAAGCAAAGAGTGATATAGAAGTCGGTAAATTTGTTGTGATTAGGTAGTTATGTTATATTCAGGATTTAACTCTCTTATTTCTGGAGTTCAATTGATAAACCGGTTTAACATTGTGAAATTCTTTAGCGTTATACTTATTGCATTCATAATGCTTGCTCCGTCACATGTCTTTGCGCAAGCAAAGGTCGGGACGGCAGGAGTGCAGTTTCTGAAGGTTGGGGTGGGCACACGTGCAGTTGGTATGGGAGAGGCGTTTACTGCAGTTGCGAATGACGCCTCAGCGCTTTACTACAATCCGGGTGGGTTAATCCAGCTTAAAATGCCGGAAGCAACCTTCACTTTGATAGATTATCCGGCAGGACTCAAGTTCGTCTATGTTGGGGGCGCTGTTCCTGTACCGATGATGAGCGGGGTGTTTGGCGTCCACGTAACCTCTCTGTTTACGGATGATATGATAGAGACCACTCCGGGGATGCCATACGGTACCGGCAGGACCTTTACAGCCAGCGATTTAGCGCTCGGTATTTCATACTGCCAGAGACTTACCGATAAATTCTCTGTGGGTGGAAATTTTAAGTATCTGAACGAAAGGCTTGCGGATAAAAGCGCTGCTGGCTGGAGCGCTGATGTGGGCACATTCTACACAACCGGCTGGAAGAGAATAAATATCGGTATGGTTATTCAGAATTTTGGTCCTGATATGAATTTTGAGAATTCTCCCTTTCCCTTGCCTATGAACTTTAAGTTCGGCGCTTCTATAATAGCCTGGGAACAACCCGGATATGAACTACTGCTTGCAGGAGAATTTATTCATCCTAATGACAATGTGGAAGTTTATAACATCGGCGCTGAGTTTACCGCTGCGAAGATGATCAGCTTCCGTATTGGAAAGAAAATAAATGGTTTTATACGTGATACATGGGATGAATACAATGAAGATTCCAAGAAAGATCCGTTTGTAGAATATCCTCTCCTTGAAAAGGATGAGGATGGTAATAAAAAGTTATCTTTAGATGGTTTATCCTTCGGATTAGGTCTAATAATTCCACAAGCCGGTGTTACTGTTGATTATTCATGGTCGAAAATCGGAACCTTAGGTGGGGCGCACCGTTTCTCAGTCGGTTACAAGTTAAATGCGCTCTTTTTCTAAGATTAACGTTAATCCAAATTTACTGAATACTGTTATTTGAGGTATCAGGGTGAAGAAAATTCATAGTCAAATCAGACTTTCATTGATTGTTGCTTTAGTAATGTCATTTTCATTACCGTCTTTGGCTGTTATAAGTGTTCAGGATACACTTTCAGGTGGAACCTGGAGCTTGGAAGACAGTTCTATAATGGTTATTGGTGACATATACCTGCCCGGTGACGCTGCTCTAATGATAGAACCCGGTGTTCGAGTTATATTTACCGGTCCGTATAATTTTACGGTTAAAGGTAGTTTACGGGCTGCAGGTACCAGAAGAGACAGTATCGTATTCACTGCTGAGTATCCGGCAGTTGACAGCCTCCGCTGGCGAGGCCTGCGTTTTGTAGATTCCAAATCAAATTGCTTGCTAAAATTTTGCAAAATAGAATATGGTTGGGCGCGCGGACAATGGCCTGAGAACTGCGGTGGAGGTATTTATATTAATGGAACGTCGCCGGAGATTAGCAGGTGCAACATTACGAGAAATATGGCTGATGGTGATGGCGGTGGCGTCTATACGATGTTTACAACTGCCATTTTTCGGAATAATCTTGTGATTATGAACGAATGTCAGGACTTCGGTGGCGGATTTTTTGTATCCTATGCAGAACCTGGAATTTTAAATTGCACGATTTCTAAAAACACCGCCGGTGGCTGGGGTGGTGGTGTATTTGTCGGAGCGGAAGGCGCTTCGATCATTACAAACTCTATAATTACTGCAAATATCCAGTACAAATGGTTAAATGATAATACGAGGGAAAATGACCTGCCATCCGGCGATTCCTTCTTTCCTGATATTGCTCGTTCTCGCTCTTCTGAACCAACTGTAACTTTCACCTGCATACCAACACTCGGTGATCCTTTTACAGGACCGGGTAATATTAGCAGTGATCCACAATTCATTAATGCTACGAGTGAACCATACAATTTCCATTTAGACTACTCGTCGCCATGTATAGACGCTGGTGATCCGGAGATGAATCCCGGAACCGAACCGGATATACTCATTAACAGGGTTAATATTGGCGCTTACGGTGGAACAGAAGATGCAGCGCTGTCTGTACCTGTAATTAGCAATTCAGAGTGGGAAAATGGAACGGTTATAAACTTTGGCAGCATTCGTACAAACGTTGCTATCAGTGAAGAGATTACCATCACTAATGACGGTCATTATAGATTATTCCTGCGCAATTTTATCTTTACCTCTTCCGCATTTTCTGTTGACTCTACAGTTATTGATGGCATACAAATACCTTCCTATGCCTTAGATCCGATTGAAGTAGGTGAAAGCGCTAAATTCGGACTGAACTTCACACCTACCGAGCTATATGAATACCATGACACGCTGACAATTATCTCAAATGATACACTGCATGTTTTTCCAACCTTGGTATTAACCGGAAGCGGTATTAATCCTAAAGCCGTGATTGATTCATCATTAACATTTGGAGAAAGACAAATTGGTCGGGCTCATATTGACACTTTATGGGTTCGCAATCAAGGAACGAGCGCTCTTGAAGTTTCATCGGTAAGAGTTCAAGGTGATGGTTTTACTGCTGAAATTGTCAATGATGAAATAAGCCCGGCGGATTCTGGTAGGGTAAGAGTAGTTTTTAGACCAACAGCTCCTGAGGACTATGATGCAACTGTTAATGTAAGTACAAACGACCGTGATGTTATCATCCCATTAACGGGTACTGGTATAGGTCCTAAAATGACAGTAGAGGCTGATACGCTATTTCTTGGTTATGTTTTTGCGGGTGGTGATACAGCAGTTTATACTATCGATATAAAAAATGAGGGCGATACGCTTCTGCTCGTTGATGATATACAACTTACTTTACCGGACATATTTTCAGTAATTCTTCCTGATGGCTCACTTGAGATTGAGCACGATTCAACGGTTGCGTTATCTGTTTGTTTTCATCCGAATACGCCTGATGTAGATTTTAGTGATGTGCTGGTAATTTCAAGCAGTAATTATCCTATTGATCACTCGGTTGAACTCACAGGTAGAGGAATGGCAAAACCCGGAAATTATGTCTTTGGTGACGTTGGAGGCAGGATGTGGGATCAATGTGGAGAAGATGAGGCTTACATCGTCCTCGATTCCGTGCACGTACCGGCTCATGAGAAACTTAAAATCATGCCTGGTGTTCGTGTATTATTTGAACCGGATGCCTTAATGAGAGTTGATGGTGAACTCAGAGCAATCGGACTTCCTGATGATCCAATTCTTTTCAACCCAAGAGGTGATACAACACATTGGGGTGGGTTGTACCTCGCCTATGATGATGCTACTACCATGTCTTATTGTATTATTAGAGGCAGCAGTAATGGTGGTCTTAGTATTCGAGAGGCTTCACCCCAAATCCAATTCTGTACAATCACAGATAATTATACAACAGTTGAGAACAGCGGTGGAGGAATCTATCTTGAAAACTCCGGCGCCAGAATTATCGGTTGCGAGATCAGTTATAACTTAGCGCCGTTCTATGGTGGTATTTACATTCTGAATTCGAAACCTGTGATAAATAACTGCATTATTAAATATAACACTGGCGATGGGGTCTATCTGCGCTTTCAGGCAAGCGCAATTTTGCAGAACAATATCATTTACAGCAATTCAGGTGATGGGATAAGTATATCAGATCATTCGGCTCCACGACTTATTAATAACACCGTCGTCAATAACGACGGGAATGGTATATCTGGTGAAATAAGAAGCGTTCCCTATTTGATAAACAGTATTTTCTATTTCAATGGTGGAGCGATTATTCTTGATGAGAGTTCAAACGCGCTTGTTTCCTATTGCGATATAGAAGGTGGTTTTGACAACAATCTTGATGTTGATCCCCTGTTTGTAGATCTATCAGTAACAGACGTTTTTCATTTAACTGACGATTCACCACTGATTGATGAAGGAAATCCTGAATATATATATCGGGATCATTCCTTTCCTCCATCATTGGGAACTTACAGAAATGATATTGGTGCTTATGGCGGACCGCTCGGAGGAAATTGGGAAACACCCGAAATATTAATATCTGCGTTTCAGAATCCAGCTTTCCAGCAATGGATTGATATATTTGTAACATCTTTGGAACCGTTTGAAGAAACTCCTGTCTGCTCGCTGGAACTTGGCAATCTTGATATAAGTTCGGTTCAGTTTAATCAAAGTCCCGCTGATGCTTATACTTATATGGGTAGTTATGAAGCTCATCAAAGTGGATCATTATTCATTACGATAGATGCGGTTTTAGATGGTTCTGATATAAGAATGAGTCGGGCATACGAGTTCAGTTTTATTGAAGCTGAAGGTGGAACTGTGCAAATGGTTGGCGCTGAAGGGCATTTGACGATAACACCTGAATCTAACAGTAAATCTCTTTCGCTTCTCAGTGGTTGTAATTCGGAATCATTGAAACCTGTTGATGGGAAGATATTTATTTCACCCTTGATGTTTATCATGGGAATGGATGAACCACTTGAGGAGTTTGTGGAACTTGAGTTCGAACTTACTGCTAATGATTGGGATGAAGCGGATCTTGATAAAATTGGTATTTATCGCTATGAAAATAACAGATGGCAAAGATTGAATGGTGGTTATTCAAACGGAGTCATTACAGGCAAGATTGATCGGGGAGGTCATTTCGCATTAGCATTAGATGATCGTTACGATCCGAAAAGCAATACCATAACGCCTACTACTGCGGAGATGATCTGCGCTTATCCGAATCCTTTCAATGCAGAAGTTAAAATTGAATTTCAAATTAACCAAGCTGCTCATATACAGCTTGCTGTATATGACCTTGCCGGAAGACGGGTGGCTTCTCTTATAAATAGCGATTTAAGCGCAGGCAGACATGAAGTTACGTGGAATGGTTGTACCACGGTTGGAAATTCCTTGCCGAGTGGCATCTATTGGGCGCGATTACAAAGCGCTGAAGATATTCGTTCAGTTAAGCTATTGTTACTGAGGTAACTATGCAAAGGTATGAAAGTGTGAATGTGTATAAGTATGATAGAAATGGAAGATTTGTTTTTTCTTGCATGTTTGGGATCATACTTATACTCTTTCTAACTGTTTTTACTGGTTGTGAGAAGGATGAGAGCGTATCAGCTCCAGAGATTACATCCCCAGACCTGATTAATCAAGGTTGGGATCTATTTGAAGATTCGGAGTATCAACTTGCAGTGGATACTTTTCTTGAAGCAATCGAGTTGAACGTTGAGTTGAACAATGATTTCAAAAGATATGCTTATAGCGGCGCTGGCTGGTCATGTGGCAAGATTCCTGGTCGGCTCAACGATGCAGAAGAATATTTCGAGTCGAGTATAATTGATTCTATAATACTCCTTGATGCACTGGGTGGCTGGATTTTCGTTGAATACCAGTTAGGTGAGTGGGAAACTGCTATTTCAATGTCAGAAGCGCTTTTAGAAACTCAGCCAGCCTGGCGTTTCTATCATGAAAAAACATTGGATTTTATGGACATACGGCTAACAATGGCGCTGTCATACTACAATCTTGGCGAATACGATTTAAGCCTTGAAACTATTATTCTCCATTTTAACAGTTCTTTTGAAGCAGATATTTCAACGCCTGCAGGACGCAGAGAATTGCTTGAGGAACTAGAAAGATTGAGCGAAGTTCATGGATAAACAACATATACCGCAAAATCACTACCGGCAAAAAGCAATGCAAAGATATTTACCTGCTTTATTGTTTATTTTGGCGGTAATTCTCTTTGGAAGTTGTGATAGCTTCATGGGTAATATGGATGGTGATGTACTTCAGAACCAACCTCCTATCATCGAATTTACCAATGTACCCGTGGAAGGGGATACATTTTCCTACGCTCCGGTTATTAGCTGGAAGGGACGCGATTCAGATGGTTTCGTGGAGTTTTATATGTATGCTGACATTACAAATCCCGCAGCTTTGGAGAATCCGGATTATTATATCAATTTCATTCCAGCAGAAGCATGGATTGGCACTTATGCGACATCCGATACTGTTTACTTATTAACTGAGACTGGTAAAGTTACCGAGCATATATTCTACCTTTTCTGCGTTGATGATCAGGATAGCATGTCACAAATTATTTACAATACTTTTTATCGTACAAATCAACCGCCGAGAGTACCGGAGATTAAATGGTGGAGCGCTCCTGACACGACTTACGCAAACGATATTACTGTTGATGATACACTTTATTGTCTTGACAATATAACCGATACCTGGCCAGGTCTCGGTTTCAGTTGGAAATCATCTGATCCTGATGATAAATCCCTTTATACGATTCCATTGGAATATAAATACTATTTAGAAAAGGCGCCGCACGACACGATTTGGGAATGGGTTGCCGATTCATGGACAAATGCTCAGGAACTGCAATTTGCCGGATTAGAAACCGGACATTATAGATTTACAGTCTGGACGAGGGACGATGGACTTGAAAAATGCAGCCGACCGGCGACCGGAACCTTTGATGTTTATAAACCAACTTTTGAAGAACCGCTTTTATTGCTTAACATGACTAATGAGAATATTAATCAACCTGGTAACGGTTCTATATCACCTGGCACACAGGTGGGTGAACTCTATCAATTACTAAGCGAAAATAGCATTGGTTCAGGCAATGTCGTTGTCCAACATTTGCCCAATAACGATGGTATTGAGCCATGGAAATCATTCCTTGGTAGATTCCGGTTGATTGTACTTTTCTCAGAAAATGTTAATATGCGCGGTGATGGACCAAGTAGTGAACTCAAAGAATTTCTTGAAATTGGTGGTCGGCTTTGGGCTATCGGCTCATTTGTTCGCAGAGAAAAGCTTATTTCCGAAGAGTTATTAGACATGGCTGAGTGTCGTTTTCCCCCGGAAGCTCAAGCATCCTATCCGCCGTCTTCTGCGGATTTCATAGGCGCTATATCCGGTGTTAATGATATGCCTGATGTAAAAATTGATACTTCCAAAATTATTGAAGTATTTAAAGTATTTCTTGATAGAGGACTTATGCTCTATCCTACGCTTCCGGGTGTGGATATTATGGCAACAGGCAGTGGAGCTGAGACGATGTATTACTTTACATCATACACGGATACATTAAACGGCGATATAGTAGGCGATACTGCCTGGGTTAGAGCATTTGCCGATACAATTTCCTATCCGCCGACACCGGTAGATTGCCTTATAAAGATGCCGCAAAATCGAATTCTGGATATTAGCCGCGTTGAGAATGTTACCAGAGGAATCATTGGTGATGTACAAAGCTGGACAAACAACGTATGGCCCCAGACTAAGGAAGCAGTTGCACGAATTAGCTATGCTTACGGAGAACCCTGGTCATCTGAAGATGTTATCGTCGTTGATTACCGCTATCAACCAACATCGGAAACTCATCTGCGACCATGCGCAATCCGTTATGAGAAGCTATCAGCCCCAGCAGAAGGACTGGGTATTGAATTAAGATATAGAATTGCTGTTACTACATTTCCACTGTATTTCCTCGATAACAGCGATGGAAAAGTTGATGAGATGTTTAAAAATATGCTGGATTGGTTTAACCAACCACAAGCTCACTGATTAATAGTTGAACCCTATTCCAATAAAAGATAGATTATCCCAAGTTAACCCACTACGCCGCAAAGAAGCGTTGACTATCAGCGCTATTGCGGCGTTGTATCTTATCTTGTGGTTAATACTTCCAAAGCCGTCATTCTGGGGGATCGATAACGGTATAAAATTCCAGAGCGCTCGTTCATTTGCTGCTACAGGTGAAATAGGCATACCTTATCACGGACTCGATTTTGATCCACAGGGCGCTTTCTGTCCTATTACGAAGCCTTTTGGCGGGCTTAAAGGTGGAGTGCAGGTACCAGTTTTTTCCGTATCATTCATTATACTTAGCGGTATATTCTATTTCATATTTGGTAATATAGGTCCTCATTTGGTTTCATTGCTTGGTGGGTGGGCTTGTTTATTGTCTGCCTGGTTTCTCTGGACTCGATATAAACCAAAGAATGACGGATGTCTATTTCTGCTTATCCTTGGTCTTGGCTCACCGTTGCTTTTTTACAGTCTGACCTTGTGGGAACATACAATTGCAATGGCTCTTGTGATGCTGTCATTTGCTTTTTTAATCCATGACCAGAGCGATCCCGTTATAGATATAACTGAATCTCAAAATACACGATACTGGGAAGTAACCGCATCAGGTATTTTGGTGGCTTTTGCGGCGCTTTTTCGCACGGAAGCTGTCTTCTGTGTCGCAATACCGCTGTTCTATTGGCGTGCAACTGAAAGGACTATGCAGGACAGTGGGCGTTACCTGGTTGGATTTGCTGCCGGAATAGTTGTTTTATTATTGTTAAACCAGTGGCAAACCGGTGATCTGATTCCTCTGCATGTAATCTCAAATATTAAAGCAAACAGAGTGTTCGGATATGGATATAATTACCTTTTCGGAACACGTCTCGATAATCTATATGCTGTTGTTTTTCAGGGATTTGCGCAAAAGTACAAATCGTTTATCTTACTTGCGCCACTGGTTATTACCGCTGTTTGGCGTGGCTGGCGTTATGAAAGAGACTGGGGGTATTACCTTGCTGCCGGCATACTCGGTGTATGGGGGATTTATTTTTTCTCACTTCTGCATACGAAAAATCCTATAGCATATACAATGCAATCAAGTGGTTTGCTGTGGGTTGTGCCATTCGTGTTTCTCGCTATTCTACCTTTAAAGAGTAAGAGAGTTGGGCGTTTCTGGCGATTGATCTGGATCATGCCAATTGCATATTTTATTATTATAAGCGCAGCAACTCCGATTATTCGTGGTATTCATTGGGGCCCGCGTTTTATTATTCTCGCTTTACCATTAATGCTATTGACTGCTTCAACAAGAGCTCAGCGTTGGTGGAATCGTCATTCAATAACCAGACCTGTTATAGTAGTACTTATTCTGATTTCCATTGCCAATCAGTTCTATTCTTATAATTTACTGTGGAAGCAGCGCACTGAAAATGCTGCGCTTAACCGTTGGGCAGCTTCAGTCGGCTCCGAGCCTTCACTGACAAATATGTGGTGGCTGCCGGGTGACGTATCAACTTTATCAGATCGCTTTCCCTGGTTTTTAACAGACACCCCAGGCAGAGTGCAGGTTGTGGTTAACGCTTTAAGGGATAAAGGAGAACCACGGTTCAGTTTCTATGAACGTCCTCCATATTATGAAGATAAATTTTGGTGGGAATCAGGCGCTGAACCACTTGGAGAGGATTATTTTCTTGATGGTGACGGAAGACTCCGTAGGAGAACTTTTAGGATTGTTAGATCAAGCAGTGGTCCGGAGTAATTTGATGTTTATCGAACGGTCGTAAGTCAGTTACAATTACCATGTAAACAAATCGGTCAATTTCTTCTGTTTTAAACATCATTTATTAGCAGTACCCCCGACGTGATTCGAACACGTGACCTACTGATTAGGAATCAGTCGCTCTATCCTACTGAGCTACGGGGGCAAAGTGTAATATGCAAAATTATAAAGAATGTTTAATATACATTCTGTTATTAAGACTATCAAACAGCAACTCAAAATAAAACATAATTCTTAATTTTATTACAACAAAGAAAATATCAGTTTCTTTGAATTATTGAAATGATTAATCAACCTGTAAGATAATTCGACTCTTGAAAACCTGTCCCAACGTATCCTTAAGACATTTATTCCGATCTACTCTTCGATGTTGCCCACAGTATGAATACAACGATTGATATTCCTGACCAGATCATGCCTATTTTAAGCAAATCAAGCCTTAACAATGCGTGAACTGTCGAAGCGCATATTAAGCCAACGAGGAGACTCCAAATCAACCCGGCTGGTGAACGTGTCTGAAATCGGTGTATCCAGCTTGCCGAAAGACCCCAGACGGCTCCGAGAATCGCTCCGAATTTTGCGCCGATAATTACGCCGGATAATGCATTATCTATCAATATTTTCGTAGTAAATGCATCTCCGTAGCTTAATACTCCTGAGATCGTCTGAGCAAAACCCCATATTATGGCTGTAAAGACAGCATTCAGGAAAAATCCGGTAACAGCGCCCATTCTAGCGCCTGATCGCGCAAGATTTTCCGTATCCTTAACAGCATCAGAAATACCGGCTATTAACCAGATTATCGCCCCCCAGATAATTCCGAGAGCACCCCATTTGATAGCGTTGTTCAGAATGTCTTTTAGCTCACCATTTGCTAAGAATGCTTCAAAACCACCGCAGATCGCCCAGAGTACCGCCCCCCAGACAGCGCCTTCAATAAGACCGAGTATTCCTCCAATTACTCCCCGAGTGACGCCTGTAACCGATTCTTTGGCTGCCGTTCCGATCTTCTGTTTAACCTGTTGACGCTGCGCTTCTTTAAGGTACGACAACTGAGTTTTCCAGACCATTTTTAGGAGTGACCAGACTTCATAGGGAGCTTTTTCAGTTTTAGATTCGGAATCTGGCTTTTCGACATTAACATCACCTGCAGCGGTAAGGGTGAATTTTACATCTTTAAATCCCGCCTTTGCTTTGCGTACAAAATTCATCCTTCCAGATTGATTATCAACCCAAGTTTC
>JAIPJL010000075.1 GCA_021734165.1 bacterium | reverse complement strand
ACTTGTCTCGGCTGTGTTGACCAGTACAACTGCCCGGAGTTTCTGTATTCATTTATTAGTTTTCTGACTAAATCATCTCTTATTTGTCTTCGTGTATCTTCAATCAAACGTATCACTATTTCATCATGAACATCATCAACACCCTGCTGGTCACCGGCTTCCCTGCGATCTAACAACTTAAAAAACCAATACTCATCATTTAATCGAAATACTTGTGAAACTGAACCTATTTTCATCCGAGACACAATCTGCCAAACTTCAGGAGCAACAGAATCTGGTCCATCAACCTGAATACGTCCGGTACTAAGTCCACTTACTTGTCCAGTCCAGATACCTGCTTGTCTGCCTCGCTGAATATTTGAGCGAAGATGATTCATTGGTTGTTCTTCTGCAGAGCGCCAATATTCTATATCGAGATGTACTTGTGCCCACATAAATTCCTTGGAGCGCTGCTGAAAATATGTGTTTACAGCGTTGGTTGACGGTTGCTGAATATTCCTGTACTCCAACTCAAGTAATCTACTTATCAGAAGAGAGTGCTCCAGTTCATCAAGACGTTCCAATACCCACGCATCTTCACCAAGCTTTCTGTCGCGGGCAGCTCTATACAGCAGTTCCTCCTCAACCCAGTGTCTGATAAACGCGGATCTGACATCTTTAGAAATATCAGGCTGTTGGAGTGATACTTCCCAAGCTGTTACTTCACTTGCGGTTAAAGTTCTGTCACCAACTCTTGCCACAACCTCGGGTTCCCAGACTTCTTCTCTTGCACAACCACAAAATACTAATCCTACTATAGTAAGATAAATCGTGAAGTGTAATGGTAATTGTTTTTTTCTTAGAATAAACACAAAAGTTAGTTGTATCATCCCGCTTGTTAATCTGCCAATAATAGGCAATTATTGGTATCCTTCGCTCTTACCTGAGCCTAAGTCATTATTTTTCCGTCATCCGCTGTATAGCGGATGACGGTACTCACTTACTACAAACCTTCGCGCCTACTTACCGCTGCTTTTTGTCTTCGGCGTGATGCTTATTTTAGGGGCTTTGTTATCGGCGTCCTTCTTTTCGATTCTACCCTTAGGAGTTAGCTTAACATTGGCTTCACTGGATGGAATCTCATTACCGTCTTTATCAATGTAGCGTGGTTCACCGATTTTCAGTTTAACCTGCTTGCCGTCCTTAGTAGTATATTCCTGCTCAGTACCAGGTCTTAACTTTACCTTGATCTGATCTTCCTGTGCCTTGCGAGCGGCTTTCTTAGCTTCTTCTGCTCTCTCTTTCTGCCAGCCCTTACGCTCAGCTTCAAGTTCTTCGGGAAGCTGATCAATAATAGGCCAAACACGCTCTATGATATCTTCATTCACCTGAACATTGTATTCTTTCCTTAACTCATTCTCCCAAGCTTCTTTTAGGTCTTTTTGACGCTCGAAACGCATGTTTGATTCGATCTGACGCCTTACTTCGTCAAGAGTCTTCTCAACAACAGGATTCTTTTCAATTAACTCAATAACTGAGTACATATTACCAACTTTAATCGGACCAGCAACCTGACCTATTTCAAGCTCAAACGCTGCTTGTGATACAGGACCGTATTTCTCCACAGTGAACGGACCTAATTTACCCCCTTTGCGCTGTGCGTCTTTACGTTGTGAATATCTCCTTGCCAATGTGGATATCTTCTCACCTTTATCGATTCGGGCTCTCATATCATCCGCAAGTTGTTTATCATCAACAAGAATCTCATATACTCTCGCTGTGGCAGCCTCAACAAATTCTTCTTTGTGACTATTGAAATACTCTTCAACTTCTTTTTCAGAAGGTGTGGCTTTATTGAAAATCAGTTCTTTTTCAACCTCTGGCAATATTGCATTCTCAATTGCTTTTTTTGCATCAGCAAGTACGTCCGGATCATCATAATAGCCTTCTTGTTTAGCTATCGTACTGAGATATTTAGGCAGTAGAATCGGTTCAATAAGGCTTTCTAACCAGCCGTCAGTATCATCATACTCAATTGGGAAACGATGGTCTCCATACTGATCAACTAAAGCTTGTACTTTTAATCCTCCCAGATCATCGGTAACAATGAGCAGTTCTCTCTCCTCCGGTGTAAATGTACTGAACATATTAACATTTTCCGGAACATTTTTATTGCTAAGCTTCTTCAGAACTTTTTTTACAACATTAGAATCATATTTCATATTGAATTGCTTTTTCACATTTGCAAGATAATTCTCAGATATGGTATTCACTGTATCACGATATACACGCGCAATTGATGATTTAATTTTTTTCTCAGTTTCTTTATCATCAAGACTGCTTTCGGCAACTCGTATATCGTTCACTTTGATAATATGATAGCCTTTGTAGGTACGCGCCGGACCGCCGATCTCACCCTTCTTCATGTTTAATGCGTAATCCCAGTATTCTGACGGCATTGAGCCACGTGGTATCCATCCGACTATACCATTTACCCAAGTCTTATTATCTTCGCTATATCGACGTGCCAGTTTCTCGAAATCTGCTCCTTTTTTCTTCGCTTCTTCAAGAATCATGTTGGCACGCTCCCAAGCTACGGTTGTCTCTGCAGGGGCGGCACGCTTTGTTACCTTAACGAGAATATGTGAGGTATTGAATTCAAGCCCGGTTGGTCTTGTCTCGATCATTTGAATGAGGTGGTAACCATAACGAGTACGAACAGGTTTAGAAATCTCACCGGGTTTTAGTGCCCAGGCAGCATCCTGGAATTCATCAACCATCTTACCCCACTTGAAAAAACCCAGATCACCATAATCTTGATTAGCAATTGATTTATCCTCGCTGTATTCTCTGACGAGTCTTTTAAAATCTTCACCCTTTTTTGCTTTTTCCCAAGCCTCATTGATGCGATTCCAATATTTCAACGTATCTTTGCCCTTGACATCATCACTCATTGTTATCAGGATGTGACGACAACGCACTTCAATTTGATTTTTTTCAAAAAAATCCTTTAACATCTTATCCGTAACAAAGGAATCTATCACTTTGCTATCGTAAAGCTTCTCACTTGCAGCTCTCTCCACCGCATCATCCCAAGACTTTCGGATGTCTTCACGTTCATGGAAACCAAGACGGTAACCCTCTGCGATCTTGATAGCGCGCATCACATATTCGTCTAAAATTGAAAATCTCTCGTCCAGTGTTTTTTTCCTGGCTGATGATTCCGTCGAAAAACGTACCAGCATTTTATCTTTGAAATCTGCAACGGTCATTAGCGTGTCATCCCATGTAACCGCAATCTCATCATCTGAGACCGCACCGCCTCTGCCTGAACAACTAATGTTTAGAACAGTCAGGCTCAATGCCAGTAAACATGTAAATGAGAGATAAAAAAACTTCGTCATGATTTTGTCCTCCGAATTCCAAACTGATTTAGGTTCAACTTTATTTAAACTTAGAATATACCATTTCTTGTTAATCTCTGCAAGAAATTTCGGCATCTTTGCAACATTCTGCTCGGTTCAAAGCGATAAATCATCTCAACTTTTCGTCTGAGACGAAATTCAATCTGTTCCGGATTCGCCAAAGCTACAAATTCACCTATTACTTTTTGACTTTCAGATGTATCCTCAGGCAATTTTAACTCAGCAATGAAGTAATCCTTCTTCAATGTAAGTTTCATAATATTGCAGTTCTGGCATAGTATCTTTAACTTGCTTAACTCAAGCAAGTTCCCAGCCGGCTCGGGCAATACACCAAATCGATCTTCTAATTCTTCAGCAAGCTTTGTTATCTGCTCGACATCCTTTAATTCTGATAGGCGTCGATAAAAATCATATCTCAGATCGCTGTCATCTATGTATGAAGATGGCAACAATGCCGGTCCGTCATAGTCTAGTTTGATCTCTTCTTTCAAATCTTGGGATTGTTTTTCTGGCAGAGCTTTTAGCTTATTAACTTCCGTTTCCAGCATTTTTGAATAGAGGTCAAATCCTACTGCGTTAATATAACCCGACTGTTGAGCGCCAAGTAGATTACCCGCGCCTCGAATTTCAAGGTCACGCATTGCAATCTTCATTCCGCTTCCAAGTTCGGTCAACTCGGAGATAGTAGCCAGTCGCTTCTTGGAATTCGTAGTCATGGAAAGCATCGGCGGAGTCAACAAATACGCATAAGCCTGACGATTACTCCTGCCAATGCGCCCCCTTAACTGATAAAGCTGCGCTAATCCGAAACGGTCGGCACGGTTAACAATTAGTGTATTTACATTAGGAAGATCAAGTCCTGATTCAATAATCATTGTAGAGATTAACACGTCAAATCGCTCCTTCATAAAATCAGTCATTACCTTCTCTAATACCCGTTCAGGCATTTGACCATGCGCAACAGCATATCGGAATCCAGGCGCAATTCTTTCAAGCATGCCTTTTACAGAGAGAATAGACTGCACCCGATTATGTACAAAAAATACCTGACCTCCACGATCAACCTCACGAATGATTGCATCCCTGATAAGATCTTCCGACCAGGAATGAATCTCTGTTTGTACCGGTAGTCTGTTCATGGGAGGTGTATTAATAAGAGATGTGTCCCTAGCTCCCATTAGCGCAAAATGCAGCGTTCTTGGGATCGGAGTGGCTGTCATAATCAGTACATCAACATTGGCTTTCAGTTGTTTAAGTTTTTCCTTATGCCTGACTCCAAATCGATGCTCCTCATCAATTATCAGCAATCCGAGTTTTTTAAAGCCAATATCCTTTGATAAAAGCCTATGCGTACCAATAACAATATCAACAGAACCTATCTTAAGTTCTTTCACTATCTCACGCTGTTCAGCAGCAGTTTTAAATCTGGAAAGAGATTTTATCTTGACCGGATATGCCGAGAGTCTCGCTGAGAATGTTTCTTCATGCTGCTGGGCAAGAATTGTGGTCGGTACAAGTACAGCCACTTGCTGAGAGTCCTGAACAACTTTAAAAGCAGCCCTAATAGCTATTTCAGTTTTTCCGAAACCAACATCCCCGCATAGCAGCCTGTCCATTGGACAGGCTGCTATTAAATCAGTCTTAACATCCTGCGTAGAAGTCACCTGATCTGGTGTGTCATCAAATTCAAAGGTAGCTTCCATCTCATGCTGCCAATGTGAATCTTCCGGAAAGGCATAGCCTTTAATAACCTTGCGGCGAGCGTATAACTTAATCAACTCAGCAGATATATCCTGCAATGCTTTAGTTGTGCGCTTCTTGGTTCGAGCCCACTCTTTGGTGCCAATTCTTGAGAGCTGTGGTTTAGCGGAATCCGAACCGGAATACTTCTCAACCTGCCCAAAATTCTCTACTCTTACGAAAAGCTTAACATCATCCCGATACAGAATTCGCAGACATTCACGAGGCTGCCCACGAACTTTGACTGTCTGAAGTCCTTCATAAATTCCGATACCATAGTCGGTATGAACAACCAAATCACCTTTTCTGAGCGCTGAGCGATCGAAGTGTATTGCCCGTTTTCTGAACCGAGTATGTCTTGAGCGTAATCTGCGACGGTTGAAAAGTTCATGTGAAGTTAATAAAGCCAGCCCGATTTCTTTGGAAACAAAACCATTTGAAACTGAAGGAGTGATCGTCTTAATCTGATGGAGTTCAAAGTCATGAAGCAATTCATCAAGACGATTGCGTTCACCTTCTGTATCAACTGCTATCCATACTTCAAGGTCTTGCTTAAGATATGATTCAAGATGCTCCTTGAGTTTATCGAGTCCAGCCGGAAGCGGTTCAGGTGACACCGCCCCAAAGTCAACTACAGTCTCCTTTTCTTTAATTAAACCAGACCAGATTATCTCCTTGAAATTACCGGCCTGCTTACGTACAGTATTGAAAGTAATAAAGTCTGAGTTGGAAGTATCTATTGCTAATTTTGAATTATCGATCAAATCAGGGAAATCAGCTTCACGCTTTAAATACTTAATACATCTATCTTCGATCTCTCCCAGATTCTGCCAGAAGATGAGCATTTTCGCAGGTAGAAGATCAAACAATCCGGATCCATTGCCGGTTGATTCTTCACCAAGAAAGAACGAAACGTTATTGAGTTGCTTAGTACTGCGTTGTGTGGATGGATCGAAAAGTCTAAGACTTGCAATCTGATCGCCGTCTAATTCCAATCGAAAAGGTTGTTCCTGCCCAAAGGGAAAAACATCAATCAGTCCTCCCCTCACAGCAAACTGACCCTGCGCATCGACAAGGCTTTCACGTCCATAATTGGCTTCAACCAATTTTGTCAACATCCAATCACGGGAACAGTTATCATTTTGATTCAAATTGATAAAACGCTCATCGAGCCATTTTTTATCCGGACAATGTTCAATTAGAACTTCAGGCTGTGTTACAAGAATGGTCGGCTTCTTGCTTCTTATTCGTAATAACGCTTCAGTTCTCTCATTGCGAGGACCAGATGCTGTTCGTGATGTTCCAATATGATAACGATACTTCGGCGGCAGCGAACCAACATTTTCCGTTCCAAGGATAGCTGTAAGGTCATCAAGCGCTGCTTCAGCCTCAGATGGTCCGGAAGTGACCATTAAAATTGGCAGTTTAGTTTGATTAAATATCACCGCTGCGAGAGAGCTGGAAAAAGCGCCAGCCATTCCACTAATGTAGAGCGGTGTTTCTTCTGACTGAAGCAACCGCTGAAACCTCGTGAAAGGTTTTGATTTTTCTAATAATTTGTAAATTTTTTGCACGTTAGCAATGTCTTTATGTGTAATTTAACACGCTTCTTAAGGGTTTAAAATCTTCAAAAATAACGTTCACTTTCTAAGGTTAAAAACAATAATTTGTAAAATCGTATAATTATTACTATATTATCAAGTTCATAGAACAAAACATTGACAATATAAGTAATCTTTTCCTTTAAACGAAAAACTCCAAACATAATTATAATCGGAGCGTTTTTGTAAGAAGGAAAAGATCAATAAAACACATTAAAAGAGAGGTTTAAATTGAATCGCTTAGCAATTTTAATTGATGGCAACAATTTTTATAAGGGATGTCAACTTAATTTTAATCGAACTGATGTTGACTTCCGTAAGCTCGGGCAGAAATTAGCCGAAGCCCTAAGTGCGGATCTACTAAGGATATATTATTATAATGCACATGTATCCCCAAAGATTGATCCCCTTGGTTATCAGCGTCAGCAAAAATTCTTCGATAATCTAAGATCCACTCCTTTCATAACACTCAAACTTGGACATCTTGTTTATCATCGCATAAGGAGCGATCAAGCTGTGTCCAATCAGTATTTCCCTACTGAAAAAGGAATTGATGTTCAGATCGCTGTTGATATGATCCGTTTGGGTTTATTAAAATCCTGCGATGGAATTGTACTCGTTAGTGGAGACAGTGATTATATTTATGCTGTAAGGTTTGTAAAAGACCTTGGTGCAAATCTGTATATCGCTTCCTTCCCCCAGGGAGGTTCTAATGAGCTTCGCAATGAGGGTGACGGTCATATCCTAATGGATTACGAGTTTATTCATGAATGCTTCATTCGTCCTACTCCTTATATGAGACATGAATCCATTCCGACTATTAATGCGCGTCCTGCATATCATCAGGGTCAGGATCAAAATGAATCGTATGATAGATTTATGCAGGATCGCCCTATGCCGCAAAACAAGTATAATTTCAGATCCGAGGACTACGTGCTTCCCCCATTACCACCTGATGATTTGCCAGGCATGTATGAGGGTGAAGAACCGCAGACGCCAACGGAAGAAACTACTGAAGAAGACGATAGTAAAGAATCATAATATTTTCAACAAACAAAAAACTGCTGCCGATTCAATACATTACAATAGGATCGACAGCAGTTTTACCTTCTCGAAAAATCCTCTCTGAAAATCAACTCAGACTATGATTACTTTATTGTCCAAATTCCTCTAAAACTTTATCATAAGCTGTCAATACTACCGGACTAAATTCTACCTCCATCTTCCCTTTAATCAACTGTCTTGTTGCTTCTCCACCATTACGATATAATGCATCTACCGCAGCAGCGCGCAACTGCTCGTCAGGATGAGATAAGTTTTGCTCAAACAACTGCATCGCATTGTACTTCATCATCTTAGATTGAATCTCAGGCTGTTCATTCTGCTTCTCTATGATCCTGCCTAATGCTCTTAATCCGAGTTCGGGATAGTTAACCATACTATTGGTTACATAGATTTCAAGGTCATAAACAGCAGGAGCGCCAAATCCAACCAAAGTACTAAATGCTGCCGATCTCACTGTAAACACAGGATCATCCAGTCCCTGTATTAATACTGGAATTGTTGTTGAGTCATTTATCTGCCCTAAAGCGCCAATAACCGTCAAGCGACGTCTTTCCTCTTTGTCGGTTATGAATTTGCTGATTTTTCCAGATACACTTTTATCTCCAATCTGACCCAAAGCTGAGATTGCCGTATTCCAATATTCCTCTTTATTTTTATCCATTAAAATAGTGAGCAAAGGCTCAACTGCCGGTTCCCATTTTATCGTGCCCAGTAGTCTAATTGCGTTTTTAACTGTAGTTTCATCCTCTGATTTGTCCATTAAGTCGATCAGCAATGGTGCTGCTGTATCAGGCATTGCTTTGACAATACTCTCAAGAAGCCGATAAACCAGACCATCCTTTGTATCAAACCTCTCGTTGACTGCGAAATGAACCGCTTCACTGCCCCTTTCTAGCAACGCTTTCCGTGCGCGCCTCACACTCTCACGAGCTGAACCGACTTCCCATTGTGAAGCCTCATCAAACAATTCTTTCACTGTTTTTGAAGAATCTTCTGCCGAAAGTATAATCTCATCTTCCTTGGGAGGATCATCTTTTTCCGCATCAGGAACATCACGCGGTAAATCAATTCCTATGCCCCAGCCATCTCTAATCCAGATAGTTGAATCTGCGGCTGAAACGCCGGCAGGATAAACATCTTCACCTTCTTCATCTATAAATATTGCAACACCTCCAAATCCACGAGCCCAACGCGCCCGTCCGAAACTGTGACCTGTACCTCGTGTAGCGTAGGTATCATTGCCCAATCTGTCAATAAACAATCCAAAAGAGTTTGTCAGTGAGCCACCCCAACCGTCCGACACTAAGTAATAATCCTCACCAGCGCCATCGACAAACATTCCAACAGAAAGATCATGAGGTGTCCCCCCGACTACACCCCAACGCGAGCGATACTGGTCGTCTCCTGATATGTCATACAAAGCTCCAAGTGATAAATGAATACCTACTCCAAGTCCATAATGTGCCAGAGAATAATGATCATTTCCGCCCCCATCAACTAAAATTCCTATTGAATACCAGTAGGAAGAGCCAAGACTCATAACTTCAGAGTTATAAAAATCATTCCCATCACCATTGTCATATAATACTCCAATTCCACCTCCCGCACGTGGTCGCCAGCCCATTCCAAAGCCACCGGAAAATGAGCGATAATCGTGAGGTAATAAAGGTGCGTGGTAATATGCGCCACCCGTTCTATAAATCTCGTCGCCGCCATCATCGTAGAGCAGGCCATAACCATAAGTGGAGGCAAAACCCTGTGACCAGGCAGTTGCTGAGTAATGATCGTCACCAACACCTTTATCGATCAGAATCCCGGCGCCACAATGACCGGCTCCATGCTGAAAAAACTCTCCGGTATAGTTATCACTGCCATTTTGATCGATTAACACTCCAACGCCAAAGAAACCGGCTCCCTGACTGTAAGCGCCACTGCGGTACGTGTCGTTTCCATCACAATCCTGTAATACACCAATTCCAAAAAATCCAGCGCCATAACACACAGGAAGTCCACGGGCATCGTAATAATCATCGCCCTTCAAATCAATCACAATCGAATACGGGCATCCGACTTCTCCCATCCCACCAGCATATCTGCCACGATAGACATCATCCCCGCCAATGTCAATTATGATGCTGAAATCACCATCATAAGTATTGTCGCCGTCTCCTCCAATAACCATCCTTCCCCATTTTTCCGACTCTTTGTACAGCAGAACTTCACCTTTTACGCCATCTATCTCTAACCTACTCTCATTTCCATCCTGTGATTTTTTCAGAAAATCTTCACTTTGGCATATATCCTTGACTTTATCTACTTCAGTTAAAACGATACTTCCAGCTTCCATAAGAGGACGAACGTCAAACTCAGCAATAATATCAAGCAATCTATCCGAATCAACTTCACGGCTTGTATCGACATTTATTCCAGCGTCAAACTGCCACTTACCTGCCAGCTTAACCTTGATAGAATCTGCATCTTCATTCCACATCGTTGGCGCTGCCATAATCAAATCATTAATCTCAAGGCTGTCAAGCTCCTGATAAAATTCCTTTCGAAGCGGTTCAGCTTTATTAAAAGCCTCAATCAGAAAATCAAGTGGAGTTACAGGATTCTGACTGATGTACTCAGTTTTTGCATTTTTCCTTTTAGTATCTTTAATGTCAACCTTAAGTTGAAAACTGATATAGTTGAACAATGGAAGATAATCTCCAGTGATATTAAAAGAATCTACAATCTCTATAGTTCTGTCAACATAACCGGGAAATTCAAGCGGATTGTTTAACAGGTACTCAACAATATCCAATCTGAATGTATCGTCCTCTGCCCAGAGTTTGTCGAATCCAAGTTCTGCAGGATTAAGTTTGATCATTTTTAAGGCGCTATCGAGGACTGCTCTATCGAGAGAATCCAGCATTTGAGCATCTGATTGAAACGTGCAGAGCATGATTATGAAAATCGTTAAGGTTATGAAAAAAGTAGTATGCTTCATTTTATGTCCAATTTTATTGATTACAGAAAGCCGGATTTTACAAATATCCTGTGCACAAGCTGGACAGGATTGACGTGGACAGCAATCTTTATAAGACAACTGTGAGACATTAATCAATTATAATAACAAACCATTAAAATAATAGCAAGCAAAGGCAGCAAACAATAGGTTATATTCAAAAGGATTTACTAAATCTTTGTAAAAATGCGGAACAACATTGCAAAAGGAGAGTTGAAATCATAAATTTATAAGATCATAAATTTTAACAATATTTTGACAGAATCATTAAAACTGTTACTATTTGAAGGAAACGCCTATGATTGACATCAAGCAGTTGACAAAAGTGTATGGTACGCAAAAAGCGGTGGACAATATCTCTTTCAAAGTTGAAAAAGGAGAGATACTTGGTTTTCTTGGACCAAACGGAGCTGGGAAAACCACGACTATGAAGATTATCACCTGCTTTATGCCGCCTACATCGGGTGAAGTAACCGTTGGTGGATTTCCGGTTTTAGAAAATTCCATCGATATTCGACGCATGATCGGTTATCTCCCTGAACTAAATCCACTATATGGCGACATGAATTTAGTTGACTTTCTAAAATATGTCGCTGATTTACGCGGTATTGAAAAAAGTAAACAAAACAACCGCATTCAGAATATGATTGATATTTGCGGATTGGGTGATGTTCTGCATAAGAACATTAATGAACTATCCAAAGGCTACCGTCAAAGAGTTGGACTTGCTCAGGCTATGGTTCATGATCCTGATATTCTGATTCTTGATGAACCAACCATTGGATTAGATCCCAATCAGGTTGTTGATATTCGCAACCTGATTAAACGTCTTGGACGCGAAAAAACGGTAATCCTTTCAACACATATACTTTCCGAAGTACAGGCGACCTGCGACAGAGCAATTATTATTAACAAGGGTCTGATTGTAGCTGACAGTTCGCTCGCCGAGCTTCAACGCGATCTTGAAGGTAAAGCCTCTATCAACGTTGAAATCAAGACTTCAGATAACAGCATCGCTGATCATCTCACCAGCATAGAGGGAGTTGAGGAAGTGCGGGAGTTATATCTTGATGATAGTATTAACCGCAACTTCAATATTGTTTCAACTGCAGGCTCGGATCCTCGAGAGCTGATCTTTAATAAAGCTGTGGAGAACGGATGGATTATTATTGGTATGGCTCGTGAGATACGCAGCCTTGAAGACGTTTTCCATCAGTTGACAAAGGAGTAAGCGAATGCAAAATATACTAACAATTTTTAAACACGAACTGCGCTCATACTTCGACTCACCAATAGCCTACGTAGTGATTATAGTATTCCTGCTCTTTACAGGCTGGTTTTTCACTACAAATTTCTTTCTTGTTGGTCAAGCTGATATGCGTGTAGTATTTCAGATTATTCCGTTAGCCTTTCTTTTCTTCACACCGGCAATCACCATGCGGTTGATTTCCGAAGAACGCAAAACGGGTACTATGGAATTGCTGGTTACCATGCCCATTTCCGATTCAAGTATAATCATTGGTAAATACCTGGCTTCGGTTGTCCTGCTCACCGCAATGGTCATACCTACACTTGTCTATGCAATCACTATCGCTTCGCTTGGTGATATGGACTTTGGATCGACAATTGGCGGTTATCTGGGATTAGTACTTATGGGATCTGCATTCCTCGCAATTGGTACTTTGGGTTCTTCATTAACCGAAAATCAGGTGATAGCTTTCATAATAAGCTGGCTGATAATGTTCGCATTCTATATGATGGACAAAATCTTATACTACCTGCCGACGTCGTTGGTGTCTTTTGTTGAATATATGGCAATCGAGTATCATTTTAACAATATATCGAGAGGCGTAATCGATTCGCGAGATTTGCTTTACTATTTATCGATGATTGCATTGTCATTATTCCTTGCTGCACGTATGATGGCAGCGAGAAGGTTAAGGTAAGGAGAAACTATCATGAGAATAAAAAGCACAAATATCTTCGCGCCGGTCAATGTCCTCCTTATTATTGTCAATATTGTTGTTTTTAACTTTATTTCAAACAACATCTTTGGTCGCATTGACCTGACAGAGAACAGAGTATATACACTCTCAAACGTTACTAAGGAAATCCTTCGCGAACTTCCGGAAACATTAACCATAAAAGCATATTTCACCCGTGATTTACCTGCTCCTTACAACAATCTCGCTACGTTTGTTGAGGATCAACTTGATGAAATGAAAGCTTATGGCAAGGGAAAATTCCAATACGAATTCCTCGACCCTGAAGATGAGGAGAAACTCAAAGAGGAAGCTGAGAAGTTCAGAATCGAACCTATTCAGGTAAACGAAGTAAAAGCTGATAAAATGGAGTTTAAGCTTGCATACATGGGTATGGTGCTGATCTACGAAGATAAACAGGAAGTCATCCCGGTAGTACAATCTTTTGAGAATCTCGAATATGAAATAGTTACCAAAATCAAGAGGATCACTACTGACGAAACACAGACCATAGGTTTCCTTGAAGGTCACGGTGAAGCTGCCTTACGTGAAGCAATGACATACCTTGACAGGGAATTACGTAAGATGTACGAACTCAAACCGGTTGATCTTACAACAAGAAATGACATTCCTGAGGATATTGACTTATTATGCATCGTAGGTCCTTTGGAAGATATTCCGGAGAAAGATAAATTTGCAGTCGATCAATTTTTAATGCGCGGTGGAAAACTGCTGCTCGCTGCTAACAAGGTAAAAACAGAACTTAGCCAGATGAAAGCCGAACGCAGCCCATTACGTATCGATCCATGGACAGAGAACTACGGTTTCCGCCTTGAAGATCAACTCGTGATGGATCTAAATGCCCCAACTCTGCCATTCCAGACCATGACGCGTTACGGCAGGCAGATCACAATGGTTAGATATCCGTTATTCCCGGAAATCAGTAATTTCAACCGCGATCTGGTAGCGCTTAGATCGCTTCGTCAGGTACGCATGTATTTCCCAAGTAGTATCGATACATCATTTGCGGTTGATTTGGATTCTGTTCAAATAACGCCATTGCTCTGGACGTCTGAAAGATCTACTTTCCAGAATTCACCTTATGATATCAATCCGCTTACGCAGCAGGGCAAGTATAATTATGATCAAGCTCACTTGCCTCTTGGCGTACTCCTGCAAGGTAAATTCACCAGTTTCTGGAAGGATAAATCTGTTCCGCTTAATGAAGAAGGTGAACCGGTCAGCGAGGATGATATTATTCCCGTTTCCTCAGATACGCGTATTGTAGTTTTTGGTGACGCTTTCTTTTTTCAGGATCAATATGTGGTTCAGGGTCTTGATAATCTGACGCTTGTGCTTAATGTCATTGACTGGCTTGCTCAGGATGAACGGTTAATATCTATTCGCTCCAGGGAAGTATCAAGCAGGCCGATAGGAGAAGTATCTGATAGTACACGTCGGACTGTAAAATATTCCAATTTGCTGATACCACCTTTACTGGTAATCCTTTTTGGATTATTCAGGTGGCGGGTACGAAAAGCGTCTAAAAAAACTGCATTAAAGGACTTCAGGTATTCCGGTCAGGGAGGTAAAGAATAATGAAACGCTTAACAATTGTTCTGATAGCTATACTGATTGTTCAGGTTATTATCTGGTCACTGACCTCAATTGATCGACACGTGGTTACTGAGAAGAAAAATTTCCTTGCCAGTGATACAAGCAGCATTAACTTCGTTCATATCAAGAACGAAGAAGGTGAAGTAACTCTTAAACGTATCGGTGGTTTATGGAAGGTTACAGAACCTTTTGATTACAATGCCAATCCAAGCTATATTAATACATTGCTTAAAAAACTGGCTGAGTTAAAGTATGAAAGCCACATCACTGATAATCAGGAAAAGTTCGAGGATTATGAAGTATCCGGTGACAAGGCAGCCTATGTTGAAGTAGGTGTTGAGGGTGGTGCTATGGATAAGTTTTATTGCGGCAAGCCTTCTAAAACTTACACTCATACCTACATGCGCCCTGCAGATAAAGATGAAGTCTGGCTTATCAGCGGTACACCCAAATCATCGTTTACAAGAGAGCCTGATGATTGGCGTGATAAAAAGATATTAGTCCTTGACAAAACCATGATGGAACGTATTCTGCTGAAATTTCCAGATGAAATGGTTGAGCTGAAGCGTGAGATTTCCTCTGTTGAATTCGATACAACTTTAACTGCTCCCGATACAAGCTGGGTAGTTATTCCGGCAAGAGGAAAATCATTCAAACCAGCCGATAAGGTTCTGAACCGGGTTAAAAACACACTCAGTAAAATGAATGCTACAGACTTCTTGGTCGCAAGTACTGATGAAATACCAAATTTTGAGAAACCGGCGCTGACGGTTGATGTTTTCCTTGAAGGCGATCAGCACGAAGTCCTTGATTTCGTTATTAATCCTGAGGATGATACCAAGTATTTTGCCAGGAAAAACGGCAACGAGGAGACAATTTTCGTAGTCTATAAAAGCAGTTTCAATAATCTTGCGAAACGCGCTGTTGATTTCAAAGAAGAAGAGAAGGAAAAGTAGTCCTGATTGTAAAAGAAAAAAAGTTACCGCCATATTTCAAATGAGAAAAGTGGAATACATAATGACGGTTATTAAAATCCTCCCTTCACTGAAGGGAGGATTTTTTTAACTATGCTGTTACAGTGGCAATCAATCCAAATACATTACAAACTTAACTTGTATATCTGCAATCTTCTTGATCATAAGTAGAGTTTTCTTTACATTATAGGATTAAATTAATGAAAATTCATTACCCTTAAATGATTGACAGTAACACACAATCAGGTCTGCCGCCATCCGTTATCAACTTAGCTGATAGATTATCGGGATTTCCTGGTGTTGGACGCAAATCAGCGCTTAGAATGGCAATGCACATACTCCGCTCTCCGAAAGAGTACGCTTTATCGTTATCCGAAGCGCTTTTAGCAGTCAAAGAAAAGGTCTCATTCTGCCGTACTTGTTGGACATTATCCGAAGATGATCCCTGTCCGATATGTTCCGATTCACGTCGTGACCATGATGTTATATGCGTTGTTGAAGAGCCTGGGGATGTTATCGCAATTGAGCGTACAAACGGCTGGCATGGCGTGTATCACGTTCTGGGCGGCGCGCTCTCGCCATTGGATGGAATTGGTCCCGATCAGATCAGGTTGGATGCGCTTGCTGAGCGAATCAAAGCGAATAACAGCATTCAGGAGATCGTCGTTGCCACCAACCCTACTTCGGAAGGTGAAACCACCGCTTTATATATTGCCAGAATGTGCAAACCTCTGAATGTAATGGTCACACGCATCGCAAGAGGAATTCCGGTTGGCAGCGATCTGGAGTTCGTCGATGAAAGCACTTTGCAGCAGTCGTTCAAAGGACGCGGGGAAATCAGGTGAGTAGTAAGAACTCTGAAAACAACGTTCTAATGCCTATCGAAAGGGTTGAACGTCTGATCCACTTAATCAGAGATGAAAAAGTGATGCTTGATTCTGATCTGGCTGATCTATACGGTGTTGAGACTAAAGTTCTAATGCAAGCAGTTAAAAGAAATGTTGACCGATTCCCTTCCGATTTTATGTTTCAACTGTCTAAGAAAGAATTTAACGACTTGAAGTCACAATTTGTGACTTCAAGTTCATGGGGTGGTAAGCGAAAATTACCTTATGCTTTCACCGAGCAAGGTGTGGCAATGCTGTCCAGTGTCCTTCGCACTGAGAGGGCGATCAAGGTTAATATAGCAATTATGCGAATCTTTGTCCAGCTCAGACAGATAATGCAATCAAATGAAAAACTATCGAAGCAACTGGAAAATATGGAAAAGAAATACGATGAGCAGTTCAGGATAGTATTTAAAGCGATACAACAATTGATGACTCCGCCAGCTAAGAAACAGAGAAAGATGGGATTTGATGCAGGATAATCAGTTAGACACGAAAATTTTAATGCAGGCAGTTAATCAAAAAAAGTTACACTATCGATTTCATTTTTCAACTTTCTATAAAAGAAGTTAGCAACTTGAGATCACAATTTGTGATCTCAAAGAATCATGGAAGTAGGAGGTTTTCTCATTAGTCAAGAACACCTTAACATAAAAAATATTAAAAGTCTTTAAGGAGATTAAGTGAATAAACATACAGTAACCATAGACGGCAACGAAGCTGCTGCCTATGTAGCGCATCACTTAAATGAAGTGATCGCCATATACCCCATTACACCTTCATCAAATATGGGTGAATGGGCTGATCAGTGGTCGGCAGAAGGTAAAACCAATATCTGGGGTACTATACCAAATGTTGTTGAAATGCAAAGTGAAGGCGGCGCTTCAGCCGCTGTTCACGGAGCTTTACAAACAGGCGCATTAACAACAACCTTTACGGCGTCACAGGGACTTCTGCTGATGATCCCAACCATGTTTAAGATCGCTGGTGAATTGACATCAACCTGTTTTCACGTTTCCGCCAGAACAATCGCCACACATGCACTTTCAATCTTCGGAGATCACAGCGACATCATGGCTGTCAGATCTACAGGTT
>JAIPJL010000074.1 GCA_021734165.1 bacterium | reverse complement strand
TGGCTGCCCAGATAATCAGAAAGGTAAAATCGGCATCTTTGAAGAAGTTATTTTTCAGGTGATTAGGAAACACCAGTGCTTGTGTCATTTCATCCTCCATGTTTCTTTAACTTTTGATGTGTTGTGTTTCTTTTCAATATTCGGTTTTGCAACGGTCATGCCAGAAAATAAAAATAATTCACTATGAACACTATGTAATGGTATAATAATTAGTTACTGAATTTTGGATTTGGTTTAGGTAAGTTGTAAAATCGTTTAATGTTTACAGAATGTAAACTCAGAAGTGTAAACGTGGAGTCAAAAGTTGACAGAGTGTCAACTCCGAGTGTTTAACATAATTATTAATTTTTGAGGAGTAAGATGGAAATTCAGCTATATCAGATTGATGCTTTCACAAATGTTCTATTTAGCGGTAATCCTGCCGCGGTATGTGTATTGGATTCATGGCTGGATGATGAAATCATGCAACATATAAGTTCTGAAAATAACTTATCTGAAACGGCATTTATCGTTAGAAGTGGTAATTGCTTCGATCTACGCTGGTTTACACCAACAACAGAGATTGATCTGTGTGGACATGCAACGCTTGCAAGCGCATTTGTAATCTTTAATTTTATTGACACTTCCTTGCAACGTGCTGAGTTCATGACAAAAAGTGGTCTATTGGTTGTAGATAAAAAAGATGATCTGCTTGAAATGGATTTCCCAAGCCTGAAAGTCACAAAATCTAATACCAATATTAAGCTTAGTGAGGCGCTTGGAGTTGAGCCCGTCGAATTTTATAAATCAACCTATCCAATGGTAATTTACGAATCAGAATCGCAGATAAAAGGTCTAAATCCTGATTTAGATAAATTAAAAATGGTAGAGGATTGCCTGGGAGTGATCACAACAGCGCCTGGTGACTCTGTCGATTTCGTGTCTAGGTTTTTTGCCCCCAGATTGGGTATAGATGAAGATCCTGTCACAGGATCCGCTCATTGTGCACTGGTCCCATACTGGTCAGAAAGACTTGACAAATCTATCCTGCATGCTTGGCAGGTTTCAAAACGCAGGGGAGAGTTATTCTGTGAAAACAAGGGAGAGAGGATTAAGATGAGTGGCAATGCGGTTCTTTATTTGAAGGGAGTAATTAATTTGTAAAATATGTTGAGATTAGTATTGAGACTTTTGCTATTTCGGTCTTTTTATACCTAATTCTTTCATTTTATTATAGATATGAGTGCGGGACACTCCAAGCAGTTGTGATACTTTTGACACATTCCAGTAATTAGATTTAAGTGTTTCAATTAATTGTTGATCTAATTGATTATTTGTTATTATTTGTAATTCATCGTTCTTTACAATATTTAATTTTGAATTATCAGAATTAAATATTTCCTTGTTGAAGAATTCAGGATGAAAGTGCCGCGGTTCAAGGACTTCTTCATGACAAAGTATCATTGCTCCGTTGATGATATTCTTTAATTCTCTTATGTTTCCGTGCCATTCATAATTAATCAGCCTTTCCATGGCAACATCGGAAATCCTTTCAACATTACGACTTAATAATTCATTAAACTCTTTTCTGAAATGATCGATCAAAATGGGAATATCCTCTTTTCTATCACGTAAAGGAGGCAGATGAATTGAAAATACATTCAGCCTGAAATATAAATCCTGTCTGAATAAATTGTCTTTAATTTTCTTTTGTAAATCTTTATTTGTAGCAGTAATAATTCTGGCATTTGTTTTTCTTATCTGCGTTTCGCCAACTCTTGCAAATTCTCCCTCCTGTAATACACGCAATAATTTAGCCTGCATCGGTAAAGTAATATCGCCTATCTCATCAAGAAATATCGTCCCATCCTGAGCCGATTCAAACAATCCTTTGCGATCTTTGAGTGCTCCGGTAAAAGCGCCCTTTACATGACCGAACAATTCACTTTCAAGAAGATTTTCAGATAATGCAGCGCAGTTTACTGCAATAAAAGGGCCATCAGAACGTGGGCTGTTGAAGTGAATTGCATGGGCAACAAGCTCCTTGCCGGTGCCGCTCTCACCTGTAATTAATACGGTTGTATTACTACCGGATATTTCGGTGATCAGATGAAATAATTTTTTCATCGGAGCGCTGGCGCCCACGATATTCCTGAACCGTTTTTCACCAAACATCTGATCTTTCAAAGTGTATAATTGGGTTACATCTCTTATCACAAGAAGAACATTATTTGAAAAATTATCTGAAAGCGGAATTGCGCTTATTTGAGTAATTCTTTTAATATCTTCAAATGAAATAATCTCTATCTGCGGATAATAAACTGATTCGCCGGTATTAATTACCTTATTCACAGCTTCGTTAATTAATTCAACTCCGTCTTTGAATACTTCATTCAAATTAATTCCAATTAGAGATTCTCTTTTAGTATTAAATATCTTAATTAATGCATTATTAGAATTGGTAATAATCATTTCCTTGTTTAGACTTAATAATCCATCATTTACACTGTTAAAAATCGCTTCGAGATGACGATGTGAGTTTTCCAATGCGGCTTCTGCTGTTTTTCTAATTTCAATTTCATTAGCAAGCAATTCATTAGCTTTTTTTAATTCATCTGTACGCTCTTCAACAAGGTCTTCCATTTCGTTGAAATAATTCATCAGAATATCGTGAGATCTCTGATTTGCGTTGCGAATACGCATATTTATTATAAATGGAAATGGTGAAATTACCAGTACGAGTAATAACCACTGCCATCTGAATAACCACCAGTACCAATTACTCCCGGTAATTTTTATCAGGTCAAATCTATTGTTACAGATTACCGGTAAAACGTCTTCTAATACTCCATTTAATTCATGACGTAAAGAAACTATATAACTACTGCCGTTGGTTACTGCCAATATATCACCATTGAAACCATATAACAAAAGCGCTTCATTAAATGAAGTTATAATGCCATAATGTCCCTCATCGATCTTCATAACAGGACATGTTGATAAGTTATCATTATAGTGGAAATTGAACTTATCTTCCAGATTTCCGTCTTTCCTGAGTAACTGTCCGCTTTGATCAGGATTTACTCTTATTCCCAAGTATTCACACTCCTTTGCTGCAAAACCTGTGAAAGTAAGAAATTTACCTGAAATTACGGTTGAATCAATTACAACTCCGGTTGAGCGATCTATCTTAAGAATATTCACTCTTTCACGAGCATCTCCGCTTTGAAATAGATCCTGATGATAAAATGCAATAAGTGGTTTTGTTGAATCAGTGTCTGCATAAATACCGGTTTCACCAATTTTAGCATTTAATTGAAGTGTCCAGAGAATATCACTATTTTCATCGATTTGGATAACTGCATCATTAATGCCATCCACAAAATCCTCAAATGCCCAGCTCGGTTCTTCATCCCATTTCAGAGGATCTTTACAGCCATACTTATAGGAAGATCCAGTGACTGTAAATGCCACTTTTCCATCTGCAAGTTTATGCCAGACGCCATTTGTTGGGTAAAAAGGAGTCTTTATTTGAGCAATACGTTTTGGAGGATTACCTGCCTGATAAATAAATACCCAGCGATTGGTTCTGGCGACCCCATTACCCCAAACACCAATTGAAAAATATTTCCCTGACGATGACGGTGTCACATGATCTGTCTCGTATATAACTCGTGCATTAATACAAAAGAGATAATTCCTATCTAAATCACTAGTATCAACAAGTATATCTGGTGGTGCAAACCGATCTAACGTAGTGATCAGATCGTTTCTATCTCTAATCCAGATATGAGTATTATTAATTGAGGAGACAGTATCAGTTTCAGAAGTGACAGGGAAGGTAATTGTTAAGAGCAGTTCTTCAACTCCGTCATTATTTACATCTATAAATCCAATATCTTTAATATTTTCACACGAACCTATATTTCTGGAGTATTCACGTTCACAATTACTATTCAGAATTGATAAATTATAACAATTCTGCTCCTGATTGAATAATAATAATGAGCGGTTAGTATCGTCAGAGAATTTACTGCTTTGAATGTATGCAGGTTTACCTATTGTCGAGTCAATTTCGCACGATTTAAATTGATAAGGATATTTTCGTGGATTATCGACAACGCGCGCGCTGTTTTGAATCCATAATAACGAAAAAACAAATAATAGAAACAGTAATATCAGCACGTTACTGAAGTGCATAAATCCTGTATTTCTTGTGGATTTCACAGTTTTATCTGTCATAGTTCCTTTTTTCAGGAATTAAACTTATCGGTACAGATTGCATTTACCAAGTGCTTATTTCCAAATCTAATTTTCCGGTAAACACATCATGGAAATCGGGAAGTATTATCCTGCATTATTAGCAATTTGAATGTAACTTAGCATTAGCAAGTTGTCAAGTGTAAAAACTAACAGCAATGGTAGAACTAACTTTTGTTAGGTCTCTGATGGATTTCCGTACGTCTTAATAGAAACTCCCTTGTCAGATTTATGCACTCATTTGATGAAATTTACCTTTCTTGTAAATACGTCTTCACCGAAATCCAATCGCAGTAGATAGTTTCCCGCTGCTAATCCATAACCATCAAGAACGAATCTGTGCTGACCGGCTCTAAGTTGAGACTGAGTTGTCAGTTCCCGTAATAATCGTCCCTGAATATCAAACAGAGAAAGATTGACATTCCCTTGATATGGAAGTGTAAAACTGATAATACATTTCTCATTAAAAGGATTTGGATAGGCTGAGAACATAAGAAATTTGATGGGTGATGTGTTGAAGTCAGCGTTAATTGTTAATGCTTCAGTTACATCGAAGATGCCTAAGCTGAATGTTTCATCAACAATTACGAAATTATCTGTGACATCCAGGTATTTCGGAATTCCACGTACAGATGCTCTGCCAACAAGATCTGGTGAGTGAGGATGACTGACATTGTAAACTAAAAGCCCCAGCTCTCGATCTAACAGAAAAATGTGAGAGCCGCATAGTTTCACGTCAACAGCGCCGGAGTCCCACTCATTATGCTCAAGCGAATGGCTTCCTATAATATCGGTTTCCTCAGGATTAGAAACGTCAAGGATTGTCAGCCCGTCTATGCCGTCAGCGAGATAAGCGATATTATTATGAACGGTTACTGCATTCACACTGCCATTGGTCGAATAACAGTAAACCTCCTGAGGATCGGTCGGATCATTAACTTCGATGAACAGCAGATCACCGGCAGCAATATAAGCCATGTCACGATCAACCTCCAACTGAACCGGGTTGTGATACATATCTAAATAACCGACTTCCTGGAGATTCTGATTGTAGAAATGATCGATTATCGTCAGTCCGCATCGTTCACCATAGCTGTGCGTAACATACGAATATCTGTCTTCAACAAAAAGAGCATTCAAATACAGCTGACCGTTTTCAAGCTCAAGCTCTGTTAGTTTATTAATGCGATGTGAATCAGAAACATCAAATATCTTGAAGAATCTTGCACGAGTAGAATTATTTGACAATAAATAAACAGTTTCATCCTGATAATTCAATGCGGTGGGAATATATTCACTTGGATAGCTTGACAAGTGACAAGGTTGGTTTGGATTGTTAAAATCGACGATACAGAGACCGGAATCTTTATTTACCGTATATGCCAGTCTGCCGTTTATAGCCACATCGGTCACACTGCCTTGAAGTAATGGAAAAGTTCCAGCCGTTCGAAAATTAAATCCATCGACAACTGTCAGACCATTAATACCGTCAGCGATATAGAGATGAGCTCTATCGAGAAAGATGTCCTGCAGATAACGATAACCTGTTAATTGTCCATATACATCGGGATCATGCGGATTCGATACATCTATAACGAAAATATAATCCGTGTTGTGTCTTTCTTCCTGACCGATAAAAAACACATTGTTTCCGGCAGTAACTATGTCCCGACAATTCTTAAGATCGTCAATTCCTCCAACCACAGCCATTCTAAAGAAATTTAAAATATCTACAATAATGAATCCGTTAATGGTCAAAATATATGCGTAATCAGCGACGACAGTAACATCCAATAGAGGCGTTTGACTTCTGAATAATCCTGCTAATGATAAATTGTCAGGATCACTAATATCGAGTATGTAAAAAGCACCGAGACTATCCTGATTATCAGTTATATACACCAAATCATTTCTTATATCCAAACCGCTCGCATACGATGATTCTCGCCAGTTTGCTTCCAGGTTCGGATTAGCTGGATCTGAAATATCAATAATCCATATACCATAACGCCCACCGGCAACATAAATGAATTGATCCGTTACAAACATATCTGTAACAGGATTTCTTGTGTCGATATGACCAAGTTCGGATATATTAGCGGGATCTTCGACATCGAAGATATAAATTACACCCGCTGTATCAGCAGCGTAGAGGTAATCATCTTTCACGATCAAACGGTTTACAGCAGGATTCATATAAGCATATTCACCAATGACATACATGCTGTCAAAATGTTCGGCGTTTAATACCAGCAGTCCGGTTATCCCTGTGGCAAGGTAAATTACATCGTTGCTTTCAGTTATTGCCTGAGCAGAATCCCAGTATTTGTAAATAATTCCAACCTCGTAAGCGTTAAAATCTTCAAGGGCATGAAGCTGACAAGGAAAGTAAAGTAAAAATACTAAACCGATTAATATGCTAAGTTTTCTCATCATTTCACCAATGTTATAAACTGAGAAGTTGTATTTACACACGAATTGAGCTGAATGAGGTAATTACCGGAAGGTAATCCTGCCGGATTCCAGATTGATTTATATTCTCCTGAAGGCAGGAATTGTGACAGAATCAATCTGTCTATTCTGCGACCAAGCGGATCGTAAACCTGCAAAGTGACCTGACCGGGAGCGGTTAGGGTAAAGTAAATAGTTGTCTGTGCGTTGAACGGATTAGGATATGCGCCGATCAGCATCGGATTTACAGGCGAGTATGGATTATCAGCAACAGTTGAAATAACAGGACGGCAGTCGTAGATTTCGAGCATATATTCTTCAGGAACATATACTATTCCATTTGAAAAGACAAGCTTGTCCGCTCTGTGTGGTGTCGTTGAATAACCTGTTACATGGGGACGAGATGGATCCGATATATCGAGCACAATAATACCGTTCTGGAAATCGGCGATAAATACATTATTGCCCTCAATCTCAATGCCTCTCATGTCACCCGCATTACGATAGAATCCAATTGATTGAGGATTAGATGGATCGGAAATATCAATAATTCCCAAACCATCATCACGCGTAACCAGATAACATAGATCGCCAGATATTGCCACGTCATTAATGTAATTTAATGTAATATATTGACTAATAAGGTTGAGATTACCCGGATCAGAAGCATCTATTATATACAGGGTATCGTAATATGAAGCAACAATTATATCATCCTGAATGTCCGCCTTAGTATAATTACCCTCGAATAGATGTAAATACTCCGGGTGTTCGGAATCTGCAATATCCACCACGAATATTCCATCATTACTTGCAAGAAACGCTATACTATCCCTAAGCATAATACTCGAAGCTTCAACATCCTCCAACCAACTAAGCTCCGTTATATTCTCAGGATCACCGATATCAAGAATCTTTATACCGTGCGTAGAAAGAGCAAGATAAGCGTAATCATCTCTTATTTCTATATCTTCGCATTGTCCCTCCTCAGTGAAAAAACTGACTTGTTCAGGATTTGCAGGATCTGAAATATCAAGAGTATATAAACCTTTCCTTGATGCAATCACGTAAGCGTATCGATCCTGTACATCCAGAAAATCCGCACCGCTGTTCTCTGTATGATGTGATATTTCCTGAATATCCTCTAAATCGGAAATATCATGAATCACTAATCCTTCCAGTGTTTCAAGGCTGTCTCCCCAACTACCGTTACTCAGCATTATATCATTGAAGAAAGTCATCACTCCTGATGTTGGAATAGTAAACTCCAACCATTCAGGATTAGTCGGATCGGAAATATCAACAGCACGGACCTCGCGATTATTTCCCGCATAAAGGATACCATTATTAATCGATAAATCTGAGGGTCGAAAACTGGAATCAGCAATTAAGGCAACTTGAAAGATATTACGAAGAGAAGATATGTCGAGGACAAGTACTCCTTCGCTGCTTATCGACAAATACATGTAATTATTAAGAATCTCAAATGATGAAGCTGCATAATCGGCAATTCGAAATCTATTAATTAACTGAGGATTTTCAGGATCTGATATATTATAAATTCTTAAATCATAAGGATTACCCCCATCTAAAATGAAAAAGATGTTTCCGTCAACCGCATTATCGATTACAGTATGACCATGATCTACGGTAGCAATAATCTCAGGCTCAACAGGATTTGATATATCCAAAATATATGGACCGAAATAACCTCTGTCGCCAATCACTTCTAAGCACTCTGCATTACTAAATTCGCGATCGAAGTAATTTACTTCCTGAGGCTTACTTGGATCGCTAACATCAATGACATGCAAACCATAATCCAATAAATAAACATAATCTCCAGAAACCGCCAGAAAATCTGTTCTCCTACCATTTTGAGGATACACGTAACTGCGGAATTGGATTTCGGCTGGATCGGATATATCAACTATCTGAAGTCCAGTGAGACCCGTTGCAAGATAGGCGTAATCCCCTTGTACAGCAATATCCCTGATGTGGTCCCATTTACTCAGCGTACACGCAATCCGCTCAACCTCTGTCTGACTGTAGGTGATTTGTACTGATAGTAATACTAATACAAGTACCGTAATGAAGCACAGGTGTTTTGACTGCATTTTCAACTCCAAGGTTTATTTAATTAGAGTTATTTTTTGAGCTTTACTTTCACCGTTAAAACCAACTCTCAGCAGGTAATAACCACTGGGTAGTTCATCACCATTAATGATAAAACTGTTTCTGCCTGCTTGTTGAAATTGGGTTAAAGAGTTGTTTAAGTTTCTTCCATTAACATTGAAAACTGAAATATTTACAAATCCGGAATTGGGAATTTCAAAGTGGATGATGCTTTGGTTATTAAATGGATTGGGATAGGCAGGATAAAGCCTGAATGCTGACGGGTAATTAATCGTCTCTGCTTCTGCTGATAATACCGGATTGCAGTCGTAGATTTCGAGTATGTATAATTCAGCAAGATAGGCAATCCCATCCGAGACTGTAAAATCCCAAATTTCACGAGGTAGATTTGTGTAACCAACCTCGCTGGGATGAGTAGGATCGGATACATCAAAAACGAGAAATCTATTTATATGATCATTGATATAGTCGCTGACAAATAAATGATCTTCTTCAATCCGAATTTTATTTGCAAGCCCGGGTGTGTTAAAAAATCCGATGGCGCGAGGTTCTGCTGGATTTGTAATGTCAAGGATGCATATACCACTTTCTCCAACTGCTATAAAGCAGAGATTACCGGATACAGCAATGTCCTCGATGAACTCAGGGGTTTGATATTCACTTATTAATTCCGGATTTGAAGGATCTGAAATATCAAATATCTGCAATAAATTGTTATCACGATCAACATAGGATACAAAAAGCGCATTATCAGAAACGGCAGTACAGTGAATAGGCGCTTCATTCGCAAATATCTCGTGAAGGTTTTCGGGATCTGAATAATTGATTATGTGCATTCCGTAATAGACGTATGTTCTGTGACGCTCATCAAAAACTTCTGTTGTGATAAAAGCTAAACTGTCATTTAAGCTGAGATGAAAGGCATTATCAAATTCAAATCTTCCTGTTTCATAAATACTGTCCGGAGTCGAAATATTGAGTATCACCAAACCATGCTCATAAGTCGTAATAAAAGCGAATTCATCTCGGATTTTAATGCTTCGCGCTTGAATACTGCTTTCGTAAATACTTACTGTCTCAGGGCTATCCGGTTGAGATATATCCAATATAGACCAACCATATTGCCCATTGGGAATCACCCCGACAGCATAAGCGTATTGACCTTCCACACCAATCGTCTGTACACGAAGATTCTTTGAAAATTGACCGATCTCGCTTGGATTTCCGGAATCTGAAATATCAAGTATATGCAGTCCCGGATCGTAATTAAAACCTGCGATATATGCAATATCATCCTGAATAATCATTTGAGTACCCGCAGCATCACACGAAGAAATCGGTTGAGGCTCAGTTGGTTCAGATACATTAATTGTTCTAAAGTCATTAGCGCCGATCACATAGAGTGTATCATCCCTGATTTCCAGATCATTAGCATTGAAGGATTCTTCATCATATTCTCCAACCTGGTGAGGATCCCTTGGATTTGTAATATCAACAATTTTTATTCCATAGTCCCCTGCAGCAATAAAAGAATGGTTACCTGATATCCTCATTGACTTCATATAGCCGCGGCGGAACGGGCAAGTGCTTGTCATGGAAGGATTACGACGATTTGAAACATCATATACTTTCAAACCATAGCTGCCATCTAAGTAATAAAGCCAGTTACCGTTTAATGCGACATCCACCGGACTATTTAAAATTGGTACGACACTAATTATACTTGGTCGATCAGGTTCCGAAATATCAATAATCATATTGTTAAAAAACGCCAGACCATTAAATATTTTGAGGCAGCAGGATGAATATTTCTCCTGGTTATCGTCAATAAATCCGATCTCTTGTGGATTTTCAGGATCACTAATATCAACTATACTTAAGCCATGTTTATATCTGGAAGCAACATAGAGTAAATTATTGTTCAGAACTAAATAATATGCACTTCCGGAGAGTATGCACTCACCGACACATACCGGTTCCTCCGGATTAGAAACATTAATTACCTTTAATCCGGTATCCCGCGTGGTTAGATATGCGTAGTCACCTTGGACTTCAACATCGCTTATACTTGACCATCCTTCTAAAAGCTGGGCTATCCTCTCCACCTCAGCTTGACAATAAATGATCTTTGTCGTTAAAAGTAATGTAAGAATAAGTATTGACGCTGTGCGTCTGATGTTCATAATTTAATGCCTTAAATTATTTCACTAACACGATCTTCCTTGTCCTGTAAAAGCTGCCTGCCTCCATCCTCAATAGATACATTCCTGCTGGATTTGCGGAGGCTTCCCACACGACATTATAATACCCCGCCGCCTTCTTTCCATTGATCAGCGTCACAATCTCGCGTCCTGACAAACTATAAATGGAAAGTCTAACATTTGATGGCTGTGGAAGGGAATATGAAATCGTGGTGGTTGAGTTGAAAGGATTAGGATAGGCGGGATTTAAAATAAAAACATCGGGTATTTCATAGGATAAATCTGGTTCAACACTTAAGAAATGCCCAAGCGCATTTCTGAAAAAACCACTACGTGTCGAAGAGCTGTCCTGACCAGTGACAGCTTCTAATGCGAGTCCGATATAGATAGTCTTAAAAACATCGTTTTCAAAGTAAGTTCCTGCGACAGTTGTTTCATCGGAGTAGGTAAAGAGCGGGACTCCTCCATTAATTGCTTCACATACGCCGGGAGAATTATTGTTGTCAGCGCCACCTTCACCACCGAGCAACATTGTTAATCCTTCACTAATAGCGTTATGTTCAATACCAAGAATGATGTTATTTTCGCCAGGCATTTCATCATTCAAATGTCTGATGTGAAGATAGTTTGTCAGAAAGCCCGAATCAGCATGGTCATCACCAATGTACTGACCAATCAGAATCAAATATCCGCCGCTTTCGAGATAATTCAGCATAATTTCCATTTCATCATCTGACAAGGGATTTCTATCGTTACCGGTTATCCATACTATTGCGTCAAATTCATTTAGGTAATCAATACCGGGTAATTCCTCATTTTCAGTGCAGTATATCTCATTTATAAAAGACATTTGATCCAGATCAGCATGATAGAGCGAATCGATGTTTTCGCCATCGTCATCATCTACAATTAAAAAATATGGCTGTCCAATAATGAAGGGAAGCTCAAATTCCGTCGAGCATTGATCGGCTTCAACTGTTAGAATTAAATTTGAGTAATGAGATTCGCTTAGCGAGATATTGAAACGAAATGGATTCTCAAGGTTCATTTCGTAGTTCTCACCGTTACCCAATTCGCCGATCTCAATCTCATTAACCGAAAATTCAATAGCGGGATCTTCTGAATTCAGAAGGACTCTTACATTTGAGGCATCAGCGAATCCCTGCAGGTTAGATAACGTAATTGTAACCGCAATTTCCTCACCTGATTCAAAGCGATGATCACTATCTCCGTTAATTTCACTCAACTCCCATGAATTGAGACTAAAACTTGGAAACAGTGAGAATATCAATGCGCCGGCGTCAATTCTGTATTGAATACCCGGATAGTCTGCATTTTGTTCTGAAACATCTATTGCAGTGTTTTGCATTAATTCCAAAACCTGTTCTCTATTCAAATCAGGGTTTACAGATAACAAAAGACCTGCTAATCCTGCAACGATAGGTGCAGCAGCAGAATTACCCGATACACTTGTATATGCGTTTCTGGGTCTGCATGAATATATTCTTTCCCCCGGAGCCACCACATCTACTAAATTCCCCCAATTTGAGAATCCGGCTCTGATATCTTCATCTGTGACACTTGCTACTCCAATAACACCATCATATGCGATAGGATAATCACTAACATCATCTTCCTGATTATATTCTTCCCAATCATTTCCCGCGGCACCGATAATTATACAGCCCTGTTCATGAGCAAATTGAATGATTTCATTATCATGCTCATTAAAATTCTCATAATAACCCCAGGAAATGTTTATAATATCAACTTCCATTTGAGCACAGTATAAGATGCCTGCATAGGCATCCCCTAGCCAATATGGTTCATTTTCATCATAACAAGCGGCGATCATCAATTTGCAGCTAAATCCTGTGCTTGCAATACCGATTTCGTTATCTGTAACTCCCGAAGCGATACCGGAAACCATTGTTCCATGACCATCTTCGGCGCCCCATATATCATCTGGCCAATTATCATCTCCGGTTATATCCCAGCCAAAAAAGTCATCAACAAAACCGTTATCATCGTCATCTTGCTCGTTCCAATCATCAGGTGAATAGACGCCATTATTATCGGCGTCTTCACCAACATTGAACCAGAGGTTAGCTTCAAGATCTTCGTGAATTATACGTTCGCCGTTTTCTTCCACATCCATATCGATTCCGGTATCGACAATGCCAATAGAAACACTTTCAGATCCCTTGCTATATTCCCATGCTTTATCGAAACCGCAATAAGCAAAATGCCATTGACGATAATACATTTCATCATTAGGACAATAGCGAAGTTTTTGTTTGGATCTGAATTCAACAAATTCAATTTCAGCAACCTGTTCGAGCGCTTGTTTGATTTCGATAATATCTGTTTCTTTTGGAAAATACACCGAATACCAGCGAGTAAGGTGAGAAGCCCAGGGATTACTTAGGTTTTTTTTCATAATCTGGTGGGTTTGCTCGATCTTGAAAACTCCGAATTTGACAGTAACGTTATCAAGAGCGGATATACCTGAAACAGGTACTCCCTCGTTGTATTCTATCTTCAGAGGCGCTTGTTTTTCCGCAACCTTAACGAGGAGGTAGTTATCAGCAACATTATCACCGGGTTTTACCCAGGAATAATCACCCGCAGCGATAACTTCTGCGCTGATTGCGTGATATAAAAAATAACAGAGACAAAAAACTAATGAAAGAAACCTTTTGTTGAACACTTCAGCCTCACTTTATTTATTAATAATATTTCACTTCGTTAAAACGAGCTTGATACTATTAGTATAACTACATGCTTCCATCCGGCAGATATATAATCCCGAAGGCAATGCGGACGCATCCCACACCACATTATAATATCCCGCTTCAAGTTTACCATTAACCAGCGTCACAATCTCACGACCAGTGAGATCGTATATCGCAATCCGCGTAGGGCTGGGAGTGCCAAGCCCGTAACTGATCGTTGTGTGCGAATTAAAGGGATTTGGGTATGTCATCATGTCAAATCTATCTGGAATTACTACTTCACACTGCACTGACGAAGGGCGAGTAAACAGTTCCTCAAGGTCAAAAACGGTAGGTTCCTGAGAATGTCCTGGAGTGTTTCTATCCGGAGCAGAAGCCCACCTCAGCAAATTAAGTGAAGGTACATACTGAATAAAATGGGTATTAGTGTTTAAGCCTGCCGCCCCTCTCAGTATCTCCCAATTTCGATCAATTGTTACCTCTGAATTAACTTCCAAAGAGTCCGAGATACCACTGTAACGATTACAATTAACAGGTTCACGTAAAACCCGGAAATGATTTGTAGCAGCGATGCTGTTTTCCGGAATAACAGTGTTGTTTTCTTCAGTTCTAATTGCGGTTCCGGTTTGATTATTTGTTTCTACGATAATACCTTCTGTTGCACAAACAGTGGTTATAATCCACGGCGTTAGCGAGTTTTCCTGTTCCAAAGCCGTACCAATATCGAAAGGATCAAACTCACCATCGTCATTCAGATCATAAACCTCAATTCCGTTTCGGATTGAGAGCGTTGTTGGATGCAGGTTTTCTTCATCCACAATACGGTTGAATGCACCATAATTCTGAAAAGCTCCAATACCATGCTGATTAATGCACGAGAATGTCGCAACCATCCCAGGAAAGCAGATATTCGCCCAGGGAACTTCAGTCTCTTCGGAGGGAAAATGAACGATCATAGTATGATTCTCATCGATCAATTGAGCCATGTGACCATCAAGCGCTCTCGTAACAACTAGATTGCCCTGCAATTCCTCATCATTCCGTGTGCATTCTCCCCAGTTTGAGAGTGTTGAACAGCCAAAATTTGCGTTATTCCCGAACAACCCTGACACCGCCATATCGGGAAATACGGCGAAAGCGAGAATATCCTGCGATTGAATATCCCGGTTTAAAACTCTGCAATATAAATCGATTTCTGCGTCGAGTAGTCCGTCAGATATTCCTTGCACTTCATCTTGATATTTCTGCTCGATTTCGAAATTTTGCTGGAAATATTCGAGTGCTTCATTGTATGTTGTGCTGTCATTACTGAAAATTCTGCCAATGAAGAATCCTTCAACTTCCTGCTTCACTTTCTCTGCTAGTAAGTACCCATGTGCGTATCCTCTTTCATAATGATTTCCCCATACTTTCAGGATGATTTTATCATCCACCTCGTACAGTTCACCATTAATCTCCTGAGCATTTACATTGATAGAAATGATAAAAACGAGCAACAGTAATAGTGAGAGTAACCTCATATCTTTTCCTCATTTGTTATGAAAAACTTGTATCCTGTTTAAGTAATTGAATATCGTGGCTTTTACCTCCGTGCATTTGAGTCCAAACAACTTTATCATGTTGATCAACCCTAACAACCTATGCTTCGCAGTATCCATACGCATTGAATAAATTGCTTTAACCCACTAATATAAAATCTCCATCGTTGGCCTGAATCATTGCCCGATAATATCAGGATGCTGAAAGCAATTATTAGTTATCTCTATCCTTCTACTTTTTATTGATTGTTTAATAAAAGAGGTTTTTTCAAAAGTCTTTGTAGTCGGGCTTGTCTCAAGCCCGATGTCGTGGTTGGGACAACCACGACTACACAACCTCTATTTGATTAGAACTCAATTATTATATTCAATGCGACTTTCACAAAAACCTCAAAAGAAATATATCATTTAATCAATATCAACTTTTCAGTCAATATCTGTCCAGAACAGTTTAAGCTCACGAAATACAATCCCGACGACAAATCTCCTAAATTAAGGTTGATTGAGTGAAATCCTGCCTGTCTATTGCCTTCAAAGAAAGTATTTATCTGTTGTCCCGATATATTAAACAACTGAAGAGACATATAGCTTGAATAAGGTATGCAATATCTGATTGTAGCAGTGGAGTTGAAGGGATTAGGATAAACTGTTAACATAAACCCTTCAGGTAATATAACATCATCCGGATTTACTCCCGCTTCAGCGGCTCTAACAGCCGCCAGTGCATCAGGGATACCGTAGCCAACAAGTGTATCGGGCGAGTCAGCCTGGCTGGATGAACCTTGTAGTATTCGCATCACATCAGCAGGCGTCAGCCATGGATTGGCTTCCAGCATTAAAGCTACTATGCCTGCAAGGGTTGGAGTCGAAAACGATGTCCCGTTGTGAGTGGTATAAATCGTATCATTAAAGGTGGTTGCTGTATATACGACGGAGCTTTGCGCAGATACATTTGGCTTGATGCGACCGTCATAAGTCGGTCCCTGGGATGAACCACTCCAATAGCTGCTGTCGCGTGTGACTCCACCTACACCGATTACACCGCGGGTGTCAGCAGGCGCTCCGATCTTGGAGTAGGGATAGTTGGAGCGTCCGGTGTTACCGGTTGAACTGACTATCACCATCCCGGCGCTAACTGCCGAATCAGCCGCAATTGAAGTCAATGCTGTTTGTCCATCCATATCATCCCAGTTGTACCAGGCGCGGTAAGACAAAGATGATGAGAGTACATCTACACCGAGAGAATCATGAAACCATAAACCCGCAATCCAGTAATCCTCTTCAACCCTTGTTTCCGATTCGGTGTTTTCAGTTTTAGTAAGTACAAAATCCGCTTCCGGAGCAACCCCGATAAAATATCCCGAATCCAATCCTGCTATGATCGATAACGTCCGGGTGCCGTGGCTGCCGCTGCCATGATCTCCATGATCGGTAACATTATTATCATTATTAAGGAAATCATAGGCTGCGACAACGTTTAGATTGTTAAACGCAATATGATTCAGATTATTAAAGCCGGTATCCTGCACACCGATTAATACACCGCGTCCCCGATAGCCGCGGTCATGTACGGCAGGCACGTTCACCAGACGGTTTTGAGTCCAGGATTGTCCGTAAACTTCAGCATCGTCTATGTTTCGATTGTGATGAGATTTATAATTTACAGGATAAATCTCATTATCTATTTCATTATCCAAACTCGGATACGACATGACAGGTTTTACATCTTTCACAAATCGCAGCCTGCTCACTTCATCCAATGCTTGGTCAGATCCGGTGACTGTAATGGCATTTATATAGCGAAGCCTGCTCACAACCCGGCAGCCTGTGCTCTCGATGACAGCAATCTGCTCCTCGTCAATTGGAAGATCACAGATCCTGACCGGAGGCTCGTGAGTGATGCACTTACGGCGTCGGTTGAGCGATCTGGGAGTTAAACCGTTCGCAACACCTTCTATCGCTCTGTCGAGTTGGTTACTGTTAAGCTCAGGTCGTTCAAGGAATACCCAGTGGCGGTTGGTTGGGATGGGCTGATATGACGAAGAGTTGTCAATGACGCTATCTGTTGCGACGAAT
>JAIPJL010000073.1 GCA_021734165.1 bacterium | reverse complement strand
GATCACAGCATCAATTCCAGCTCAGTTTAAATAAAGTCATTCATAATGATGACGGTAGTATTGATTACTGGAAGTGGCAGGAATCTGATTCTCAGTGGTCATCCAAAAATGTTAAAAATAAAGATAATACCGATTTCGTAAATCAGGGTGATTTTGTCACAAGGCTGACATATAGCTACACATTTTGATTCGGATAATCTCTAATGAGAAAGATATTCAGCAATGGTCGTGGTTATATGTCTTTACTTCAGCGTGTAATTGTTATAACAAGCATTGCGGTTTTAGCCTATTTTATCTCTCTTTTTGATTTTTTTCAAAGATTTGAAAATCAACTTTACGATCTCGCCTTCCAGATGCGTAAAGCGCCTTCGCTTTCAGAGTCAGATATTGTAATTGTCGCAATAGATCAAGAAACACTTGACAGTCTTTCCTATCCTTTCAATCGCAAACATTATGCAACCCTGATTAGAAAGCTTAACAAGCTTGATGCGCGCCAAATTATATTTGATATTGATTTTTCGAGTGTTGGTTTAATTCCAGAATCAGACTCCATTTTCAAAGCAGCTATTGCCGAGACTGACAAAGTAGTTTTATCAGGGATGATATCCTACATCTATCAGAGAGGCTTGAAGGAACCTCTTGGGAATATTAAAACTGCCGTACCTCAGGTTATGCCGGAAGGAACACCCTGGGGATTGGTCAATGAAAAGCTTGATTTAGATGGCGTCACAAGGCGATATCCGTTATTTCTAATGGATGGACAGCGGGGATATTTATCCTTAGCGCTAAAGACATATTCGGTATTAAATAATCTTGACGGAACACTTTTCCACTTTGATGAAAAAGGAGATTTCCATTACAGTGATATGTCTATTCCGAGAGTTGATTTATATCACTGCCTGCTGCATTACTACGGCCCGGCAGGGACATTTCCTACCTATTCCTTCCTTTCGGTTATCCGGGGAGAATATGATTTTGATGATCTGCTTTCTGGAATGACAGATGAAGAACGGATGTTACTTGCCGCATCCGGAATGTCAGACCTGCTTCAGGAAAGTCCCTTCAAGGACAAGGTTGTATTTGTCGGCGCATCTGCTGAAGATTTACAGGATAATAAATTCACACCATTTTTTTCGCAGGATCAGAGAAAAACACCGGGAGTTGAAGTTCACGCCAACGCTTTGCAGATGTTCTATGATAGAACATTTATAAGGCCAGTCGGATTCTGGTGGATATTATTTGGAACATTTTTACTAAGTATAATTGTCAATATCAGTGGCAGGCAGAAATCGCAATGGCTGGCTTCAGTAATATCTTTAATTTTAATCTTCCTCGTATTAAGTTTTAACATCTGGTTATTCACCTCACAACGCCTCTGGTTGCATGAAGCTCCCTTGTTATTGGCAATTTTAATAGGTTATCCAGTAAACTTGATAAGAAGACTTATATTGACACAACGTGAAAAAGCCAAAATAAGAGGCATGTTTGCGCGTTACCTTAATGAGAATGTTGTGAAGGAGCTGGAAGCTCACCCTGATAAACTCAGCCTTGGTGGTGAACGTAGGCGCATGAGCGTGTTATTCAGCGATGTGGCTGGTTTTACAACTATTTCGGAGCGGTTAGCGCCTGAAGAGATTATTTCACTGCTTAACGAATACTTAACGGCAATGACTAACATCGTAATTGAAAATGGCGGAATTATTGATAAATATGAGGGTGACCTTGTAATGGCGGAGTTCGGGGCGCCGATCTGGAATCCCGAACACCCAATACAATGCTGTCGAACTGCGCTGCAAATGCAGAAGAAACTTGCTCAAATGAGAGTTAAATGGCACGAAGATAACCGGGACACATTATACTGTCGTGTTGGCGTCAATACCGGAGAGATGATCGTTGGAAATATGGGTTCAGAGGTTGTCTTTGACTATACGGTTATGGGTGACTCTGTTAATCTCGCCAGCAGGCTTGAAGGCGCTAACAAAATATATGGGACAGAGATTATCATCGGAAGAGAAACATGGGCTGAGGTTAATGAGAAATTTGTTACAAGACCACTTGATTTCATCATAGTCAAAGGCAAAACCAAACCTGTTACAGTTTTTGAATTACTTGCCGAAAAGGAGAGTGATCTGTCAGACGCTAAATTGAAAGCAGTGGAATTGTTTGGAGACGGATTAACGCTCTACAAGAGAGGGGACTTTGCGAACGCAAGAGATATTTTCAACAAAGCGCTTGAAGTTGAACCTGATGATGGTCCATCGAAAACTTACGTTGAAAGGTGCGCTGGTTTTATGGAGAATCCTCCTGGTGAGGATTGGGATGGTGGTTGGACATTAACAGAGAAATGATTAAATTACAGAATAGTTTCAGACATGGAGAAAATTGAATGAATGAACAGGACGATAAAATGAAAACCGAGAGTTACACTACGGAGGTAGATTGGCAGCCTGTAGTTATTTCTAAGGAGAAGCGTGACATCGATATAAAGGAGATTCTCACTTCGCTGTCGTTATTCAGTAAGCTGTCCCAGAGGGATTGGCGAGAGCTTTCAGATCTATTTCATCAGAGGATTTACTCAGATGGGGAGATAATTTTTGAGTATGATACACCCGGCTTGGGGATGTATATAATTATCGAAGGATCCGCCAGAGTTTTAAATATTGATCTTGGTGGAGTGAAAACTGAAGTTGCTATTCTTAATAAAGGAGATTTTTTCGGTGAAATGTCTCTCGTTGAGGAGGTTTATCGATCTGCTACAGTAAATGCGATTGGCAAGACTCAGTTGGTGGGGATATTCCGACCTCAACTGAAAGATTTGATGCACAGACGACCGAAGTTGGGTTTATTACTAATGGAAAGACTTGCCATTATCATTATAAACAGGCTGCGTGAAGCAAACAGACGGCTCGCTGAAAGTCGCGATCGTATCAGGGAGTTAGAAGCGAAATGATTCCAGCTCATCCGGTAATTAGTCCGGTTTATCGTCGTATCTTGCTCTCGATTTTCTTTATCGCATCGCTGGTAATCTTCCTGCTTATCTTTCCATTAATCAGCGACCTGCTGGTAATGCTGATTGTTTCCATTATAATTACCTATGTAATGAAGCCTGGAGTCGCTCATTTCGAACATCTCGGTGTGCCCAGAGTATGGGCTATTGCAGGAGTTTTTGTATTAACTGCTGTAGTAATTGTTGTATCACTTCGATTTTTCATTCCGGTACTGATTGACCAGGGATTCCTGCTTGTAGCTATACTGAAAGATATTGATTTTAATGCTTATTACACCAGCGTTGTTTCCTGGGTAGATATTCGACTGCCAGGTTTTTCCGACTGGGTTGGAATGGGTCAGGATCAAATGCAGGATTGGGTGGGTAAATTCACTTCGACGGTTTCAGCATTTCTTCAACAATCAACAAAGCTGCTTGCAGGCGCAATGAATGTATTAATGCTATCAGCAGTTGTACCGATGTTGATTTTCTTCTTTCTCAAGGATGGTTCATTATTTGTTAAGAATCTTATTGAGAAAGTACCAAACCGCTTCTTTGAGATGAGCTTATCGCTTGTATATCGCGTTGATCAACAGCTTGGTAATTACATTCGCAGCATACTGGTTGAGTCACTGGTGATTGGTTTAATGACTTGGGTATCGCTGGAGATATTGGGTATCAAGTTTGCTATAGTCCTTGGATTGATCAACGGATTACTGAACACAATTCCTTTTTTCGGTCCATTGATTGCCTATTTCCCTATAGGTCTGATCGTATTGATAACCTACGATCCGCCGTTGGTTGGATTAGTCTGGATGATTATTATTTTATCTGCAATCCAGATATTCGACAACATCCTTGCGAAACCGTTTTTAATAGGACGGTCTGTAGATGTTCATCCTGCGACGGTGTTATTGGTGGTACTGGTCGGAGGCAGGCTTGCCGGAGCGTTGGGAATGTTCATCGCCATTCCGGCATACAAGATTATACAGGTCATCGTGGTTGACTCATATAATCATCTGAAGGAATATAAGATAATCTGATTTAAGGAAGCGCTATAACAATTTCTCGTTATCACAAAAAACCCACCCGATTGCTCAGGTGGGTTTTTAATTTTACGGGTTTTACAGCTTTGATTAACGCAGTGTTAATCCAAATCCTGCGGAAATAACGCTGTATTCACCGAGTGAATAATCAACATTGAGAGTTCCGATCAACAGACCAAGCCTGACGCCACCGGTCATACGGAAACCGTTGTCACCGTCAAGGCTGAAACTAATCGGAATATCATCCGCTGTACCCTCTATTTTATCAACACCTGCGTGAGTGTATGAAACATCCATCGTTGATGATTCCATACCTAATCCAACATACGGAGTTATGCTTATGCCAATCCCGAGTTTTTTAGATGCTTCGATGTTAAAGCAGGTATGTTTTGATTCGAGCATGTCACCAATGGTTAATTTCTGCCAAACAAATTGACCACTGATATCAAGCGGGAACATCGGAATGGGAATCCACTGACTGATACTATGCTTTACGCCAATACCCAATAATCCGATAGTGCCAATCTCTGGGTCAACTTCAGTTTCAGGAAAGAAACGCAGCATTACTTCCGTGCCCTTTAACAAACCGATCGAGACCTGTGGCATTGCCAGTGGAAGAACACTATAACCAATGCCTTTAATAGGGAAAGCAGGCATCGCGGCAAACATTTGATGCCACTCGCTTTGCGGTATTAGGGCAATTTCACCATCTGTTACGCCACCTTCTTTAAGTTTTGTAATTATCTCCGTTTTCGCAGCAACAGTATCTGGCGCTATGGTTACCGTTTCGTCAGATCCAAATACAGTTGGCAGTTCTTGAGACGCATAAATGTTCTCCAGATTGATCTCAATCTGATTACCAGTGACGCCGAGCATTGGATCAACAGGCACAGGGAAGGCGCCCTCCCTGAAAAAGTCAAACGTTTGTCCTTCAGTTGGCACTGTTACATACATCAGCTTGAGACTTATGTCAAAACCAAGCAATGCATGTGGTTTGGCTGTGTGATACAAGCCTGAATTCATTGCCGTTCCGAAAGCAGTTGAAAATGGCGCTATGTATCCCTCGGCGTTTTCACCCACAAGTTTTTTTAGTGTTTCCTGAAAGCCATCGTCTGCTGCTGAAACTGTTCCTGCGAGTGACAGCATGAACAGAAGTGTTAGAAACAGAGTAGTGGTTTTACGCATTAATCCTCCGTGGTTGTTAATTTCAATCTTAAATATTTATTTTCTTTGTTAATCGAAAGTTAAAGAAACACCAAGCCTGTGGCTGTATTCCATGATCTGGCCTGGTTTGTTACCGCCTTCCATTCCGAAATAAGCATAATTCAGGTTAAATATAAGCGCTTTAAGTCCAAATCCAAATGTCGGATAGCCCTGATGAACACCTGCGCGTAATCCAATCCCGCCCAACCAGCGTTTGTAAAATGGAAGTCTGTATTCAGCGCCCATGTCCAGCTTCTGAAAAAACGCCACCCCCTGCGTATTAAACCAGTCATTCATATCAGCACATAATATCAGATTTTCAGCCGGTTTGTAGGCAATACCTGTAATCAGATTTGGTTTTACCCATCCATCGCGAATTCCTACTAAGTCCTGAACAGTAACTGCGACATCCGTTTTTTCAGATATAGATCTGATTACACCAGCGTCTAATCCTATACCGGATTCTATATCTGTTAATTCACTTTTCCACTCATTGGCTATGTCTTTAGTTGAGTTCATATCTTTGGCGGAAACCCGTTTTGGTGAAAGGGATGCTCGCTGGTAATAGCGAATTGCTAATCCCGATTCCCAATCCATAACGGTAAAACCTTTGCCGATTGAAACACCTGCATCAACATAGCCTTTCAAACCTGCGGCAGGTATCATCACACCCTGATCAACCTTAACTGCAGCTACAATATTGGAGTAGATTGCCAAACCTAACTTACTACCGGGTAATGTAAAACCAAGAAACGGATTAGCGCCGAGATTAACCCATTTATCATCAAAAGGTCTTATTTCGTCAGACAACTGCTGCTGGCCAGGTTCACTCAAATTACTCAGATTCGAGAGACTATCAGCGTTATTATCGAAGAAGTCAAAAATATCCTTTGCTTCATTACCAATACTGGCTGGGACAGAGATTATTGTAAGATGAAATCCTGTCCGGTTGAGCAGAGCAGGATTAGTCAGCGTCATGGTAGCATCTCTAGAGTACGTCGTAAAAGCGCCTCCCATACCCATCGCCGCAATTGACATGTAACCGCTGTGCAGTGGTTGACCATAAACCGGAATTGAAGCAGTTAGTATAGCTATAACAAAGAGGAATAGAGTTGTTTTCGTAAAGTACATTAGACTAAATTCCCTTTGAGCCATTACTGTCTTCATCGATCAAATTATCACCATCGTTATCAATATTATCCAGAAATTCTTCGTCTATATGGGGTTCAGGGTCGTAAAGTTTATTACCATCACCGTTGAAATCTTCATCTGGCCCATCCCAATCTGCAGACGGAACGCCGTTACCATCAAGATCATCAGTTAAGCGATTCCAATCCCCATCGTTATCAATGCCAAGCTCAATTTTATATATATTCGATCCGCCTTTAATCTTATTAATCACATTTTTCATAGCTTCATTATCGATTCCGCTGTCATCCTCCTCACCGGAACCGAGGAATTCATCAATCTGCAAACTTCCATTTATGAGCAGATCCGTTATGGCATCGATCATGTTGTTAACACTTTCAATTCCGAGGCTATCAACCATTTGCCCCAGATTTTCAATGTTAAGTCTGCCATTGACGAAAAAAACATTAAGGTCTATGTCCTTATAATCTATATGTGTATCGGAGTTTGTATCACGGAAAATAAGCAGTCCGTTGATCGCAAGTATAAATGCTAAGCCGAGGTTTATATCTTTTGGTACTATGCTGCCGACAGCAATGCTATCTGCAATCAGTTTCAAATCTTCTGCTGCAATAAGCACACCCTGATAAAGCGAATCGGCTTTTGTTTTGGGCCATTCATCAGGATCTAAAAATGGCAGTGTTGTTCGGTTTTGTGAATCCGTTTGAAAAGTTGAAATCTCTGTTGCAAGTGTTATTGTATTCTGCCCGGTTCTCCTCATGGCTGCTTTCGCATGAAGATAACGTAATTCGCTGTTAAGGGAATCGTCAGCGAGTGCTTCTTTAAACTTATCTAAAGCACCCTGGAAATCGCCGTCCCTTAGTAACTGCTTTCCCTCTTCAACTATGCTCCTGGCGTCATCATCCGCAGCGGTAAAATCATAGATATTACAACCGGATATTATGAATACTCCGATCAGGAGAAGCGGAAGTAGTCTTAAAACTATTTTCATCAAGGTTCCATTCATTGGGAGTTACACAAAATATTGTGAAAATATAAGCATTACATTATATTAAGTCAAGAATTAATTATAACAGAGTAAATGCAAATATACAAGGATTCTCTCAATATTACTAAAATCATAAGACTACAGTTTGATTAACTAAACTACAACAGCTATCTTGCTTTCATAATAATTTACAGCTAACTTTAGCAATAGCAGTTCAGAGTTCAGCCTTCAGGCTGTTGGAACATCCCAAAATATTGGGATGAACAATAACAATACAGTTTAGAGTAATACCTCAGTCCGCTGGGACACGCTGAAGCGTGTACTCTAAACCTTTGCATTATGAAACAAAATAAAAAACAAATAAAACCGGCGCCTCCGCGAGGGATGAGGGATCACCTGCCTGCACAGCTTAGACCCCGCCTGCAGGTTGTAGATAAAATGGTTCGCATATTCGAGCTGTATGGATTTCAACCGCTTGAAACACCAGCCATGGAGCGGCTCGAAATCCTGACAGGCAAGTATGGTGATGAAGGCGATAAGCTCATCTACAAAGTTCTGAAACGAGGCGATGACTTAAAACGCACTCTTGAAGAGGTTTTGCTATTAAACCAGGGATCCGAAACCGGACCTGTTGGTTTGACCGATCAGATCAGCAATGCGGTATCCGATCTTGGGCTTCGATATGATCTCACAGTCTCTTTGGCGCGCGTGGTTGCTCAATATGCCAATGAACTTCCCAAGCCCTTCAAGAGATACCAAATCGCTTCGGTCTGGCGCGCTGACAGACCTCAGCGCGGACGCTTTCGCGAATTCATTCAGTGTGACGTTGATATTGTCGGGACGGACTCGATTGTAGCTGACGCAGAAATCATCCTGCTAGTAATTGATATATTTCAGGAATTGGACTTTCCTGGCTTTGAAGTATTAGTAAATCATCGTAGATTGCTGAAAGCGCTTTCTAAAGCTTGTGGTAACACTTCCGATCAGTTTACCAATTTCTGCACAGCGCTTGACAAGCTTGACAAAATAGGAAGAGACGGCGTTGCGAAGGATATGAAAGAACGTGGACTCGAAACTACAAAGTTAGATGAATTATGGGAGCTCGCGGATCAAAGATGTTATATAGAGACTAAAGATGAATTAAACAGACTTTTTCAGAACATCAGGGCATTCCTCGGTGGTGATGACGAAAGTCTCGTGCAGCTTGAAGAGCTTTTCAAACTTCTGGAAAATCTCGGCATTCCTGACAGCATAGTCCGCTTCGATCAGGCTCTGGCGAGGGGGCTTGATTATTATACAGGACCTGTTTTTGAAGTCGTTGGATCGGATCCGTCAATAGGTTCACTTTGTGGCGGTGGTAGATATGATGAATTAGTAGGCATGTTCAGCAAGCAGTCTATTCCTGCGGTTGGAACATCATTCGGACTGGAACGTATCGTTGAGGTTCTTAATGATAAAGGATTATTGGAGGCTGAAAATGCTTCTGTTGATGTGGAGATTATTGATCTGCTTAATAATGAATTGGGCGCTGCATTTTGTGGTCGTGTGATGAAAATACTAAAACATAATGGTATATCATGTGAACTTGGATATGATCGCGGTAAAAAGACAGGGAAACAAATAAAAAACGCTGATAAGAATGGCATTCCTTATGTAGTGATCATTGGTGAGGATGAGATTAATCAGAAACATGTTGAAATAGATGATATTATCGTAACTGCTAAACGATTGTCTGACGGTGAACAGAAACGTTTAGGAATAATAGAATTCGTTAATTGGGTTAAAGAGCAGTAATATCAGTAGGACAAGCATTCCTGCTTGTCATTGAAAGGCACATTCCATATAATTTGATTGACAAACAAGAATGTTTGTTCTACTGTTAAGAATTAGCAAAAACTATAAATTGTTCAACGCAATAAAAAGACTTTCAGGACAAACCCTCGTTTACGGTGTGGGTCATGTTGTGACCCGGCTAGTGTGGTTTCTGCTCCTGCCGTTTTTCACTCACTATCTGCCTCCGGAGCAGTTCGGTGAGCAGACGCTGTTCTACATCCTGATTGCCGTCATGATGGAGATCGTCCGGCTCGGTCAGGATATTGCGTTACTGCGCTATTACGTCCTTGAGAAGATCAGCGAACAACGCAAAGCTATTTTCAGTACGATATTCTGGGGGATGCTGTTCTTTTCAACCGCTATCGCGGGCGCAATCTGGTATTGGGACGGATTCTGGGTTGAGTTGTTTGTTGGTTATGAAGCTCCCTTCCCTGAATGGACAATTGTTACACTGCATCTTTGCGCTATAATCGTCTGGCTTGACAATATGTCGGCATTTCCACTGGTGATTATGCGTGGTGAAAACAAGCCCGGGCTTTTTCTCTTTGCCAAACTCACCGGTGTGATCGTCCAGACAGGTTTGACTTTAGTATTTCTGGTCTGGATGGGACGCGGTGTGCAGGGCATATTTGAGGCGAATGCCATATCTGCTGCTGTGACGTTAATCATCTGTCTTCCCACCATCTTCAGCAGGCTTAAGCTTAAGTTTGACAAAGCGATTATCATAGCATGTCTGGCTTTCGGGCTGCCCAATCTGCCTAATTCGCTCTTTGTGCAGGTTATCGAACTTGCTGACAGAAAAATACTGGCGTTGCTAAGATCAACTGCTGAAGTAGGTATTTATTCAGCCGGTTACAAACTTGGATTGTTTTTATCAATTGTCGCAATGGGTTTCCGCTATGCCTGGCAACCGTTTTTTCTGCAGATTTCGGACAGTTCAAATGCTCAGGAAGTTTACGCCCGCGTGTTTACCTATTATATGGCGGTAACATTCTGGTTATACCTTTTACTGACGGCCTTCGTCGAACCGATTGCGACCTGGAATTTTCCTGTCATCGGGTATATAATAGCGCCTGAATACTGGGAAGGATTAAAAATATTCCCTGTAGTACTGCTTGCTCAGGTATTTAACGGAGCTTACGCTGTTTTCATGGTGGGGATGTATCTTAAAAAGAAAATGTACGTTCTGCCGTTTATTACAGGCGCTGCAGCATTGGTTAATATTGCCATCAATGTTGCGTTCGTTCCAAAGCACGGTATGTGGGCTTCAGCCTGGGCGACGGTTGCAGCTTATGCAGCGATGACTATTCTATTATATGTATATATTAACAAGCGTTACCCAATTAACTGGGAATGGAAACGCATCTTCCATCTCCTGCTAACAGGAGGATTGATTTATGCGATTAGCGCCATAGGAAAGCAATACGAAATGAACTGGATCAGTTACGTTAGTTGTTTTCTGTATCCGTTTATACTCGTAGTAACTGGATTAGCTACACCGAGTGAATTGGCACATCTGAGAACCAAACGGGAAGACTAAAATGAAAACATTAATCACTGAAGATATGTACGTTGAGGATATTGTAGAAAAATATCCCGAAGCTGTGGGAACATTGACACGATTGGGCGTTATTTGTATTCAGTGCGGCGCTCCCATCTGGGGCACGCTGAAAGAAGCTGTTGAAGTTGCAGGGCTCGACATCGAAGATGTGCTGAAAAAGGTTAATAGGATTCAAGCGTCAGGCGATAACGCCTGACGCCACTGATGCTTCTGATAGAATTAACTTGTAAACTTAGAAAATGGACAACACAAAAACATTTATAATCTTCATCGTTATAGTACTTGCAGTTTACGTCAGTGTAAATTTTTACATTTACAGACGTACCATGCACGCTGCTGCGCCTGTTGGAATGTGGATATGGGTATTGCGCATCATTCTGTTCACAGGAATACTCGCTTTCCCTATAGGGCGCGCTCTAATTGGAAGCGGATTCGCTCCTTCGATAGGCAAAATCTTTGTCTGGATAGGCTCGTTCTGGCTGGCGGTCATGTTTTACGGTCTGCTAATCTGCCTGCTTGTCGATCTGGTAAAATTAATCGATACGTTAACCGGATGGCTGCCTCAATGGATTCTTGATAATAAAATCAGATCCGGTAGATTAATATTTTCAATATCAATGATTACAATTATTATGCTGCTAACCGGCGGTTTTATCCGCAGCCTATATCCTAAAATGCCTGAATATACTGTTGAATTGGATAATCTACCTGAAGAGATCGAAGACTATCGCGTGCTCATGTTCTCCGATTCTCATCTTGGAACGATTGTAGGTCCAAAGCGATTAAAGCGAATCGTTGCTCAGGTGAATGAGCAGTATCCCGACCTGGTTCTGATTGTTGGTGACCTCCTCGATGAATCCGGCGCACATCTTACCTGGGCTCCGGAGTATCTTTCTCAGATAGAAGCAACCGACGGCGCTTTCGCAGTTACCGGTAATCACGAATTTTATGCAGGCGTTAAGGAATTTGATGAACTACTTCATGAAGCGGGAATTACATTGCTAATGAATCAAACTACTGTTATTGATGGAAAACTGGTTTTGATTGGACTCGAAGATGAAGAAGGTCACAAGGACTTTAATACTCAGAAGGTGACAATTAAGAAATTAGTGAAAGAAGGGGGAAGCGCGAATCTCCCCATTATCCTCATGCACCACACTCCAAGAAGACTTAAAGAAGCTGAGGAAGCAGGGGTCGATATAATGCTGTCCGGTCACGTTCATAGAGGACAAATCTGGCCTGCAGGATATATTGCCGAAGCTGTTTATGGAGTTAAAACCGGTTTGAGTGAAATTGGTACAATGAAATTCCTTCTAACGACAGGCGTCGGAACCTGGGGACCACCGGTAAGAATTGGAGCTACTCCGGAGATAGTTACACTTGTTCTTAAGAGAAAGCCTTGACAGAAGCTCTATATGTAATTAAATTTAACTGATTAGTTGTACTAAAGAAAGACAACCTGTATTGCATCAAGCAGACAAATATTTTGTGTGGAGTGAAACATAAAATGTTCCAGAGGAAAACCTTAAAACTTGTCAGACACTCAGTCCTGATTCTAATCTCAATCTGGGTTGTAGTATCAGTTCTGAATGTCAGTGTTTATGCTCATGACAGAATGCTGCTGGTGGAAATATTCGCGAATTCAGGTTGCCCGCTCTGCCCGCAATATATCCCACCGGTACAGAATGAACTTGAAGAGAGCTTTGATAATTTCATTTTCCTCCAGTATCACACCTGGTGGCCTGATAATGGAGATCCCTGGTACTGGGAAAACTATTGCAGGCATTTCCCTGAATATGATGATATCGTAACCCGTGTTGGCTGGATGGAAAGAGATCAGTTTATGGGCGTCCCATCATTCTTTTACGATGGACATCGAATTGATTTTCATGAAGGTAACATTGTTGAAAATACCATTGATTACGTAGGTGAACGCCTTCAAGTTGAGACACCTCTTCTGATCGAAATTGAAGCTTTTGCGTTTGCTGATACATTACTAACAACCGTCAATGTTACATCGGATGGGAATATTTCAAATCTAACTTTGTTTTTAGCTCTCTGCGAAAGAGAGATTGAATATGAAGCTGAAAGCGGACAACACCGCTTTACAGGAAATGTCCTCGACTTATATCCAGACGGTGAAGGAATCAGGTTTAGTATTGTCCGCAATTACGTATGGACTTATGAAACCGAATCACCACTGAATGTCGGCTGGTGTGATAACGAACTTGAAAATTTACAGGTTGTTGCATGGGTACAACGGCGGGATATGGAAATTTTACAGTCAGAGAGTGTCACTATTGAGTTGTTAAGCGTGCCTAAAGATCTGGTTTCAACACCCATTTCTACTCAGTTTGAAGCTGCATATCCTAATCCGTTTAATTCATCTGTAACTATACCGTTCACCCTTGACCACAACGGATATATATTAATGACGCTTCACGATTTAACCGGGCGCGAGATCGCCCGTGTTGTAGATGGAGAGTTTCAGTCTGGTAAAAATGCTATATCACTTGACGCTGTAAAATATGGATTGACAAATGGGATTTATAATTGCAGATTAATCTCAGACAATAAAATCTACTCTCAAAAATTAGTGTACCTGAGATAGATCACGGCTGTTTGATCTGTTGATTACTTAAAGCTTTCTAAGACATTCTTACAAGGCACAAAGACAGTAAAATCATGCATATTATGTCTTTGTGTCTTTGTATTTAAACAGTTTAACAATTAAGGTAATTTCTGATGCCATCAGATTCTGTAACCGCTTCTAATTTCATTCGTGAGATTATTAAGGATGATGTAAAAAACAACAAGAACGACGGTAAAGTTTACACACGTTTTCCGCCGGAACCCAACGGCTATCTTCACATCGGACATGCAAAATCCATCTGCATGAACTTCGGCTTTGCAGAGGATTTTAACGGACTGTGTAATTTGCGCTTTGACGATACAAATCCGGTTAAAGAAGGCGCTGAATATGCCGAATCGATAATGAATGACATCCGCTGGCTGGGTTTTGAATGGGAAGACAGACTGTTCTATGCTTCTGATTATTTTGATAAACTCTACGAATTTGCTATTGATCTGATCAAAAAAGGCAAAGCCTATGTTTGCGATTTGAGCGCTGACGAAATAAGGAATACCAGAGGCACACTTAAAGAACCCGGCATAAACAGTCCTTACCGTGATCGTAGTATAGATGAAAACCTCGACTTGTTCAAGCGTATGCGGTCAGGTGAATTTGAAAATGGCACTCGTGTTCTGAGAGCAAAGATCGATATGGCGTCCGGCAATCTGAACATGCGCGATCCGGTAATGTATCGCATCCTGCATGCGACACATCATCGCAGCGGTGATAAGTGGTGTATCTATCCAACCTATGATTTCACTCACGGTCAATCGGACTCGATAGAAGGCATAACCCATTCGATATGCTCGCTGGAGTTCGAAGATCACCGTCCCTTATATGATTGGTATATCGAGCAGCTTGAAATACACCACCCGCAGCAAATCGAGTTTGCAAGACTCAATTTGAATCATACGATAATGAGCAAACGCAAGCTTCGCGAGCTTGTTGAGGAAAGATATGTTGACGGTTGGGATGACCCGCGTATGCCGACTCTATGTGGTTTAAGACGACGCGGATTTACTCCAACCGCAATCCGGAATTTTCTGACCAGGATCGGAGTCGCTAAACGCAACAGTGTTGTCGATGTTGCTATGCTCGAGCACTGCCTGCGTGAAGAACAGAATAAATCTGCGCCTCGCAGGATGGCTGTATTAAATCCACTGAAGGTTGTCATTGATAACTACCCTGATGATCTTACTGAAGAGATGGAAGCTGTTAATAATCCTGAGGATGCATCCGCAGGAATAAGAAAAGTGCCTTTCTCAAAGACACTTTATATTGAGCGTGATGACTTCATGGAAGATCCACCGAAGAAGTTCTATCGTTTGGCTCCAGGACGAGAAGTTCGCCTCAGGTATGCTTATTTCATCAAATGTGAGGATGTAATCAAAGATGAAACGACAGGCGAGGTGATCGAGCTTCATTGCACTTATGATCCTGCATCCCGTGGTGGAAATTCTCCTGACGGACGCAAAGTTAAAGCCACACTACACTGGGTATCCGCCGAGCATGCTATTGATGCAGAGGTTCGATTGTATGATCATTTATTTAGTAAGGAAGACCCTTTGGAAGAAGAGCAGGGAAGTAACTGGAAAGATAATATCAATCAAAGCTCGAGAGTAATTCTAAATACCTGTAAATTAGAACCAAGTTTGAAGGATGTTTCAGTAGGCTACTTCTGCCAGTTTGAACGACAGGGATATTTCTGTGTTGATTTGGATTCAAATGCAAATAAACTCGTTTTTAACCGATCTGTTGGTTTGAAGGATGAATGGTTGAGAATGCAAAATAAATAAATTTGTCAAATCGGAGTTATCATGACAAAACAATGCATAACAGTTTTCCTGATTGTTTTATTATTATTTATGCTGTTTCCTCAAAATGCCACCTGTGAAACAACTCCTTTATTCCACGGACTTGGACTCAGCGCCGGCATGGTCGGAGGCTGGGGTTTCAGTTACCGCCTGTTTCCCGAACACGGTTTAAGTTTGCATAGCGCGTTTTTATTTTGGAACTCCGGTGAAGAATCCTTCTTCAATTTTGCGGTGGAACCGCTTTATGTTTTTCATCGTGGAAAACAATCTGCGTTGTATGGAGCTTTCGGAGGATCTTTAATAGTGGAATCGGGAAATGGAAAATTTGCTGGTGGAATCGGACTCGGTTTCAGTTGGTGCAGTTACGAGAGAATCTGGACGTCCTTCGATCTTATGATGACAGCCTGGGATGGTAGTTTTATGCCGTTACCACAAGGATCGATACATTATGTGTTTTAACATTTAAGTTCACTGCCATATTTGCATAGTAGGGTTGGGAGTTTGTGAAAATATTTGCATTAGGATTAGGCAGGTAATATATTTATATACTCGTGTCATTTAGGTTTTTTCAGGTAGATTAAAACTTTTTAGTTCTCACAAGGAATACCGCTGATGAATACAGCAAGTCTTTTAATAATACTCGGTGTCGTAGTTGTTGTTATTGCTATAATTATATTCGCATTAGCAAAACAATACCGAAAAGTTGGTCCAAACGAAGTACTAATCATTTCTGGTGGTCGCAGAAGAAAGATCGAAGAAGACGGCGAAACCAAGATGGTCGGCTATCGTATATTTATAGGTGGTGGTGGTTTTGTAATGCCGTTTACCGAATCCGCTCAGGTTTTGCCGTTAGAAATATACTCAATCACTGTTAAGACTCCTGAAGTCCTCACAAAACAGGGCGTTCATATCATTGCTGAAGCAGCAGCACAAATCAAAGTTGCTTCCAATGAGAAATCCATTCGCAACGCAGCAGAGCAGTTCCTCGGCAGTGGTTCTTCTGGCATAAAAGAAGTCTCTGGCCACATTCTGGAAGGTTATGTCCGTTCTGCTATCGGTGGAATGACGGTTGAGGAAGTCTATCAGAACAGAGATGGATTTGCAGATTTAGTCAGGAAGAACGCCCAGTCAGATTTTGAAAAGATGGGACTTGAACTGATCTCATTTAACCTTGGTGATATTTCAGATACTCAAGGTTACTTAAAGGCTCTCGGACAACCTCGCATTGCTCAGGTCAAACGAGATGCTGCCGTCGCACAGGCCGAAACCGAAAAAGACACCATCATCAAATCTGCGATAGCACGCAAAGAAGGTGATGTTGTACGCTTCCAGGTTGAAACTGATATTTCTTCCGCAAGCAAGGATTACGAACTCAAAAAAGCAGAATTCCAGATCGACATCAACACTCGCAAAGCTAAGTCGGACGCCGCTTATGACCTCGAACGCCACAAGCAGGCTGCCTACTTAAAACGCGCTGAATACGACGCAAGGCTAGTTGAGAAGGAAGCTTCAATCAAGGTCGAAGAGCAGGAGATCAAGCGGCGTGAACTCGAGCTTGAAGCTACCGTGAAACGTCCTGCTGAAGCCCGTAAGTTCCAGATCGAAACCGAAGCTGCTGCTGAGAAGTTCAGGCTTGCTTCCGAAGCTGAAGGACGAGCTGCTGCTCAAACATCAGAGGGTCTCGCTGAGGTTGAAGTCAAGAAAGCCGCCGGTATCAGCCGTATTGAATACACTCGGAAACTTGGTGTGGCAGAAGCGGACGCCATGTCTGCCAAGGCAGACGCTTACAAGTCCTATAATGAAGCCGCGGTCACGCAGATGCTGATGGAGAAACTGCCTGAACTGGCAAGGGCGGTTTCCGAGCCGATGTCACGTATTGATAAAATGGTTGTAATTGACAGTGGTGACGGCGAGTCGGGCGCTACACGCGTGACGAAACCTGTGGCTGAAATATTAGCTCAGTTACCGGATGTGATCAAATCGCTGTCGGGGCTGGACATTAAGAAAATGCTTAATAAGAATAAAGAAGTGAAGGAAACAAGGAAGACCGAAGAAAAGAAAGAGTAGTAGTGGTGTCAGACGCCCTTGTATGTATTCAACACATAGGTTACACTTGTATTCACCACATAGGTAACACTTTTTGTATTAATTTTGTGTTCTTTCACAGTTTCATTGAGTTTCCGTAGCCAATTCAGCTGTCCATATTTCCACACTTTTTTTTCCAA
>JAIPJL010000072.1 GCA_021734165.1 bacterium | reverse complement strand
GCTGCCGAAGGTGAACGCGCCTGGGGTACGCTTCTCAATGGTAATTATCCGGATCTTGCAGAGTTTTATCTTATTTTACCACCGATTGATCTTGTTGAGATGGATTTTTGCTGGCTTGGTTTCTTTCACTATATGGATGTTGAGGGTGGTTTTGACGGTGGTAGAATTGAACTCTCTACCGATGGCGAGCGCTGGACGGTATTAGAGCCAAGAGACGGTTATCCGGATGAGAGTGTTTTTGCACTGGATGGGCAACCAGGTTTTTCAGGCAGGACAAACGGCTGGGAATCAGTAAACTTCGACCTCAGCGAGTACAGTGGAGATATTGTTGATATTCGCATAGTGTTCAAAAGTGATGACAGTTTTAGTAACTATCAGGGTTGGTTTATTGATAATTTGACTGTTTTTGAGCCACTTTTCGGAAGGGTAAAAATAGATGTAGAAGATATTGATGATGGAGACCCAATTCAGGGCGCTTTTGTTCAACTCGGGGAATTTTGGTCGGGATATACAGACTTTAATGGTTATTCACCCTGGATTAATGATGTTCCTGAGGGTGAATATACAATTTCTGCTGAAAGAATTGGCTATATAAGAGAAGAAGCTCAGGTTGATGTTGTTGCCGATGAGGATAACGAATTTATTATCTCTATGTTGAGGCATCAGTCACATTTAAGTGTTGATAATGATGTATTTGAAATAGAACTTGATTATAATGCGAGTGTTGAACATGTTGTGACTATTTCTAATGAGTGGGAAATGGACACGGAATACCAGGTATTCATCAATTACTTCCCAAATGGACGGGAACCAATGCCTTTAAGTGGGTCTGCTGCAAGTGGAGATATATGGGAGCTTATACAGACTTATAATCTTACTGCTGAGACAGACGAGCAATTTTTTATCGGCGCTGAGTTTGTAAAATGGTGGTCACCAGGTGGTTATAGGCTGATTGCTGCCGCAGGTGATTTTAACAGCGGTGACTGCCGACTGTATCAGTTCAACAGAGACGGCAGTTACATTGATAATGTTCCCCAGAGTCATGGATCAATTGTTGACTGGGGACTGCGTGATCTGACTTATGATGAAACCTATATTTACGGGGGAGTAGGACCTGAAGATCTAATTAGCTTGAATCCGATTACTGGAGTAAATAATAATGCAGACTGGATCACACCGGAGGTGTCTGTACTGGCGCTTAACCGAGCTGTAGCCTGGGTTCCGGAAGAGGATGCTTTCTGGATAGGTGACTGGAACGATTCATGGTATAAGATTGGTCGTAATGGCGATATTCTCGATATTATAGCGCATCATGGCTTGGAAGGCGTTGTTGGTATGGCTTGGAATCCTGCCGATCCTGATGGCGCCAATCTCTATGTGCATAATCAGGAAGACGAAAACGGTGGAGGCGCCGTTTACCGATGTAATACCGAAACACATGAGATTGAGCGAATGATTACCACTGCTGAGATCAACGAAGGATATGCAGGAGGTCTGTTTATCAGTTATCTCTATGATACGCATAACTTTGTTCTGGGAGCGCTCATCCAGGGACCTGAAAACGATTATGTGAAGCTCTATCAACTACATCCTCACAGCTCATGGATTGCAACGGATCACGCTCGAAGTGCCATCGGAGGCAATGAAAACCGTGAGTTGCATATTAATTTCAATGCAGATGGGATTATCGGCGAAAGACAGGCTGAAATTGAAATACATGATTTAATGACTGCTGATATTGTCAGGCTGTTTTGTCATATCGAGGTTACGTCAGGTCCGGGTTCAATAGGTGGAGTTATCGGTCTTGACGGGGATGGTGAGATAGAAGAAGTTGAAATCTATTTAAACAATCTCGAGACAAATCCAGACGTTGATGGTAGCTTTGTTTTTGAAAACCTTTTACCCGAAGTACCCTACGTTTTAAGCGCTGAGCTGGAAGGATTTGTAACTTATATCAGTGATGAGATAGTTCTTGAGCCTGATGAAGATTTTCGATTTGATGAGGAGATTATCTTACATCCGCCTGCATTTGGAACTATTGAAGGTCACATTACAAGTGTCTATGAATCTGTACTCGAAGGTGTGGAACTTTCGGCTGTTTCTGAGGCTGGCGATAGAGTTTCTGACGTGGATACAACCGATGCTGAAGGAGCATATACTTTAAGAGTTCCTCCCGGTAATTACACTGTCAGGGCAAGGCTGACAGGTTGGTGGGCGGATCCGGATGAAAATGTTGAAGTCGTTGAAGACCAATCAATTGATGTCAGTTTCGAAATGGACGACAAGGTTGGCGTCCAAAGGATCAGAGCGGATGGTTATCACGATGAACTTATTGATCTTGCCTGGCTTCCGGCAGGAGCGAATGGTATAGACAGCGTCTTGCATTATGATGATGGGACACTTGCAGGTGGAATTTATATGCAGAACCGACTTGATGTATTTGCTGCACGGTTCGAACCCGAAGGACTATATGATATTCTTTCAATTAGTATTTATATCCTAACTTCAGGTGATGTAACAAATTTAGGATTACCATCAGGTTGGAATGATCGGACTTCATTTAAAGTTTTCAATGAAGATCCCGAAACCGGTTTACCCGGTGAATTGATTATTGAAGAAGAGATTAGGGATGATGATGGTTGGATGACCGTTAATATTGATTATGCGAGATTTCTTGAAGGACCTTTATATTTTGGTTCAAACCGTAATACCGGTGGAGATTTTGACGAATGGGAATACATGGGACTTGATTCTTCAGTTGATAATGATGGCGCTTACTTTGTACGTATTGATAATGAGTGGAGTGAATATAACAATCTGTCCGGTGATCTGATGGCGCGAATGGTTATCTTCAAATATTTTGAGGATAGTGGTGAAGAACAGGTTTTAGCGCCTCGGCGATCACTCAGAACTTCCGACGGACGAAGTGCTGACTTCAACAACAGGATTGTAATGATTGATCCGGCTTTCAAATTTAATAAACCAACTGGCGATCCTTTCGATTGGTCAAATATCTATTCACACATTGACATACCGGGACGTGATGAATTTACAAAATATAATATTTACGTCGATGATGAACTGCTCGAAGACGTTTATGATGATACATCAACTTATTACTACGTAGGCACGGATGGTGAGAATGAGGAGCATACATTCAAGATTACCGCTGTTTACAACGAGGATGATGAACGCGGAGGCGCTGAAATCATTGCAGCGGCAAACATGCCTCCGGGTTTTGTCGGACGACCGTCTCTTGAACGCGATGGAAGTGATTTTACTCTTAGTTGGGATGCGCCGGAATTCAACGAGGATAACACCGATTGCGAAGATTTTGCAGGAACACAGGTCTATATTAACGGTGAATTGGTCGATGAGGTTGATGCGGAAACCAACTCATGGAGCGGTTCAGTTGACGTCGGTGACGAAGGCTGGTACGATTTTTCATTGGTTGCTTATGATGAAATTCCTAATTTTTCTCAACCATTACAGTTTTCAGAGCCTTTGGGGCTGGCTGTAACAAACGATTTTGAAAGATGGGATAATATTGGACTTGAGGCTATTCCGAATAGGGATGCCTGGGAGCGTAGTGATGAAGATGCATTTGGACCAAGAGGCGCTCATTCAGGATCGTATTATTGGGCGACTAATCCCGTTGATGGACGCTATATCGATAACATCAACTGGATTATGACTACAGTTGACGAGTTCATGGTTGAGACTGAAACTGCTCAGATGGATTTCTTTCATTATTATTCAACAGAGGAAGGACATGATGGCGGACAGGTGTTTATATCGGTTGACGGCGGTGATTGGAGTTTGATATCTCCGCTTGGTGGTTATCCTGTTCGGACTGTAGCAGCGCTCAGGAATACACCGGGTTTTTCCGGTGATAACGGAACCTGGGCATTAGTTAGTTTTGACTTATCAACTTACGTTGATCATACGGTTAGATTCAAGTTCAGGTTTGCATCTGATCAAAGCATCTCCTGGTTTGCCGGTTGGTATATTGATGACCTTGTTCTATGGGGCTGCTCGGTAATTGAATACGCTGAGGTTTCAGGCGTTATCAGCGATCAAAATGAACAAACGGTACAGAGCGCCACGGTTTCAATAGGGAGGAGTTCGGCAGTATCCGACGAACAGGGCAGATATTTGCTAACGAACGTTATTCCCGGACAGAGATTGCTTAGAGTTGCAAAACCAGGCTGTCCTGTTACTGAAACTGATATAAATATTGACCCGGACGGACAACATGAATTTAATGTAGAGATATATTATCCTGAAGTTGCTGTTGAACCTGAAGTTTTCGAGTACATATTCGGAGCTGATGATCGAGCCAGTTTGACTTTTACAATATTTAATAACAGTGAAATCACAATACCGTACAACATTCGCACTCGTTCGGAACTAATAATAAGAGATGATGGGCAAAACCGATCTTTAAGAGGCTTTAAAGAAGATTCACCCAAACGCGATGATCCATGGGATATTGTTTTCGATTACAACCTTTCCGAAATAACCGATTTACATCGCATTATGGGAGCTGAATGTGGAATTGATGATGAGTTTGTAATTACCGCCGGAGATCCTGTACGTGGTAATGTCATCGCCAGATTGGACTTTGATGGAAACTTGGAGCAAATAGTAAATCAACCGATAGAACCTGCAGGATGGGGATTGCGTGATTTGGCAACCGATGGAGAGTTTTTCTATGGCTCACAAGGCAGTCAGATTGTATCATTCAACAATGGTTTTAACGCTTCATTCTTAGGCGCTCCTTTAACCCTTAATCGAGCGCTAGCTTATGATGCGGAAACCGATGCATTCTGGGCTTCGGAATGGGCTGAACCATGGTATCTCGTTGATAGAGAGGGAAACACATTATATGAATGGAACGGGCATGGTTTAAATGGTGTTTATGGATTTGCCTGGCTTGAGGAAGATGATAATAACCTACCGCTTTATGTTCTGAATCGTGAAGATGACGGCAGCGCTGGAATCTATCGAGCGAATCCTCGAAACGAAGAGATAGAATTGGTACAGAATGTTGAAGGAGCGCCGACCGGATGTTTTATTACCGGGAATTGGGATGAGGATATCTGGATACTTGGTGGAATATTCGGAACTGAAGAGCAGCATTTGATCGGCTTCGAAATTGGCGCTCGTGAAGGCTGGTTGTATGCGGATCCGTTACACGGTGAGATTGAGTCTAATGAATCAGATGATATTGAGCTAAACCTGCATATCCCTGATAATGCCCAAGTATCTGAAGCCTGGTTAGGTGAAGTTTCCATACGGGCGTTCGGTGGCGAGATAATAAAGGTTGAAGTTATCATTAACATAGATGGTTTTCAGCATTTTAACGAGCCTGAAGTATCGGATCGTTACATGACAATAATTGTGGAATCTGTCGATCTTGATGGTCAGGAGTTACCGATTGGAAGCGAAATTGCGACATTTACTCCTGATGATAATGTTGGAGGCGCTTGCAGGTGGGGTGGCAGACCGGCTCAAATCATGGCTTATTATTCTGATTCCGGTTTCAATATTGGTAACAGGATTGCGTTCCGTGTTTGGGATATTGTTACCGATACAGAACATGAACTTATGGCGGAATATCTTGAAGGTGAGGATTTTTTCAGGATTGACAGAAGAGCAGTTGTCAGACTTGCGTATGATTTTGGTGAGCGCCAGACAGTAGAGCTTTATAGAGGCTGGAATCAGATATCAACTTTTATTGATCCGAATCATCCGGATATGACAGAAGTTTTAAGAAGTGTTTTTCAAGCTGGGAATCTTATCATCGTGAAGGATAATTATGGTGAATTCTGGTGGCCGGAGTATAATTACAACGGTCTTGACGACTGGGATGTACTTAGCGCCTATCAAATAAAGACCAGTAATACAACTGAATTCGTAGTTTATGGACAGAGGGTTGAACAGGATGCACCAATTCAATTGGTTTCCGGATGGAATCTGATCAGTTACCTGCTTGATGATCCGGTTGACTGTGAGATCGCTCTTGAAGGTATTATTGAGCACATGTTTATTGTAAAAGACGGTTACGGAGATTTTTTTGTTCCGAGGTATGACTATAATGGTCTTGGAGATATGTTCCCAACTTATGGGTATAAAATATATATGTTGCAGGATACAGAACTGGTTTATAATCCTGGCGAAGCGCGTGGATTTGCTAATAGGCACCTTCGCCGTGAGGCAGAACATACAGGGTCAGATATGAGTCTCTTGATAACAGAAATGGATGCTGATCTTTTAGAAAAGGGAGTTGTTCTGATTATCTTAGCCGGTGATGAGAATCTTGAAGTAGGTAGAGTTACTGTTACAGAAATTCCTTGCGGTATTGTGGTACATGGAGATGATTTTACAACCGAAAATCAAGATGGAGCTAAGTCAGGCGATCTGTTAAAACTTGCGATTGAATCCGATGCGAGTAGAGCGAGTTTAAAAACAGATATTGTTTTAGGTTCATTGTCTTATGAGGAAAATGGATTTACAGCTATTAAAGTTAGCAGCGCATCAATCGAATTACCTCATGAATTTACTATTGAAAATATATATCCCAATCCTTTCAATAATAGCGCTCAGGTAAAGTTCGGATTACCGGATGAAGGGATGGTGAGAATATCCATATTTGATTTAAGCGGGAGGGTAGTTAAAGAACTACAGCCGACTAAGTATCAGGCAGGCTGGCATTCGCTGAATATAAGCGCTGAAGATTGGACGAGCGGGATTTATATGATCAGGATAAATAGTGAATCCGGGAGTTTAACCGGAAAATTACTATTATTGAGATAATTTTCTGTTATGTGGTTATTTTGACCACGATGTTGGTCTTGAGCTAAAACAGACGGGTCTTAATGATCATAAATTCAGAATTCAGAAACATTTAGGTATAAATTTAAAGTTGAGTATCATCAGATAATTCTTATTGATGATAAGTCTCTAAAACAAACTGGGAAAAAAACCATAACAGATACAGGTTTTTACACCATTTAATTTGCAAATAATACTTGACATCACGGTTAAAGAAGATTATCTTTAGCCAAAATGTCTAGAAAAGTTTATCTCGGCAGCTAAGGTGAAACCTTAATTCATAAGTTACTATTTATTAGTAACATATCGACTAACCATATTTTTCTTCCATGCATATCCTGCCAATGTCGATAAACAATATTCTTTTAAGGAATCACAAACTGCTAAAATTTCGGAGGGAATATGCGAGGTTGCAAACTACCCATCACAGCATTAATGCTGGGTATTTTTGTGCTGTTTGTTTCAAATCTGTCTGCACAGGAACACTTTGATCCTGTTGATCGTACGATAAACAGCATGAGTATTCTCATCAGGTCGGCTACACTTGATGAAGAAGATCTTGTCCAATTCGATGAAGTCGGTGCATTCACGGCTGATCCACTATGCGTGGGCGCTAACGTTGTTGAGAGACCTGGCGCTCAGATGAATGTGGCTTGCTGGCCTGACGATGATGTCTGGGATGAAGAAAAAAATGGCTTCTATGATGATGAAGATTTGTTTCTTCGTGTCTGGGATCATGAGGCGGATCAAGAATGGGACGTCCTTGAAGAAGACATTGAGGTTATTGAAGGTGATTTAGTATTTGTTAATCAAGGATGGCTTGTGATTAACATTGCTACTCTTAGACGAGAAGAGCCTGACATTGAGGTTGCTCCCCTTGATATCAACTTTCACAATGTCTGGGAAGACGGTGAGGATGACACCGGTGAAGCTACATTTGAGATTCGTAGTGTTGGTGTACTACCACTGGAAGTTGAACCAATCGAAGTTGAAAACGAAGCATTCACCACCGATTTTGGGGATGAAACTGTAAGTATTGATCCCTCTGAAATGATCGAAGTGACCGTTACATTCACTCCACCTGAACCAGGTGAATATGAAGGCTCACTTACGATTAATCATAACGTCGAGGCGAAAGAGGCTGTTGTCGTTTCTCTGTGGGGTGAACTTCGTGAACCGAGCGCTCGTATCAGACTTAGCGCTGAGAGTCACGATTTTGGAGCAGTTCCTGTTGAAGGCAGTTCGCGCAACTGGCAGTTGTACATCTACAGCTCAGGCGAGGCTGATCTCGAAGTAGATAATATTACTGTTGGTGACGGTCAGTTTTCCACAAGCTTTGAAGAAGCAGTTACTATCGAACCGGAAGGACGATATCTGCTGGAGATATTATTTGATCCAGATGAAGTGGGTCAGATAGAAACAGACTTGGAAGTATCATCAAATGCCACGAATGGTGAAGAAGGCGTCTGTCACTTAATGGGTGAAGGCGTTGCAGAAGGTGATGCTGTAATCGCTTTCCTCGACAGAGATTTGGATTTTGATGCTGATCCGCCACAACCTCAACATTTCTTTGGTTGGGTTGATATTGATGATACAGACCACTGGCGGATGACAATACTGAATACCGGTGGTATGGATCTGTGGATTTACGATATTTTCACTGATAACGAAGCATTCGTTACTGATTGGAATGCCGACAGTGTCAGGCTTCGTCCGGATGATCATTATAATGTTGATGTTGCTTTCACGCCCGATGATGAAACCTTCTTTGATAGCTTTATACAAATAGCCAGCAGTGATCCCAGTGTTGATTCGACAACGGTTGTAGTACTTGAAGGCTGGGGTTGTGATGCTGAACAATGGGCAGGTCATCATTTCCGCTATTTTAACACCGGTATCGATCATACAATTGGTGTGGAAGAAGTGACTTTCCATGGAAATGCCCTCGAGGAAGGTGATGAAGTTGCTGTATTTACACCAAACGGTCTTTGTGCAGGCGCTGCAGTAGTTCCTGCAGAAGGCAGAATCGGTATTGGTGCCAAGGCTGATGAAGCTTCAAATGACAGCCTTATTACCGGCTTTAATACAGGAGAAGCCTTCGCATTTAAAGTCTGGGACGCTGATGCTGGAATAGAAGCTTGGGCTGAACCGGAATATATTCAAGGTCCCGAGGTATTCTCCGCAATGGTTTGGACCATCCTGAACCTATCGGCAGAACCGCCTGATCCTCTACCTGATATTGAGCTTTCAGCAGGATATTACCACTTTGGTCAGGTTGATTACGACGATTATATGACAGAGGATTGGACTTTCACAATCTTCAACCGTGGTGAAGCTACTTTAGTAGTTCAATCAATTGATTCTGATATGGGTCAGTTCACAACCGATTTTGAAGGCGCTGAAATTGAAAGCGAGCATCAGTATGATGTTACCGTAACCTTTGCGCCTGATGCTGAGGAACACTTCGTAGGTAGATTGACTATTCAATCCGATGATCCGGTTGACCCCGTACTTTACGTCGATGTGGATGGATTCGGTGTTACGGAGGTTTATGAACCGGACATCAATCTTCCAGCGCCTGGATATTTCTTCGGCGCTCAGCACATCAATGATGGACCCTGGGAAAGTGGTCCTTATGGCTGGACACTCGGAATTGAGAATGCTTCACATGGTGGTGTTCTTGCAATTTCTGAAGTAGTAGTTGAAGCAGATAATAATGCTTTCCATACTACTTGGCAGGGACGCGAGGTTGAGGTTGAGGCTGAAGGGGTATTTGATTTAGGAATCACTTTCAGCCCGGATGAAGTTCGACTCTACGATGCTAGAATTATTATTCGCTCAAACTCACCTGATGAAGAAGAGATTCAGTTCCTACTTCGCGGCAACGGTTCCGATGATGATGATTACTTCCTGCATCGACCGACAGAAACAGCTCATAGTATTAGTCTTGACAGAGCTTACCTCTGGATGGATTCCAATGAGAACGAGGAAATGGATGAAGAAGACTGGACAGCCGATCTGGTTCCCGGTGATGAAGTTGCTGTCTTTGACGGTTATCTTTGCGTCGGTCATTTAATCCTTGATGGTGATAACATGGCTTTCGAAGCTTTTGCAGATCTTCCTGCGACTGAATATATGGATGGTTTTATCGCCGATCATGAGATGACATTCCATTTCTGGGACTGGACAGCAGGTGAAGAGCTGATGTGCGATATGCCTGTATTCAGTGAGGGTAATGAAGCGTTTGCACCAAATGGTGAATCCAACCTTTCCGTTGGAGCGCAAATCATGTCACGTGAGCGTCAGATCGCTTACGACATCTATCCTGATAACGGAGATGAAGAAGATCCGGATCACTGGGAATGGGGTCCAATTGCAGTTGATGAATCGGTTGATCATATAATTTCGATAATGAACACCGGTGACCAGAATCTGACCATAACAGAAATTGAAGTTCCCGATGTGCTCGCTACCGATTTCGGTGATGAAGAAGTAGTCCTTGAACCACATGCGAGTATGGAACTTACGGTTACTTTCACCCCTGCCGGTAGTCAGGCATACACCACACAGATTATAATTCACAGTGACGATCCTGATGAACCTGAATTTGGCATCTACATGACCGGTACTGGCTCTGAAGCTGAAGGTTACTTCGAGCATTATGTCTCGGATATAAACCACAGTATTCTCATTCGTCGATTCACTATGGGCGGCGCCGCACCGGGTATCGGTGATGAAATTGCTGTGTTCGTTCCTGAAGGATTCTTCCCTGGCGTTCCGGCATTCTGTGCCGGTAAACGCATTGTGACAGATGATGATCCTGACGCACAACGTAGTATTGCAGCTTGGGGTAATAGTGTAGTACGTCCGATTGATTGGTTACAGGAAGGTTTCAATTCGGGTGATAGAATCTATTTCAAGGTATGGGATGCTTCTCAGGGAACCCTGTACGAAAATGATGAAATTGAGATTGATTCAATTGCCGGTCGCCTGAACTGGACAGCAAACAGCCAGACAGTTCGTAATATTAATGTTCCTGGTGTGTTCTCACTTGGATATGAGCCTGTTCCTGTTCCACCTGTCGATGAAGGTGACATGGTGGAGTTTGATTTGGTTCTTAACAATCCACCCGTTGAAGAAATGGAATTTGCTATTGTTGATTTGGGTGGCGCTGGTGGTGATCTGGACGAAAACGGTCATTTCGCCTGGCAGACAGAACCGGGTGACGCAGGTGATTATTATCTTGTCTTTAGCGCGACTGATCCTAATGATGAAGATGTGACGGATGAGGTTACGGTTCACATCGTGATTGTTGATGTTGAACATAATCCGAGACCTATTAGTGAAGAAGTCATTGCGCAATTCTTTGAATGGGATGACGAACTCGGATGGGTATTCCATATCAACGAGGATAACCTGGACGAGAACGGTCAAGAGCAGCAATGGATTGAAGTCATTCCCGATTTGAATGAATTCTGGATTGATGAAGACGATGAATTTATGGATTTCTATCCCGGACCTGATGATATAGTTGATGGTATAATCGAGCACGGAGTTATTGATAACCAAACCTACCAGATTAGAGTCTATCTGGAAAACCAGGATAATACCAACTGGAATGGGATCATGGACAATCCGTGCCAGATCATTGCCGCCGATAGAGAAGAGAATCGTGATAGTTATTCGCGCACATTACGGATGTTTAGTAGCAGTGTCGCAAAAGATATCAATGAACGTTCATTGCGTTCTATTGGTAACAGTGTATTACTGTCAGGACCAAAACGTGATGATCCAATTGCATTTGAATACACTGTAATCGTTGATGCTGTCAATGATCTACCGATTGCTGAGGCTGAAGCCGGTGGTGAATGGCGCTTCAATGAAGGTGAGGAAGATTCCTATGGCGTATCGGCTACAGATGCTGAAGACGCTGCAGAAGAGCTAACATGGACTGCGATAGAAATTCCGGAAGGATCTGCGTTCAATGATAACGGTGATGGTACAGGTACGTTCACCTGGACTCCTGATTTCGATGACGCCGGTACTTACACTGCGATCTTCGATGTGGAAGACACCGAAGGTGGCGTCACCAGATTAACTCTTGAACAAACCATTATCGTTGGTGATGTTAACCGTAATCCAGCGCTAACAGGTGATCCTCTGCCGGATGTCAATCTCGATGAGGATTGCGGACGGACTCAGTTAAATGATAACCTCTGGGCGGTGTTCGAGGATCTTGATAATGACGAGATTCGTTTCACCGTAACCTGTGAAGTTCAGGAGCTTGGCCTTGAATACGCTGATGGAGCTATTTTCATTGCACCGACAGCAAACTGGCATGGTGAAGGTGACATAATTGTTACCGCACGCGATTATCTCAACGATCAGGCTCGCGGTGGAATGCTGGAAGATACATTCCACGTAACGATAGCATCAGTAAACGATGCACCGGGTGGATTCAATCTGACAACACCTGCGAGTCCTTCTGATTTCACTGATGGTATGGAGACCGTTGACTTTGCGTGGACTGAATCGATTCAGGTTCCATTTGAAGAGCCAGATTCCATTGTTTATGTTTTCGTTGCTAAAGTTCGTAGCATGCCTGATGATTCAGTTATGGTCGGTGATCTCACAGCAACCGAATATAATGATGTGAACGTCCGCGAAGTGCTTGCCGGTCTTGGTATTGAGGAAGTCGATTTCGAGATTCACGAAACTGTTGAATGGTATGTGTTTGCACACGACATCGAAAATGCTGTTACCGTAGCGAGTAATGCTTCATTTATAATTGAAGTTAATCTTGCAGTTAAAGACGATGAAGCATCTGTCATTCCAGAAGACTACTACTTATCACCAAACTTCCCTAACCCGTTCAACGCCAGAACGACAGTTAAGTTCGGACTGCCTGCTCCGGGTGACGTCAATGTCACGGTTTGGGATATGCACGGTCGTCATGTTGCGAATCTTGCAGCCGGATACCATGCAGCAGGACGCTTCGAAGTGGTTTGGGATGCAGGACAGATTCCTACGGGCGTATATGTAATCAGGCTTTCCAGCGCTGACGCCCAGATAATGCAAAAGGCAATACTGCTGAAGTAAGCTTAATATTTAACAGAAATAACCCCTGGTCTGCTTGCAGGCTGGGGGTTTTTCTTATATTATTAGTGTAAAAGTGTAAAAGTATAAATGTGTTGGGAGCGCCGACATTCCTGTCGGCGGAAGCTGTAAATACTTCGTAGTCGGGATTGTCTCAATCCCGACAGTCGGACTTGAGGACAAGTCCGACTACACCTATTAACTACCCATGTTTCTTTACAGGAACTAAAAGAAATTTTTAAGGTAAAGCAAAACCGGAGGAATTTAAATTGAGCATCATACCATTACTGATAGGTGGCAGGCAGGTTCGCACTACTGATGTTCTATCTGTTACCAGTCCATGGAGTGGGGAAACGGTTGGTGAATGCTGCCGTGCCGGTGAGAAAGAGGTTCAACAGGCTCTGGACATCGGACACGCCGCATCGAAAAAAATGAAAGATCTGCGCAACTATCAGCGAGCGGATATTCTCCATAGAACAGCCGATCTAATCTCTGCTCAAGCTGAGGATTTTGCGCATCTGATAGCGCTTGAAGGAGGCAAGCCGATACTAGAAGCGCGGGGAGAGGCTGCTCGCGCTGTATCCACTTTCCGCCTCGCTGCTGAAGCTGCGCGTATCTGGGGTGGAGAATTACTGCCTTTGGACATAACTCCTGGTGGAGGTGACAGAATTGCAATTGTAAAGCGATTCCCATTAGGGTTGGTTACAGGCATATCACCGTTCAACTTTCCGCTGAACCTTGTCGCTCATAAAGTTGCTCCCGCAATTGCTACAGGAAACGCTATTAACATCAAACCTGCAAGCTCCACGCCTCTGACAGCCTTGAAACTGGGTGAATTGATGCTTGATGCTGGATTACCACCGGGAGCGTTAAATGTACTTCCAATGAAATCAGAATTAGCTGTTCCATTATTAGAAGATCCGCGCGTGAAAGCAGTTACATTTACCGGATCCGGCGCTGTTGGCAGGTACATAAACAGGTTGGCATTTGGAAAGCGAATCTGTCTTGAATTGGGTGGAAACGCTGCTGCTTTAGTTGAACCGGATGCTGATTTAGATCATGCTTTGAATCGGATTTTAGTTGGTGGATATGCTCACTCCGGTCAGGTTTGTATTTCAGTGCAGCATGTTTTGCTCCAATGGGATATTTATGATGATTTTATGGCGAAGTACATCCCAATGGTTGAAAGTTTGAAGATGGGTGATCCACTGGATGAATCCACAAAAGTAACAGCGCTTATAGATAATGGTGAGGCGGAGAGGATAGAGGAATGGATTAAAGAAGCGATCAGTATGGATGCAATACTTCTTTGTGGTGGAGAACGCAATAAAAACTGCATCGCACCGTTAGTCCTAACAGATGTGCCTGATGATGCTCATTTATGCTGCGATGAAGCATTTGCACCTTTAACAGTTGTTTCCGGGTATGATAAGTTTCAGGAAGCAATAGACAGAGTCAATTCATGGAAGTACGGACTGCAAACCGGTGTATTTACAACGAACATAGAAAAGGCTATGAAAGCTTATAATCGACTTGATGTGGGAGGAGTTATTATCAACGATGTGCCTACTTTCAGAGTGGATAACTATCCCTACGGCGGCGTTAAAGAATCCGGTTTTGGCAGAGAGGGTGTAAAGTACGCTATGGATGAACTAAGTGAATTGAAGACAATGGTGATGAACTCACCGCGTTGAATTTGGAGTTTTATGAAAGAGCATACATGGCCTCCCGTGACGCCAAGATTAACCGTTGACGCAGTTATTCGATTGTCAGGTGGAATTGTTCTGATAAAAAGGAAAAATCCACCTCATGGCTGGGCGCTGCCGGGTGGATTTGTGGATGTAGGTGAGACGGTTGAAACAGCCGTGCGCCGCGAAGCGGAGGAAGAGACTGGTCTTGTTATAGAAGATATTTGGTTAATTGGTGTTTATTCCGATCCTGCTCGTGACAGTCGTTTCCATACCGTAAGTGTTGCTTTTGGAGCAAGCGCTGATGGTGTGCCCCACGGAGCGGATGATGCTAAAGAAGCGGTAGTATTCAAGGATGATGATTTACCTGCACCGATTGCGTTCGACCACCGGCAGATCATTGAAGATTTCCTGAAAAAGGAGCGTAAACTCAAACTATAGTTGCTGTAATAGTCATAGCAGCTTGCTACAAGCATGTTTACATCTTACCTTATAAGGTTAAGATAACTGTTCAGAGTTCAGCCTTTAGGATGTTTGATTACTCTGAAGTGTGAACTCTAAACCTTCCACTTTGGGATATTTACAGAAAATATTTCGGAGGGAAACAGAAAAGTACTATATAGTATAAAGGATATCCTGTACATCTTTGTTACGTATTTACAGGATTAGAATCTAATTATTTAACCACTCAGAAGGGAGCTACATGCGGGAACTGATTTACCTCGATAACGGAGCTACCACCTGGCCTAAACCTGATATCGTTCATGAAAAGATGGGCGTTTTCTACCGAGATTATGGCGTCAATCCAGGTAGGTCCGGTTACGATAAGGCTATGGAAGCAGAAGAAACCGTACAACTATGTCGTAAAAAACTTACTGCATTTTTCAACGGAGACGATTCAGAACGTCTAGTTTTTACATACAATGCTACTGATGCGCTTAACCAGGTTATACAGGGACGCTTAACCGAAGGCGGTCATGCTGTCTCAACGACTCTCGAACATAACAGCGTAATTAGACCTTTATATCACATGGATAAACGCAGCGATGTTGAAGTCACCTGGGTTCCTTTTCGAGAAAGTGGTTTTATTGATCCTGAAGATATTCGCAAGGCGATTAAATCAAATACTAAATTGGTAATAGTAAACCATGGTTCCAACGTCATCGGAACCGCGCAGGATATTGGAGCGATTGGTAAAATTTGCCGTGAGGCTGATGTGTTTTTCGCTGTGGATGCTTCACAGACTGCGGGAGTTGTACCTATCGATATGAAAGCGATGTGCATTGATGCTGTTTGTTTTACAGGACATAAATCACTTTTCGGACCGACCGGTATCGGTGGTATTTGTGTGGCAAAAGACGCTGTTATTCAGGCTACAAGGTGGGGAGGAACAGGCGTCAAGTCAATACTTAAATATCATCTTGAAGAGTATCCATACAGGCTTGAAGCCGGTACTATGAACACTATGGGTGTTGCTGGTTTGCTCGCTGGACAGGAATTTATAGAATCGCGCGGCGGTCCACAGGCTATTCGTGATCACGAGATGAAACTGGCGCGTAAACTTTGGGAAGGTATTAAGGATATTGATCGAGTGAATCTGTACTGCGCTGAATCATTGGATGGACATATTCCGGTGCTTTCAATGAACGTGGAAGGTTTTGAAGCAGCTAACACCGGTACGTTACTTGACGTCGATTATGATATTGCCACAAGGACAGGACTGCATTGCGCTCCTTTAGTGCACGAGCAGATGCACACCGCTGAAATTGGAGGAACCGTGCGTTTTTCGCTTGGTCCGTTTAATACTGAAGAGCATATAGACGCCGCCATTCATGCTGTCGGTGAAATTGAAAAGATGTCAAAAGGTTGGACGAAGTCGATAGACTACTAATAAAATCACTAAGGGTAAGGTTTAGAGTCCACTCTTTAACGTGTTAAAACAGACTTAAGGCTGTGCTCTGAGCAGGATTTTTCACCCTTTCAGGACTTATTTGAACTAATCAATTCAAAGAGGAATCCAGTGAAACCATCAACTTTACAGTTATTCATTAGCAGAGCAATTCTGATTATCTTTGTTATAAACTTTGTCGCACTTGGTTTTGCAGACACTGTAAATGCAGCCGGAAAGACAGGCAAAGATCAGGTTGTCCAATTAATTAATTCATCCGACCAGGATGCTTTAACTTTGGTTAATGATTTAGCAAAGCAGCCGATAGACTCCCTGATTAAATGGATTAGCGAGTTTAAAGATTTTAAGGGTGATGATCCGGTAGGTGAAGTAACCTGGAAAATTCATGCAATTTCCGATACTCTCAATGCGCCGTATTATCTCTATGTACCTACAGGCTACAATCCAAATAATCCAACCCCACTAATGGTGTGGCTCCACGGAGGCGTCAGCAGACCTGTATTTTCTGATGAAGACAGCACATTAATTGAGCATCCGATAATCCAGCAAGCTGAAACAAACGGGATGCTGTTATTATTTCCATTGGCAAAAATAGGTTGTCTCTGGTGGGATGAAACCGGCATAGCTAATGTGCTTTGGCAGATCAGGGTAACTAAAAGACAATATAATGTTGATGATGATGCGGTTTTCATTGGTGGTTTTTCGGATGGCGCCAGCGGATCATTTTTCATTGCTATGCTGAGTCCTAGCGATTTTGCAGCTTTTTTCCCATGGTCTGGCCACATGGCAGTAGGCTCGCTTGTCGGTAGAATACCGGTATTTGTTCCAAATCTTACATGCAGACCGCTCTATGTAACGAATGGCGGTGCTGACAGGCTTTATCCGGCTGATAAAATGACGCCGTTGATACAACTTGCGATAGATAATGGAAGTGAATTGCATTTTACCGCTTATGATACTGCCGGACATAATTACGGATATATGCAATACGAATGGATTCCTTATGCAAAACGCACTCAATTAATAAGAAGAAATGCTTTAAGACCACATATTTATTGGGAAACAACAACTACTAAATACGGCGGTTGCGATTGGCTGGAAATTACAACTTTAGATACAACAAGAGAAGCTGAAGCCTGGTATAAGGATGTGAATTACACACTA
>JAIPJL010000071.1 GCA_021734165.1 bacterium | reverse complement strand
CCTACGTTGTCGGGACCTCTGCAGAATACGTAGAGATAGCAGTCATCCGGATCATCGGGCCAAACGCCAAGTCCGTAAATACGCAGTTCAGCAGGACGCCGGTAGGTCTCTACAACATCACCATCGCGATTAATGGCAAAGATGTCGGTAGAAATATCGGAAGCTAGTAATACTTCATCAACAGGATCCCAGGCAATAGCGCGTCCTTCAAGATTGGCGTCAACAGAGAATTCTATTTCAAGGTCACCTGTAGTAGTGAAACCGTAGAAGGTTCCTTCGACAGCACCCCAGATCAGTTCACCATCGTAAGCGAGATCGCGCATTCCGTAACGGTCATCAACAAACTGGTCGAACTCATTGACGACTTCCATATCTGTATTAAGAACGTATATCTTGTTTGGATTATTACCGTTGTTTCCGCCTGAAATGAAGAATTGTTCTTCAGCGAAAACAGCGCCTGCAAGCATGTCATCACCTGTCAGGTCTTCAATTTCATCGGTCTGGCGTAATTCAAACGGTTCAGCGTTTGCATCACCGAGAAGTCTTCTGTCAACCGCATAAGTCAGTGGTCCATTACCGCCGTTATCAATTTGAAATTCAAATTCATGTGTATAACCCGGTTCGAGCTGCATGGTGAATTGACGTTCACTTGGAGTGCACTCGGAATGAAGCAATTCAACATTAAGTTCGTAATCTCCTTCATCATCAATTTCAACCGTTTCAGTATGTGGTAGAAAATCGGGAGCGGTAAAGAGAAATTCATATTCTCCTAAATGCAGATTTGTAAATTCATATTCACCGTCATTGTTGCTGCCACGCTTAATATCATAAGGTGTTATCGTCACCAGGGCGTCATCGATCACATTATCATTTCCAGCGTCGGTAACTGTTCCTGTTATATTGTAAATTGGCGAATCGATGGATAAAATGGTTGGAAATTCAAGTAAAACAATGTCATCGTTTTCTGGATTTAGAAGTCTGACTATGGAATAGTAATATCCTGCTTCCATATCTTCCGTGTTAAGCTGCAATGTCAAGTTAAATTCGCTCTGTGCTTCAATAACTCCTTCTTCACAATCTGCAACAATCCAGTTAAGCCAGGCTCGCGCTGGGCCGAAACCAATAGCGCGTCCCTCTACCAGGTAGTCATTTTGTTGATTAGGTGGTTTAAACTGAAAACCTGGATAATCCCCACCGAGCCCATTAATTCCTGCTTCTGCTCCATACGTTCCCTCGCCAGTACCAAATCGGTTGCCCTCTCCAAATGAATCACCATATTGAATAGTTATCATTCCATTATCCTGGAATATAACCTGGACGTCAGCGTGCGATCCATTATCGCGTGCATCATACTGGTGCCATGTTACAATTGCCATGTCTTCTTCGTTAGTCCAGAAATAGGCAGGACCGGCGCCGTTGAGATTTCCATGCCAGTCACCATCAGACCATAGCACTGTTGCGAACCAACTCTGATCGTTGTTTGGTAAATCCGGTACATTTCTTGCGTATTGTGAACGTTGCAGTGACGCCCAGCCATCGCTGCAAATCCAGCAACGATCAAATTCCTCATCATAAAACGGAATGTTCCAACCGAACTCAAATGGACCATGAATCTCATCATCACTTTGAGACTGTGATCGCACGCCATCAAACTCGCGAATGTCTATCCATTCGTACTCGGGACCGTCATTTTCGTCATTGTCCCGCCATTCGTAGCGGTAATCATCGTCATCAACAGGTCCACCACGTCGATCTCTTCTCGGAGGCACATCCCTGTTATCATCATCTTCTGAGAGATCAATCGCCTCTATCTTAATTTCAAATGGCACATCACTATCGCCGCTGTTTGTGATTATCACTTCGGTTTCGGCTTGATTGTTTACTTCCATTGACGCCGTAACACCTTCCGGATCAGCGGACAACTGCGCATATCCGGTATTCAATCCTGAAAATAACAGGATGAATAAAGAAATTAGCAAAATGTGTCTCATGTTAAACTCCATTCATTATAAAGGATAAATTGTTTTGGTGCAAAGTGGGATTGTATGCAGAAGACATCGTAAGCATAGCAAGGTGTTGAACTAGTTAACACACATATAAGAATCTAAGAATATTTTGGAAGATAGTCAATAGTAGTTGCAGCATAATAAGACTGATAACTACGCTAATGGCGTACTATTTATAACAAGGAGTCATTTAAATTGATTCATCGCTGAAGTGTGTGGGTAAAGAATTTTATAATTCCTATTAACAGTACACTGATAGCCATGTAAGGTTGAGATCCAAGTATGTTCAAATATAGAATACTTTACATTTCTAATTTTCCACATTTGTAGTAACTGTAATGAAAAGAGGTTTATCTTATAGTACAGAAAGTTAGTAATGGCAGGAAACAAATCAGAAGACTATTTCAATGCGATAAAAAGCGCTTCCTGCAGGTGGATTGTTATCAACAAATCGAGTTTCCTCAACTGTGGCAAGAAATTCACCACTGTTACCTTCACGGAATGGAGTTGAACTCCTTAGAATATTATAACCTTTTACAGAGTCTCCAAAACGATCCTCATCCCAATTCAGAACCAGATTACCATCATTATAACCAACTTCATAGACATCTGTTACATTGTAAGTAGGTCGCCATTTTGCCAGTGAATCAGCAGCTTGTTCGGCAATCTCATCCTGAAATGCAGCCATTCTTTCGTATTCAAAACCGGGCGATTCAAGGAACTGTAGTGTCTTATCATAGTAGTGAGCTTCAAGAGGCAGAATATAGTCATATATTCCCGTACCTTCCGGATTGGTTAAACGCCAGGTGTTTACGCCGGCAGCGCCTTCTTTGACCCAATCCTTTAGCTCCTGAGCGCGAGCGTTAAAAAATGAATTTCCATTGCCATCATATTCTGGTGGAATCGAACCTGCTCGAACCCATAGAGGAGTGACTATACATCCCAATGGAGAGCCTGCCATAGCCCATATTACACAGTCATCCGGTCGTCTTCCTTCAGCGACACCCTGGGCTATGAAAACCGAACGTGTTGTTTCTCTGTTTATTGAAGCAGACTGTGGGACATAACCATAAGGTAAGGTCTCCCTGCCTCCGGAATAATAGCCATCGAATGGTAGAGGGTAGGGATTTATTCCGCGCGAGGTTAGATCTCTTGAAACCTGCTGATATACAAAAAGAGGAGTTAGATTGTTGTTTCTTATTGCTTCAAGCCAGAGCATGAAAGCGCGGTCATATCTGTGATTACCATAATAGGAATCCTGTGTGGCAGTATCACTACCACTGAAAGCAAAATTTGTACGTATCAGGAAGCCATTTTGCTCATCAACAGCATCACAGCGAGTGTAATTCCTGCGTCTGGTTTCAAAGATAGTTGCGCCGCCTACTGCGTCAAATACGCCGTAGTTATAACAATTGAGACGAACTGTATTGTTAGTGGAATCAAGTATTTCCTGAAAATCATCGACCGTTCTACATATCTCTAAAGCGAGCTTCATTACATAACCATCGTCATGTCCAGCGTTGTCGTCAGGATTATGAATATCCGAGTTTTCTATCGCAAATCCCGCCTGATTGACCCCTGCAAAATACCTGTCAGTTTCATCAGCATAAGTCAATCCTACGAAAGGAATCGTACCGTTATCAACATAGTGGTATTCCTGTTCATTGCCGGGACAATCGCGGTTTTTCCAGAGTAAAGGTCTGCCATCAGGTGTGGCAGAGCTTGATGCTAATCCTGTCGTGCATTCGCTGAGATCTTCAAAAAAGTATGGTTCACCGGGGATTCCCCAAATCAGTCCATCTGAAGAAACCGTATTCAGGGAAAGTGGTAGAATCAGACAGGAGGCAATGCAGATAGTAAGAAAGGCAAATCCTGTTATGTTTTTGTTTCTTGTGTTGTGCATTAATATTTTATTTTGGCAAAGGTAAAACCGCGAAACAACTCCGACTTCTAATTTACTTTAACACATTAATAATGTAAATTAAACATTTTTGATAAGCATCGCAAGTCAATAAATGTAACATCCGTTTTCAGGTAGTGTTATCCGAGAGACAGACTATCAGGCGTTTCCGCAATCCTTGATTTCTTAAACTTTCTGTAAACCTTATAAATTTTAATCCAGGGCAGTCTGAGCGCCATGTAGAGAGATTCATAAACAACTTTTATCGGGCGTATCGAAACAGCTAATTTTAACTCACCGCTTGGTATCTCAGAATTAAAATCATAATTTATAATAAACTGTCGCTGTGGAGGTTTTTCAAAGGCTTTCAACTGGGAGGCAGCGCTGAAAAACAAACCGGTCAGCGCCGGTTCAGGTGACGCAATATCTAATTTAACTCTGAAAAGATCAAGATGAGGCGTCTTTAACAACCGACGCATACTGTTCATTATCCTCTTAATAACCACCCAAAGCAGATCGCACTCCTGCCAGAAAAGACTCCATGGAATACTTCGCTCTTCAGTCTTGGTCTTCTTTTTCTTCGGTTTTCTTTTGAATTTTATCTTGAGTTGTTTTTTAGGTTTTGGATAAGCTGATTCGGTTGTAATCTCTGAAGGTTGGATCTCGTCTAATATGGGCTCATCGACAGATTCGGCAGGTTCTTCAAATATTTCATCAAGATCCGGTTCAAAGATGGTTTCTTCAGGTTCAAGATGTTCAATATACTCGGTTTTAGTCTGATCCGTCCTGGCTTCATCTTCTTCTTGTGACGAGCGGATCCGAAAAAAAAGGACTTTCAAAAATGACTTCTTACTCTGAAAATCCATTTCTGCGAGAAACCAGATGTTTTTAATACGGACTCGTTTAAGTTCCGCTCCAACTTCCCCACTGAAACGCACACGCGGAATAAGTATAACTCCAGCAAGGACTAACGGTAGGAGTAAGGCAATTATAAGTAATGCGTTCACTTCCTGCAAGCGGCAATTATCTGGTGCATGAACGCCGGAAGATCATCAGTTACACGGGACGTGATCAGATTACCGTCAACCACAGCCTCAGCGTCGATCCATTTAGCTCCTGCATGGATCAAATCTTCTTTAATGGAACTTTGTGATGTAAGTTTCCTACCAGTCACAACATTTGCGGAGCTTAGAATCCAACCGCCTGTTCCAATACAGCCGATAATTTTATTGGTTTTCATCATTACAGAAACCAGCTTCAGTACAGAAGGAAGCTGTCGGAGTTTATCAACAGCCCAACCGCCAGGAATAATCAGACCATCAATTGAATATGGATCTGCCATATTGATGTCAAGATCGACACTCACCGGAAGACCATGGACGCCCTTATAAATATGTGAACTACCCGTACTAACCACCAGCACTCGCACACGCTCTTCCTGCAGCCTGAAACGTGGATAGTGCAAATCTAAATCTTGATATTCCTCTTCAGCAAGGATCGCAAAAACGTTGCCTTTTAACGACATCTATTTAATCCAAGGTTAAGTTAGGTTTTAATCTATTGTCTAATTTACAGCCAAGTTATACAATTTGCTTGTATATTGTTAGCTTGCTGAATTGTAACTAACTATTTAATCAGCAGAAGCCTCAATATAACCGGTACAAGCAGCATCGCAGCAGTTGCCTGGATCCCCTTTTCTCGTTCTTTGATCAATGCAGCTACAAGCACACAACCCATTGAAGCTGCTATGAGCCAGTATATCCAGAATAGTATCGTATGGTATAACGCCGGCATGTTTATTTTCTTTCATACAGTTTAACAATAGGCTAAGTTACATTTTCAGCAGTTGATTTGCAAATGGAAGTAGTAATTTGATGCAAAATATTAAATATAAACTATGATATGAAAGTCAAAAAATCTTTGATTAATGTATTCTTAATATTTTTATTTATTGAAACTTTCATTTTTTTTATTATATTCATTCAGAGTTTTGAAAGTAAACCCTACAAAAATAGTTGTAAAGCTTCTTAAACAATTCGAGGAGGTTGGAATGAGAAGGATTCTAACAGTAGTATTGGCTGTAACATTGTTGTTTACATTCACTTACACTGCTAACGCAGGTGAGATGCTTGCCAAAGGCGCCAAACTTGGTCTCAACATGGCAAGCCTTGGAGGTGATGATGCACCAGATAACAAAATGAAGATGGGAATCGCTCTAGGCGGTTTTATTGAGTACGGTATTACTGACATGATAATTGTTGCCCCCGAACTGCTGTTCTCAATGAAGGGTTGCACATACGATGCACCTAGTGATCCTGTTTTAGGATTAAACTATATCGACATCGTTATTCCTTTCAAGTATTACATCGGTGAAAGCGATTTTAAACCTAACGTATTCCTGGGTCCATCCATCGGTTTACTTATGAGCGCCGATTCTGACGGTACTGATGTAAAAGACTCCACGAAAGGTACTGATTTTGGACTGGTCTTCGGAGCTGGTGGCATCTATAATCAGTTTACTTTTGATCTGCGTTATGCGATGGGCTTAACTTCGATAGATGACAGCGGTTTTGATTTGAAAATGACCAATACGGTTATCTCCATAATGGTCGGCTATATGTTTTAGCAGCTTTCCGTGTTAGATTTGATATGAAGCCCGGGATGGCGATTGTCGTTCCGGGTTTTTTTTTTTGGTTAACCAAGCATGTTTTAAGTAATAATTAAATGTTTCATATAACCTTGCAATTCAAGCGTTAAATATCTATATTTTTCAATTATTGTTATAAATCTTTGGAGAAATCGTGTTTAGCGCCATAAAAATACATTTTAAACGCATCTGCGTTAAGTTTTTTAACCATCCTGCAGCTTTAGTCTCGCTTTTGATTGCCGTTTGCTTATTAGTAAGTTGCGCGCCTAAGTGGCAGACCACACCGCTTGAACCGGCGTCTGCTCCGGTTACCTCCGATAATGGGATGGTTGTTGCCGCTCATCCGCTTGCGGCTGAAGCTGGTATTGCTGTTCTTAAAGACGGTGGTAATGCCGTTGATGCTGCTCTCGCCAGTCTTTTTATGCTCAACGTAGTTGAACCGCACGCATCAGGACTGGGAGGTGGAGGATTCGCGCTGGTTAGAATGGCTGATCAGGATGCAAAGGTGGTTGTTTATCGGGAGCGTGCACCCAAGGAGATTGATCCCTCCTTTTACAGTGATCCCTTGGATTCGCTGCAGTTACGTTTGCATCAGGGAGCCACTTCAGTCTGTGTGCCTGGCGCTGCTGCTGGCTGGGCTGAGATGTTTGACAATTGGGCGACACTCCCTCTTGAACGTCTTGCGAGGGATGCAATAGACGCCGCCGAGAATGGTTTTTTAGTTGACCCGACGCTTTCCGGACAGATGACCAACAATTTTGATAAATTGTCTGCTGATAAGCTATTGGCAAATACTTTTCTTAAGACACTTGATCTTGGTTTTGAACCTGATTCTTCTGCTGATCCTGATTCGCTTGATCAACCAGTTTATCTTCCTTATGATGTCGGAGATACCCTCCGGCAGCCAGAACTTGCAGCAACGCTTAGGCTTATAGTTCAAAATGGATTAAGATCTTTTTACCGCTATCCAATCGGTGAGGCAGTTGTAAATGCGGTTAACGCGGGGGGTGGTGTAATGACACTTGAAGACCTCGAATTTTACTCTGCTGAGATAACTGATCCCGTGAAGGGCAGTTATTCAGGATACGATATTCTGAGCATACCTCCTCCGAGCAGAGGCGGAGTTGCGCTCATCGAGGCTCTAAATTTATTTGAATATACAAATGCGACACAATTCGGACTTGGTGATCCGCGTTCAATACACCTTACATCTCAATGCTTACAGCAGGCTTATACCGACGCCCGTTTCATGGTTTCCGATCCGGCTGTTATGAAAACTAACTGGAGACAGATGTTAACCAAAGAGCATACCGAGAATGCAGCGGATGGTATATCCATAGATGCAATCCCGCGTGTTCGTTTCCCCGTTCAGAAAGCAGATAAAAAAGATCACGGAAATACGACTCATCTCGTTGTGGTTGATAAAGATGGAAATATCGTTTCGCTAACACAATCAATTAATTACTTCTTTGGCGCCGGTGTCATGGCTGGTAATACCGGCTTATTATTGAATAACCAGATGGCTGATTTTACGCTTCCACCAACTGAGGAATCACCTCTTCCGGTGGATACGCTAAATTACCTCACAGGACGTAAACGTCCACGTTCCAATATGACACCGTTGATTATGCTCAAAGACGGGCAGCCTGTTCTTGTCGTCGGTACGCCTGGTGGTTCAAGAATAGTGGCTGCAATGGTTCAGATTGTAGTAAATATGGTTGATTATGACCTTGACATCTCAGCGGCGATAGACTACCCGCGTTATTTCCCAGTTATGGAACACCTCGTTTTAGAAAACAGGATAGACATTAAAACACTCAAAGCTCTTAAAAAGATCGGTTACGAGCTTCATCCTACAGGACCTTACAGCACATATTTTGGTGGAGCGCATGGGATTACACTTCCACCGTTATGTGATAAGATCTCCGGCGCAGCAGATAAACGGCGCGGTGGCGCTGCAAGAGGATATTGATTGTTGAGCGAAATGATATTTAAATACACGGTATAGTCTTGCACGGCAGCGAAATTTTCACTCAGGGTTGGTTGATTTTCGGTGTAATGGTTGTGGTTTTCATCGCCCTGTCTTTCTGGCGCGGTCAGCCTATTGGTATATCACTAATGTTCGGTGCATTGGCAGGAAGTCTTGTAGCGGGTAAAGGCATCCCCATCAGACACATGGTTGAAGGCGCTTTTACCTATTTTGATCCGATATTGATTATTTTTACCGCTATGCTCTTTATGCGGGTAATTGAAGACAACGGCGCTTTGCAGGCGCTGGCTAATCTAATCATCAAGAAATTCAGCGGAAAACCGGCATTACTTCTGCCTGTAGTTACACTCTTCATTATGTTTCCCGCCACACTTACGGGAATAACAACCACTTCTGTTTTAACGACCGGTGCCTTGATTGCTCCCACTCTGATAACACTTGGAATGCCACGAGTTACAACTGCTGCTATGATTGCCATGATTTCAATTATGGGGATGTTTGCTCCGCCGATTAATCTGCTCGTGATGTTGATCGGTCAGGGTGTAGATATGCCCTATATTGGTTTTGCAGGACCTCTTGCATTTGCCGCTTTTCCGCTTGCTATGTTTACAGCTTTTACGCTTGGTTGGAAGTATTTAAAGAATGCCGATTTTCAAGCCATTATTGGGCAGATGAATTCTGATGATGAAAGGAAGAGTGGTCTGATACTATTTTTGCCTCTTATTGTCGTATTCTTATTAATGATTGCGGTGAGGGTATTTTCAGGTGTAATCCCAGATATTGGCATCCCGTTGATCTTTGTAATCGGCGCTGTGACCGGATTATTCACAGGTAAAAAGGTAAATGTCAGTAAATCAGCGTATAGGGCTTTATTAACAGGATTACCCGTATTAGGATTGCTAACTGGGATTGGAATATTCCTACAAATTATGACACTAACCGGTGTACGTGGGCTTCTTGTTGTTACGGTATTGTCATTACCAAAAGCATTAACCTATCTCGGATTACTTATCAGCCTTCCAGTTTTTGGTGGAGTTTCAGCATTTGCGTCAGCGATGGTTTTCGGAATTCCTTTTTTCCTGTCATTGCTTGGAAGTAATGAGATTGTAGTGTGCGCTGGTATTGCATTACTTGCCGGATTAGGAGATGTAATGCTGCCCAGCGCAATTGAAGCAAGATTTGCTACGCAAATAACTGGCGTGGATAATTATTTGAAAGTTGTGCGTAAATGTCTGCCGTTTGTCTTGATCTTCGGACTTGTAGCGTTAGGGATGATCTATTGGGCTGATAGTCTCTCATTTCTAACTCCTTAAGACATAAAATACGGGTAAAACATATTCTTGACAATAAAAAAACCTTCTATTGGAAAATAAAATTTTTTTTACAACAAAAAAGAGTTTTGTTTTTCAAGATTATTAGTTATATTTTTTGATTGTCTAATAATAAAGTTTTTAGGTGTTAAAAATTCAACTAATGATAAATACTAAGAACAGGTTAATAATTACTAAGTGTTTTCTCTTAATGCTTATATTATTAACTGTTATTAATGTTTCTTATGGAGCTTCACCAGCCAGGATTCAGGTTGGTGATGCTATCAATATAACTGTTTCAGGACATCCGGAATTTTCCAGAAGTGTTATGGTTTTCCAGGATGGGACGACAGATTATCCACTTCTCGCCGGAATACCTGTCGATGGTCTAACTGCCATGGAAGTGAAAGATCTGTTAAAACCTGTAATGCTCCGCTATGACCTTGAACCTGAGATATTTGTAATCATCAGTCAGACAAGAACAATTGGATTTCAGATATACGGCGAGATTGCACGTCCCGGTCAATATACTATACAGGGTACACTGAACTTACAGCAAGCTATTGCCATGGCTGGCGGTTTAACGGTAAAAGGTGATTATCGACGAATAAATGTTTTTCGCGATACAGATTATAAAAGATCAACTATTTTGATTGATTTTGAAGACTATTTCCATCCCGACAGTCTTTTTATTGCTCCAGAGATACAACCTGGCGATGTAATTGTTATTCCTCGAACTGAATGGGAAAATAATGTTCGAATCTTTGGAAATGTCCAACAACCAGGTATATATATCTTATCTCCTGAAGATAATATCCTAAGTATCGTTTATAAAGCAGGGGGATTTCTTGAAAACAGTGATCAAAAAAGGATTATTCACATAAAGCAAAAGGATGGATACTCTGAGAGATTTGTTTATAATCTAAAGAAGATAGCTAAACAATCAGATTACTCTGATATACCATTAGTTGGTCCCGGCGACATAATCATTGTCCAAAAAACTGATGAATGGAGGAGTTTATGGTATTGGACTAAGAATATTCGCGAAATCCTTTATATAGCAACAGCCATATTATTGCTTTATATAAGATATTAGAGCACTACTTATGAAATGTAACCAAAATCAAACATACAGCTACTTTCGAAGTTTGCAGTTAGGGGATAAAGATGCCAGTTGACAATCAGGATTATGGATATGATGAAGTAATGTCAACTGGAGACTCGGGAATTTCCACTCGTTCGATTTTCCTGCCGATGTTGCTTGCTATTTTGAAAAGACCATGGTTAAGCATCGGTGCGATCTTCCTGGTAATGATTCCAATTGTTTTTTATCTATACAGTCAAGTTCCTCGCTACAAATCAACCTCCATTGTATCCGTTTCTAATGATATGGGTGAACGAAGTCTTATCAGCAAAACAGGAATTGATCCTACAAGAAGTTGGAATGATTCTGAGGAGTTTTACCTCTATATATTAGACAGCTATTCATACAATGATCATATTGTTAAAAACGTTCTTGAGGCTTATCCACATCTTCCACCGGATTCTATTTCAACCATTGTCAGAAGAGACATATCACATCGTCAGAAAGCTCGCAGTTCGACATTCATATATATCGAAGCTGAATCCGAATCACCTACTTTTGCACGTTTCCTTGCACAGCAGGCAATTACCAGTTTCAAGTCCCTCAGTACGAAACTGCGCTTAAGCAATTCAAGTATTGTTGCTGATTTTATAACAAATCAGCTCGATGAACTCAACAGTAAACTTAGTCAAAAAGAAGCTGAAATTCAGAGTTTTCTTTCTGATCGAAAGCTTAATGAAGTTGATGTTGCCACAGGAATCAGCAGTGAATTAAGGGGATTGGAGCAATCTCTTACAAGCGCTAAAGGTATGCGCGAGATGGCTCGATTGCGAATTGCAACGTACTCTCAACAGATTGAAAATAGGTTCAATGAAAGTCTCAATCCCGAAGATGAAGCAACAGAAAAACATAGACTTGCCCTTAGAACTCAACTTGAAAATCTCGATTCAGTGCTTTCTGATTCTCTAAGTCTTAACACCGATAGCCTTGGAATGATTGAGATTCAACAAGAAAGAAAGCGCATTTTAACCAGATTGATTGGCTTAATGCATGAAGGAAATAGTCAAAATGATAATTCCGGTTTAAATATTCAGATTTCTTCTGATGCACTAAGAAAAGAGCTTGAGAGTTCGTTGATCCAGTTTGAGAGCGCCGAAATTAAATGTCATTTTTATCAATCAGCGATTGATCTATATATCAGAGAACACCCAAATTTATCCCAGGATATTCTCGAGTATTTTAATTTCTCCCGGGCAAAAAGTGTTCTTCAAACCGCCATTAATATTTTAATTGAGAAGCATGAGACTATTCGCATTGAAATGGCTGGCGAGAGTGGTGGAATTAGAATAATTGATGAACCGCGTATTCCTTCAAGTCCAATTCCTCAAAATAGAGGGAAAAAACTTGCCGCTTCCTTTATAATCGCTCTTGCGTTTGGTTTTGCGTTAGCATATATCATTGATCTTTTTGATAATACAGTTCAGGGTGAAGTTGATATAGCAACAAAATTTCATCTTCCAGTCTATGGTTCTATTCCTGTTCTAAGTTTACGCGGAATCCGCTCGCGTAAACATAAGACATTCATTCAAACGGATGAGACTGACGGTAAAGTTAACCTCACTCATTTGAATTACCATTCTGAATCCTCGCCTGTTGCAGAAGCGTACAGGTCTATTAGAACAGCAGTATCTTTCACTGCCCGTGAAAGACAACAGAAGGCTTTTGTTATTTCCAGCGCAGTAGCCGGTGAAGGCAAATCCTTAACAACATACAACTTAGGCGTTTCATTTGCTCAAGGTGGATTTAAAACACTTCTTATCGACACTGATCTCAGACGTTCCTCACTGCATAAGATGTTTAATACAGATCGCGAACCCGGGATTACCGACTACTTGTTAGGCGAGAAATCGGTTGCCGAGGTTTTTCTCAAAGGTACTGTTGAAAATCTAACAATGATCCGTTCAGGCACGAAGGTCAATAATCCTGCAGATCTTTTGTCATCGCATAAAATGCGTCAGTTCCTTGATGAAGTCTCGCCGCTGTTTGATATTATTCTTTTCGATACACCTCCAATTACACCCTGTATGGATTCTCGAAATCTTGCAAACATTGTCGGTGGAATGATATACATTGTTCGTGCAGAATTAACAAAGATGAACATTCTTGAGCACAGTATTAGTCTTGTTAACCGAGTGAATGTTGAGATACTTGGCGTGATCGTTAATTATGCAAGTTTCCGATATGGTTACGGCTATTACTACTTATATCATCGCTATCAATCCTACGGTTACTATAGTGGTGGTTATTCCTACTACTACTATTCTTACTATCAGGATTCGGATACAGGACAGGATGTGCGTAAAAAGAAGAAAAAAACTAAAGAAGAAGAAACGGATCAAACAACCGATCAAACTACATAGATTTTATCCCGCCGCCTTTTTGATCATAGGGCGGCGGATTACCTCTTGTGATCAATAATAATTTTTAACTGTTTACAGGTGGAATAAATGACATCTCGAACCGCACTCCTTTCAAGACTTAAAATACTGCTTATCATCACTCTGTTCTGTTTTAGTAAAATTCAGGCGGTTGAATCCAATGTTAGAAATGAATTTAATATTGCAAGAGTAAAATACGGAGGAGGCGGAGATTGGTATTCAAATCCCTCATCACTACCGAATCTACTTGCCTTTACAAGGGAACAGACTGACGTCTCAACCGTTTTACAAGAAGAGGTAGTTGAATTATCTAATCCGAAGTTGTTCAGCTATTCATATCTTTATTTAAACGGACATGGCAATATTAGATTTACAGATCGTGAAGTGAAACAACTAAGACTATACTTTGAATCCGGAGGATTCTTACATGCCGATGATAATTATGGAATGGATAAATCTTTCCGTAGAGAGATGAAACGAGTTCTTCCGGAATCTGAGTTTATTGAACTTCCCTTTAATCATCCTATATATCACAGCCATTTTGATTTTAAATCAGGACCTCCCAAAATACATGAACATGATGACAAACCTGCTCAGGGTCTGGGTTTGTTTCTTGATGGTCGATTGGTGGTTTATTACACATATCAGTCGGATCTCGGAGACGGCTGGGAGGATTCGGACGTCCATAACGACCCTGAAGAAAAACGACTCGCAGCATTAAAAATGGGTACAAATATAATTATCTGGCGACTTAGAGGCGGTCTATGAATCAGCATGACAAACTGAATAAAGCGAAGTCCATACTTGATCAACTAAGAAAATCACAATTGAAACTCAGGTTGATTACAGAAAATGGCTATGCATTATCAGCGCTTGTTGTGGTCTGGTTATTGGTTTTTTTGCTGGAAGCAGGATTGCATTTTACACCTGACTTTAGAATCGTGATGTTAATTTGCTTAGCGCTTGTTTCAATATTAGTACCAACAATAACAATATTCAGGATTATCAATGACCCGCGTTATAAGCATGGACGTTATGCAGAAGAATATTGGGCGCTTGAGTTAGGAAAACATGCTGAACAAAACATTAAAGATCGTCTTCTTAATGCCATTCAGGTCAACCGTCCGGATGATAAACACGCCATACAGTCATCAAAATCACTCTCCAGTATGGCTCTCTATCAGGTTGTTTCTCAACTGGAAAATGTTAATACAAAAGAAATCTTTGCTGATCCTAAACGCAAAAATTCAACTATTATTGCTTCAGCATCATTATTAATTTTGCTGCTGTTAATAGTCCTTACTCCTTTATCAGACGCAGCGGATCGCATTTTTCATCCACGAACCGCTTATATTCAACCTCCGTTATTTACTTTGTCGGTTGTACCTGCGGGAGGATGGACATATAGAGGTGAACCGGTTACTTTCACGATACATGTACAAGGTGATGCACCTGAAGAGGTAGATTTTATTTATAATTTTGACGATGGTCGTAGCTTAAATAACCAAATTGAAATTGTGATTGATCGTGGACATGTGACATTTGATGGCTTTCCCGCCCCAATCACTTATTACGTTCAAAGTGGAAATATAGAATCTAAAAAATACCGACTTGATGTAGTTACGAGACCACAAATCACAGAACTTCACTATAGATTCTTCCCTCCATCTTATACAGGGCTTCCGACTACAACAGGCAGAGAGAATGTCGGAGATGTCGAAGGGCTGCCCGGTTCACAATTAGAAATTAACGTCAAATCAAATAAGCGTCTTACTAAAGCCTGGTATTTATTTCAACGCTCCGGAGAGGACTCAACCGATCTTGACAGTATTGCTATGAGCATTAATGGACAGAATGCTCATTGCACCTTTAATTTGATGCATGAAGGTGATTATCGTATCCAGCTTGCAGATGAAGACGGACACTCAAACCTTGATCCTATTAAGTATCGCATAAGGCTATTAAATGATTCATATCCATTAGTACGAATAGCCTTTCCTGAAGAAGATGTTATACTCGGCGACAATATGCAGGTACCCTTGATCATCGAGGCGGATGATGATTATGGTGTAAAGAAACTTGAACTTCACTTCAGGCAAATCGGTGAAGACAGCATGGTCTATAATCGACCCTTACATCTTAATTCTCAAAATGAAAAAGTTGTACGAATTGAGGAATTGTGGAGCCTTGCTGAGATGTCGCTATTTCCTGGTGACGTGATTGAATACTGGGCTGTTGTATGGGATAATGATAGGGTTAACGGACCTAAAAAGAGTGAAAGTGAGCGTCGTCTCGTGAGGCTGCCATCTATCGAAGAGATCGTTCAGGAGGTTGAGCAAACCGAAGAAGCAGGTATGGAGCAAGCAAAAGCAACGATTGAAGCAGCTAAGGAACTGAAAGAGAACCTGAATGAAATCGTCGAAGAATTGCGCCGCAATCCGGAAGTTGACTGGGAAAAACAGCGAGAGATGGAGGCTGCTATGGAGCAGCAGCAGGATATTCGCCAGCAGGTTGAAAAGCTCGCCAATAAAATAGAAGATTTGGTTGAAAAACTTGACAAACATGATCTTTTAACAGCACAAACACTTGAGAAATACAAAGAGCTTCAGGAGTTAATCGCAGAAATATCCACACCTGAGCTTGAACAAGCAATGCAGAAGTTAAAAGAAGCCATTGAATCTCAGGATCCTGATGCAATCAGAAAAGCCCTCGAAGATTTCGATCAAAGCCAGGAAGAATATCTTGAACGCATTGAACGCAGCCTTAGCATTCTGCAACAGTTGCAGCTTGAGCGAAAGATGGATGAGCTGGTCAGGATGACCGAAGAACTGCTTCACGAGCAGGAAAGCATACTTGATAATGTGGATGAAGGTCAGTCGGAAGAGCTTGCAAGGAAGCAGCAGGATTTGTCAATTTCCATGCAGATTCTTGAGAAAAACATCAATAAGACTATTGAACTTGCTGAAGAGGCTGGTGAATCGGAACTTTCTACTGAACTTGATAGTCTGCTGACAGATGCGCTTGAGAAGAATATTAATCAACAGATGCAAAATGCCGGACAAGCTTATGCAAACAGTCAGCGCGAAAAAGCAAAATCTCTTGGTGATCAGAGCGCTCGTGATCTTGCTGAGTTATCAGCAGGATTGAAAAAATCCGCCGACAAACTTAAAGAGAAAAGAAAAACAGAACTTGCAGGTAAACTGAGGCGTATCGCAGAGGAATTGATTTACATATCCAGTGATCAGGAGAATCTGGCTTCGGAAAGTCAACAAATCGAAACCAAATCTCCACGTTACCGGAGTTTCGCGGGCAGGCAGTCCGACATACAATCTGCCTTGCAGGGGATTATTACACGGCTTTTTGCCGCTTCGCAGGAGACTTTTTTCGTCACGCCCGAGCTTGGCGCTTCGCTCGGAAAAGCTACCGAGCAGCTTGATAGAGCGCTTGCCGGATACTCGGATCGTAATCCTCGTTCGGTAAAGCAGCCTCAAGCCATTGCTCTCGGTGAAATCAACAAGTCTGCTTTGAAGGTTCTCAGCATTCTCGACGAATTAGAAGGATCGTCATCATCGAGCGGTTATGAAGAGATGATGGAGAAGTTATCTCAGATGGCTTCAGCACAGCAGGGATTAAACCAGCAGTCGATGATGATGCCGGGGGGAGAGGGTCAGCAGCAAATGCCGGGCGCTGGCGATCAGTTTGCGAAAATGGCAGCGAGTCAACGCGCTTTACAGGAGCAGATGGGGAAACTCGGCGAGGAAGGTAAAGGCATGCAGGAAATCCTCGGTGACCTTGAGGATATTGCCGGTCAGATGGGAGAAGTTGCCGGTGACTTCGAGGACAAGAACATCAGTGAGCGTACCCGGAGGCTTCAGGAGCGCATCGTCAGTCGCTTACTCGACGCCACACGCTCCGTTAAACAGCAGGAGTACAGCCGTCGCCGTGAGAGTAAAACCGGTATTGACATGACGCGGAAGTCACCTGCCGAGATCAAACTCGATCAGGACAGAGAACGACTAAGGCGAGACCTCTTAAGAGCTATGCAGGAGGGCTATACTAAAGATTACAGGGAATTAATCAGGAATTACTTCCAGGCGCTGGAAAAACTTGAGGAAAAGTAAAAGAAACCTACATGGTATGTCCAACTTGTCTGGACATGAAAGCACACAATCCTGGACTGACAAGCAGGACAGGGCATAAGAGCAGATTTGCGGTTAAACAACTTGCGTTGGTGAAATGATAGAATAGATTTTCAGGGAGTTAAAATATCTGCATAAGTCAAATCTCGTCACAGTTTTAGGCAAAGAATCAGGGTAGGCAAAATTATCGTCACATCGTCACAGAATCAGCGGTAAGCCTTACCGGGTATGGGTTAGAGGGTGTGACGGAAATGTGACGGAAAGTGACGAAACAATTACGAATTAAGAATTACGAATTA
>JAIPJL010000070.1 GCA_021734165.1 bacterium | reverse complement strand
GCGAGAATATAATCCTGATCATCCTTGTTAAGGTAAATGCCAAAGCAATCTGAAAAACTCCTCATCGGTTTGACTGGACCAATCGGTTCAGGCAAGTCTCTTGCAGCAAGCGTTTGGGAGCGCCTTGGCGCGGGAGTCGTATCCGGCGACGAAATGGGGCGGCTGGCGTTGTTATCTGATGCGGAGCTTCGTTTGAAGCTGAGTAAGCGTTTCGGCAATGATATCCTTGACAGTTCAGGCAGCATTATAACCGGCAAACTTGCAGAAGCAGCCTTTGCTACTCCAGAAAGCGCTTCAGACCTGACAAAAATTACATTTCCCACCTTAAACAGACTTGCACATCAGAGATTTACAGAATTGTCTGAAACTCACAGCATCGTTGTCTATGACGCCGCATTGATTTTTGAATGGGGAATTGAGCAGGATTTCGATAAGATCGTGGTTGTTACCGCTCCGATTGAGGATTTAATTAACCGCGCTTCAAAACGGCTTCACATCAGCAGAGAGCAGGCAAAAGGCAGACTTCATGGACAGATAAGTAATGTCGAGAAGGTAAAGCGAGCGGATATTGTGATAATGAACGACGGCAGTATTGAGGAGTTAAAAGTCAAAGCTCATAAGGTATGGGAAGAGTTTATTCTATAGAGGCTGCCCACTTATGGGCAGCCTCTTTCTTTGTATTCAATAAGTACAGAATGAAGATAAAACTCTACTTTGTCAGCAATAATCTCTGTGTTTCAGTTGTATTGCCTGCCGAAAATTTAGCGAAATAAACGCCTGAACCAAGATTGACACCATTGAAATCAACACTGTACGATCCCGGTGAATAGCTGCTGTTTAACAAGCTGGCAACAATTCGTCCGCTAATGTCGTAAATGTCAATTGTTACCATTCCTCGTTGCGCCATTTTGAAACGCAAAGTTGTATTTGGATTGAATGGGTTGGGATATGCCGGTTCCAGACAAGTCAGAACTGGGATTTCGGTTTCGGTTCTGCTGCTAATGCCGGTCATCTCAACTCCTGTAAGACGAGTGAAACTACCGGAAGTAAAATCAGGTTCTTCCTCGTTTTTCTGTCCGGTTATTCTCACGATTTCTCCAAAATCGGGAACCACCCAGAAATATTCATAATTGGTATCCGTTTCCATCCCTTCCTCGTGCTGCTCAAATTCACGTGTGTAACGCTGAACCCGCAGGCAGTTGAAGGTTCCTGCCAGATCGGTAATCGTTCCCCAGGCGTCCACGATACAGTGAACAGAATCTCTGTCTATCCAGTCTTCATCGTCAGAAAAGTTCAAAACATATTCCCATTCGTCGTTAAATGCAATTGGAAAACTAAGCGCATTGCCAATCGTTTCAACCTGAAAGATCATAGCAGCAGAGTCCGATCCGCTCATAGTGTAAGTCATGCCGAGATGATTGAAGTGATCCTCGTTGACATTCATGTATGCATATACAGTATATGGTGAAGCTTCGTTTTCCTCCCAGACACAGATATTAGCTGTGGCAAAAGAATCTGCGCCGGGTTTCCCGTCCGGATCTCCGATGTGCTCAATGTAATTTGAATAATCACCCTCCAATTCAATTCCACTGAAATCCCAGTGTTGATCTGCGCCGGACTCTCCCAGATCAACTTCAATATTTTCAATGGATCTCTGTTTTGAGAGATCATTTCCCGGTTCATATCGATAGTCTGAAGAGACTACTTCAATCTGTGCATTGACTGCATTAACACCAGCCAATACGAAAATAAAGATGAAAAATATCTTGAACAAGCGGTTCATGCATACTCCTGATTGTTAAATGGTGTTTTGTCTTCTATGTATCAATTACAGCGAAATGTAAGACTCTATAATCCCTTAGTCAAGGATTATTATTGTTATGCAAAATTTTTTAATTGTGAGATATTGACTGCCATTATGTTTTATTTGTTGAAAAGAAAGAATAACGGTTGCATTACTAAACTAAAAAACGTAAATTACATAATCAGTTTATTTGTAGATTCAATTTTCAACCTGAGTAAACAAGAGATTTAAGTGAAGATTCCAAGTTTAAAGATTGGTAATATTGTCGCAAAGATTCCGATTATTCAAGGTGGGATGGGTGTAAGGGTTTCTCTTTCGTCATTAGCATCGGCGGTGGCTAATGAAGGAGGAATCGGTACAATTTCCAGTCTTGGACTTGGAGACTTTCTGAACAATGGTAAAGATTTTATAAAAATATCCCAAGAAGCGCTAAAAGAAGAGATCCGCAAAGCCAAACGTCTGACAAACGGCATATTAGCCGTCAATGTCATGGGAGCTGCCATTAATGCGGACGATCTTGTGACAACTGCCGTAAGTGAAGGCATAAAGATCATCGTTTATGGCGCAGGGCTTCCGCTTAAACTCCCGAAGCTTGTCCAGGAAACGGACGTCAACCTTGTGCCTATTATCAGCTCCGCCCGTGCAGCAGAATTAATCCTTAGAGTATGGGATAAGCATTATTCCCGAACTGCTGATGCATTGATTCTGGAAGGTCCTCTCGCAGGTGGTCATCTCGGCTTCACCCATGAACAACTAACACACACTGAGGATTTCAAGCTGACAAGGCTTCTATCGGAAGTATTAAACACGATTGCTAAGTACGAAGATAAATATGGACGGAAAATCCCAGTCATTACCGCGGGTGGTATTTACACTGGTGACGATATTGCCAAAATGTTATCCTTGGGAGCGTCCGGTGTACAGATGGGAACGCGCTTTGTCTGCACTGATGAATGTGATGTTTCGTTGGAATTTAAACAGGCATACATTGAAGCTAAGAAGGAAGATGTTACTATAATTATAAGTCCGGTCGGAATGCCGGGCAGAGCCATTCGTAATCCATTTCTTAATGATCTTGAAAATAATGTAAAATCCAAGATTAATTGTCCTTACAAATGTCTAAGCGCTTGTGAAGTATCGAAAGCGAAGTACTGTATTGCAGAAAAGCTGTTGAACTCCTATTTTGGAGACGTTGATCACGGTTTGATCTTCTGCGGTGATAACGTTCATCGGGTTAATAAAATAGTGCCGGTTAAAGAATTGATCGGAGAGTTGCTGCACGGTTTGGCGATGAATAAAGAATATTCTGATGGATTAGATGAGAATATTGACAGCAGAGAAACCGTAAATGAACTAATGCTGAAATTCCCGCATCTTTCAATGGCACGCGCCGGTAGTATCAATAATTAAAACCGTATTAAAAAGGTCAAACCCAAATGGATAAAAAATCCAGAATCTTAGAAGCAGCACAAGGTTTATTTTCACAATTCGGATTAAAAAAAGTCACAACGGACGACATTGCTCACGATGCCGGCATCTCCAAAGCGACCATATACAAACACTATAAGAACAAGGGGGAGATATTTCTCGATGTGGTAAAGATCGAAACCGATGAGATGGTTAACATGATTGAAGACGCTGTCCGAAAGGAAGACACTTTAGAAGGCAAGTTGCGAGCGTATCTGATCACCAAAAACGAGAACATACAAAGCTTGATTAATTTCTACAGGGTCACTCGCGAAACCTGGAACGATCATTGGCCCTTTATATCTGAAGTTCATGAGAGCTTCATGGAGAAAGAAAAAGAAATACTGACAGCCATTTTAGAGTTCGGAAACAAGATCGGTGAAACGGACGTGCAAAACCTCCCTCTCCAGGCGCATATACTCGTAATCACTTTAAAATCAATAGAATATCCCTGGGTTATCAACAGCAAGGGAGTATCTGTCAATAAAATAGTCAGCCTTGTAGTGGATACTTTTCTGAATGGTGTGAGGAAGAGGTGATGTTTGAGTAGTGATTTAAAGAGCAAATGTTTGCTTAATAATATAGTGACAATATACAACATTTTTATACAAAAGTCAAGTCTCGCGGCAGTTTTCGGGAAAGAATCCGGGTAGGTAAAATTATCGTCACATCGTCACAGAATCGCCGGAAAGTCTTACCGGGTATGGGTTAGAGGGTGTGACGGAAATGTGACGGAAGTGACGGAACGATTAACCACAGAGACGCAGAGACACAGAGGAAATACTGCTTAATTTATGCTATAAGATGCAGATACTATGAATTGTCGTACTTGTCATTCTGAGTGAAGCGAAGAATCTCCCTTACTGTCAAAAGTCAACCTCACAAAGATGCCCCTCCTTGTCATTCCGGGCAAGCCTGCCCTCGCGAAGGCGGGGGTCACTGAATCCAGTAGGACAAACATTCCTGTTTGTCGGTGAAATTTTAAAATACCGGTTAGCGCTGGCGCCTGTCCGCCTTTTGGCGGATCCCGCCTGTGATGTTAAAGGAACAATACTCTTAATACAACTCAATTTATAAATTCCACTTTCGCTTGAATGGCTTTAAATGTAGATTTGGAATACTTCAAATATTTAGTTAGATTGTTTGTGAGATGGACTTTGATTCTTTTACAGATAATTCATGAGTTAGCTGTGGATTCCAACCATTCGATCAGTAAAGCAATCAGTAACAAAACATACTTAGCTTCCTTTAATCAAAAAAGGACCACCAAAGCTCCGTCGGATAACTCCGTCCGAAAAGGGGCTTTTTGCGTTTTTTGGAGGAACTCAATGCTGATAATATTAATGACAATGTTACTGCCGATAACTGCTTATTGTGACGATGAGCACGAAAACACAACCCTCATTGGCAGATGGGCGCATGGTCCATACAGAACGGTTGCAGTACAGAATGATATTGCATACTTCGGTTGTGGCGCTGCTCTAAGGATATTTGACTATTCAGATCCCGAAAACCCCGAAGAACTTGGCGAATTGGCATTTCCCAATGTCATGATTGATATTGAAGTGGACGGTAATTATGCATATTTGGCAATTCACAGTTATGGACTGTATATAGTTGATATATCCAATGCAAACCACCCTGAGGTTGTAAGCATCATTGAGGATTCAAACCCTCTGACCTGGATTGCACTTTACGATCATTACGCGATTTTGAGTTGCAGATATGATGGATTAAGAATTATAGACGTTTCAAATCCAGAGGAACCTGAAGAAGTTGGAACATGGAGAGTGGAGGGTGGCACTTATAGTATTGTAATGGACAATGAGTATTGCTATGTATTAATTAGCGATGTTGATCCGGGTTTATATGTAATTGATTTATCCGATCCCATTCATCCAAGTCAGACTGGCTTTTTGTCATTTGATGTCAATAATAGTAGTTTGTATAAATTTATCGACATTTATCGAGACTTTGTTTATATAGGCAATGGTGGAGCTTTATACATCGTTGATGTTTCCGATATTGAGGATATAACGGTCGTAAGCAATGTATATCGTGATATTGCTGATGCCAATGATGTAGCTTTCAGTGATGATTTTGCTTATGTAGCAACATCAGGTGGTGAATACAGTGGGCTTAGTGTTTTAAACATTCAGAATCCTTCAGAACCAAATGTTGTCTCATCACCAAACTCAAGTTATTCAATGTATAACTTAGTATTTGATAACGATATTGTTTATTCCGTCAGTAAATCTACCGGTCGCTTTGCTTATGATGTAACAGAGCCAGACAATCCGGTTCTTCTTTCAAATTTTTACGATAGCGGAGCTGTAAATTCAGTCAGTATTTCAGGCAATTACTGCTATATCGATGAAAGCAATTTAATAACCGTTCTCAATATAAGGGACATTGAGCATCCTTTACATCTAAACTCGATTCTCTTAGAATCTACAAGAAATACAAGCGTTTGGACAACTTATGAAGATTATTTGCTTGTTGAGAATGGATTTTATGATCTTGAGATATATGATATAAGTGACCGTGCTAATCCGGAACTCCTTAGTGATTACAATGGTGATTATAACCAAAACCGTGATGTCAGGATTGTTGGAGATATTGTATATTTCCTCACAAACGATGGCTTAGCATTAATTGACATTTCTGACCCAACCGATCCTGTTGAAAGGAGTTTTTGTGAAATCTTTTTCAGCTTATCAATTGATGTCGTGTATCCTTTTGCATATGTAGGAACAAGTATTTATACGTCTTTGTTAATGTTTGATATAAGCGATCCTGATGACATCCGATTTCTGGGCAGATATGATGCACCCAACTATGTTTCAGGAATAGCTGTCCAGGGTGATTATGCATATTTGGCAACAAGAAACGATGGACTGAGGATTATAGACGTATTTGATTTTGACAACCCGTTTGAAGTTGGATCACTATCATTCGATGATTTTATACCCAAGCAGATAAAAGTAGCAGGTAACTATGCATATCTAATCGACTGGGAGAACCTTTGGATCGTTGACATTAAGGATTCACACGAACCTTTTATTACCGGATATTATAATATGAAAGCCGATCCGGATGATCTTGATATTTCCGGAAATTATGTATTTGTCGCAACCGGATCAAGCGGTTTGTATATCATCCGTAATGATGACGCTACTTCGGTTGAAGAAGAACTGGTTTTATTACCTTCAGATTCCCCTATATTATTTCAGAACTATCCAAATCCATTTAATAGTATGACTTATATACCGTTTTATACGAATATACCGGGGAATTATAGTCTATATATTTTCAACGTTCAGGGAAGACTTATCTATTCTGACATTATTAATGTGCAAAAAACAGGTCAATACCTGTTTTCATGGAATGGCCTGGATTGCTGCGGCAGGTTTGCGCCGAACGGAACTTACCTCGCAGTAATAGAAGGTTCATTTTTCAAGGATTCGCTAAAAATTATCTACTTGCGTTAATTTACTCATTATCAGGAAACGAAAAGATTAGAAAGGAAAACATCATGCGTTACACAATTATTATGGTTTTAAGTATCATTGTTGTCATGGCTGCGGGAATAGAGGGGGAACTCTGCGCACAAGAGTGGAGTGAGCCTGTTGAGCTTGCTCCTGAAGCAAGGAATGAGTTTATTGACAATGATTACGAGACTGCCGTTGACAGTCAGGGCAATATACACCTGCTTTTCACAGTTCAACAATATAACGACCAATATCAATGTAATAGGTTACGTTATTCAAAGTTCGATCCACACGGTGAATCTTTGCAAGAACCAATATTACTCCAAGGTGAGGATATAAATACATCGCATGGGAAGATATATATTGACGAGGATGATCTCGTCCACATACTTTTCAAGGGAAGAGATGAAGATAACAATTTGCAATACCTGTACACTTGCTATGATCAAAATGGTGGATATATAGTTGAACCTGTAATTATTGAAGGACTCTACTATACAGTTCCATATTTCCCATATCAATTTTTCAGACGTAGTGACGGAACTTTTATATTCACAATCCTCGCTTATCACGAACACAATGAAGTTGATTCAGCAATAACACATTGGGTATCTTATGCCCGTTTCAGTGAGGAAGGGGAGCTAATCGGAGAACCACATTATCTATTCACTGCAGAAGATCCTCGATATGAGGAATATTACAAGTTAATGTCTTCTGTCGATTCAAATGATAACCTCCATTTAGCCTGGCGCCTGACCAATACCGACCAAGAAGACTATATTCTCTACGCCTGCGTGTCACCTGATGACGAAATAATTACCGAACCGACGTTTATTACTCCACAATTTAACGATAGACACTATCATCTTAATGGATTATCAGCTCTTAATAGACAGGCTGTATATGTTATAATGGCTGATAACCGACCATCCGAAGATCCTCACATTACTTATCTGCAAAAAATGAATAGTGAATGTGAAACGGAATTTTACGCAGATATTATAACCGATATGAATGGTGATCACTCAACCTATTTCAACAAATGGAATAATCAATTTCTTTTCACAGGCATAATTAAACCGGACACACTTGATAGATCGTTATACTTTTACACTAGTATGGATACAACGGGAAATGTAATTGATGAAATAGAGCTGATTCGTGAAAGACCTTCACCATCCTCATATCCACTACAAATTCAACGTGCTGGTGACACATTAAGTGTTTTCAATTTTCGTTATTACGGATGGCCCGAGTTTGGATTAGAGATGGTTCAAAAGGTTGTTGATAATCAATCTGTATCAGAAACTAATATATCTTACAATCCAAAGCATTTTTTTATTGATGTGGCTTATCCCAATCCGTTTAACTCGACCACAACAATCACTTATGGGCTTGGCAAGCCAGCCCCTACGCGTTTAGTTGTCTATGACATATCAGGACGTGAGATTGCAGTACTTCTCGATGGCAATGAAACTGCTGGAACTCATTCAGTATCATGGGACGCAACCGGATTGACTTCGGGAGTGTACTTCTGTCGTTTGCAGTCGGAAGGTCAGGCGAAAACGGTGAAATTGGCTATGATTCGGTAAAGTTCAGATTTCATGCTTCAGCATGTAACAACCTAAAGGTTGAACTCTGAACTATGGGCTTTAGATTAACAATTCGGCAGATCATGGCGTCTGCCGGATTGTTATATTATCACTTCGCTTATGAACAGCATTACAAGCCACCCTCCTCCCTGCAAATCAGTCTGTGCGTAAACCGTGTTCCTTCACTTGCAATTCCAAATTTTTAAAACTTACCCATGATGTAATCGCGCATGTGATGGATTTCAAACTTTGTATCTTTCAAGGTTGTTTTCACAATATCGCCTATTGAAACAAGACCTATGATCCGCTCTCCTTCCATAACAGGCAGATGTCGAAGCCTCTTCTCAGTAATGATTTCAAGCGCCACATCCGTATCTTCATCGGAAGTACAAATTATAAGATCGGTTGTCATAACATTCTTAAGGATTTCCGTATTAAGCGTTTTGCAGTCTTTATCGACCTGACGCAAAACGTCTCTCTCGGTGAAAATTCCAACAGGATGATCATGATCATCAACCACGATTACACTGCCGACCAGGTTAGCAACCATGATTTTAACCGCTTCATGGACGGTGATATTTTCCCCGGCGGTGATAACCTTTGAGCCTTTTCTCTTGAGTAATTCCTTAATAGTCATCTTTTAATCCTTTTAGGCTTGTGTTTTGCTGATAACACTCTTTCATTAATCAACGCTTTTCTCTCGTCGGCTGGTATGGGTTTGCATAGCATTTCGATAGTTGTATTTTCCAGAAATTCATTTATCAGTCTTTCCGGTTCAGCCCAGTATTTATGGATAGGACAGCTATCATCTCTAACGCAGTCGCCATATCCCAGGAGACAATTACCGTAGCTTTCAAAGGAATCGAATATCCGGGTGATATCCACCAACTTAATTTGTTTTGGTTTCCGTTTCAGACGAAAACCGCCGTTTCTGCCTCGTGTCGAATCAACGATATTGGCTGTGGCAAGCTTTCCCATTATTTTAACGAGGAAAGGTCCGGGAATGGCTTCTTCTTCTGCAATGACAGAACTTAGTATTTGGCCATCATCCCGATGCTCAGCAAGATAGATGAGCGCTCTTAAGGCGTAGTTCCAGGATTTTGAAAAAAACATTGCTCAGTAAATGGAATTAAATATCTTTTTATCTTTAGTGGTATTACGAACGCTTCTAAAGCAGGTTTGAATATTCTTGAGTGTTTCGTAACTATTTAAACGATTCTGCAAAATTACCGGAATATTGAACATAGATAGTTAATATTTGAAGATTCAACCGACGAATTACGAATAGAACTTAAAAATATGATCCTGAACGGATCACCCGTGAATAGTCATCGGTGTAAACCAACAGATTCTGTGGTTAATAATTTCCGTCACATTTCCGTCACACCATTTAACCCTTACCCAGTATGCCTTTTCGTCGATAATGTGACGATGTGACGCAAATTTTACATACACTTGACGGCAATATACGACATTATGATCAAAAAGTCAACTCTTTAAGAAAGAATTTTTATTAAAACAGCATCTGTCCCCATTCGGCGTTTTCAAGCCATGTTTCCGGCTCTTTGATGAAGTCGATGATACCTTCCAAAACAACTCCATGTCTCTTTTCTTCGTCAGCGATAGCGATCAATAGCTTACGCTCATGCACTGCCGTTGTCTCAGCGGCTTTTTCGCGATAAAATGCTTCGCTTTTGTGCTCTGTTTCAAGTGCTTTCTCATAATATTCCACCTGCTTGGCGTCAAAATCGTAATTATCGCCTTTTACCTTCATTTCATTGAAGATGTTTTGGACGCTTGCCATCAAATTTGAAGGCGGCAGCGATTCGCCTTTTCCTTCCTTCATTCTCTTAAAGATATTGTAAAGCTTGACTTCTTCATCCGCCATAAAAATCAACACTGTTTTTAATCCGGCATTGTCCGTTAATTCAGCTATTTCACGGTAGTATGCTTCACCATCTTTTTCCATTTGCATGGCATAATCGAAAACATTCATTGTTACCTCCGTTTGTATTTATTTATACTAATGTGCAGTCAAATGAGATATTTGACTGCATCAAAAGTAGCGTCATTCCGCCCTTGTAGGATTACGCCACTCTTAAATTCAATACTGTCCTGCATGTTTAGCGAGATAGTTCGCAACGCCTTCCGTCGTAGGCTTCATAGCTTCATCGCCTTCCCGCCAGTTCGCAGGGCAGACTTCGCCATGCTCTTCGGTAAATCGAAGGGCGTCCAGCATACGCAGGGCTTCATCAACGCTGCGACCGAGCGAAAGATCGTTGATGACCGAATGTCTGACAATTCCATTCCTATCGATCAGGAATAGACCTCTTAAAGCTACCGATTCGTTTATAAGAATACCATAGTCCCGCGAGATATTTTTACTTAAATCAGCTACGAGCGGGTATTTGATCTGACCAATTCCACCAGCTTCAACCGGAGTATTTTTCCAGGCGAAATGTGAGTAATGTGAGTCTGTGGAAACACCGATGATTTCAGCATTCCTGGATTTGAATTTCTCAAGCTCTTTATTGAAAGCTATAATCTCAGATGGACATACGAAAGTGAAATCCATCGGATAGAATAACAGTACAACATATTTCCCAAGATAATCCGACAGTTTTAATTCAGCAAATGAATTATCTGCCATTACAGCCTGTGCAGAAAAATCAGGAGCTTTTTTGGTTACGAGACTTGACATTGTTTCCTCTTAAATTTCAGTTATGATTGTTAATTTTATATAGTAATACGAACCATTACTGATAAGGTTTTGATAAATGTAAAATAATTTCGGTTTTAGCAAATTTAATTCAATAAGATATTTTGCAGTTCCTTTATATCCGTAATAGGCAGCTTACAGTTGAAATCAACACAGTAATAGGCTGTGGACTTTTTATCAACGGTGTGACGGTTCTTTAGCAAATCAATATTCGGATTCTCATTCTCACGACATGAAGCAACGATCAGATCTGGCAGATATTGCGAATTTATGAAATTTAATAATTCATCATTTTCCGGAGCTTCTTCACTTCTGATAACGGCTAACTGTCGGTTTCCTGAAGTTATATCGTTTATTAGACTAATCATTCGCAGATAACCAAGTGGATATCTTTCAGCGTTGCCGGAGAAGTATTTGACCGTTTCATCTGCATATTTGAAATATTCCTCATCTCCGGTAAGTTGAAATAAACTGTAAAGCGCCCTCGCAGCCGCATAGTTGCCTGATGGCGTCGCAGAATCGTGTCCTGATTTCAAACGGAGAATCAAATCGGTTTTATTCTCAGCAGTCTGATAAAAAGCTCCACTTCCAACATCCCGGAATTTCGTCAGCATAATGTTTACAATAGTTTCTGCCTGTAATATTCTCTTCTCTTCAAATCCAGCCTGGTATAGTTCAATCAATGCTTCAGTGAGATAGGCGTAGTCATCAAGCAATCCATCTATCTCGGATTTTCCGTCTCTGTAACTGCGTTTAAGTTCATTCCCGTCGAACATCTTCTCAAAGATAAAATCCGTAGCTTTGTTGGCAGCATCAAGGTATATTTTGTCTTTTAATACTCTATAGCCCTTTGCAAAAGCTGAAATCATGAGGCTGTTCCAGTCAACGAGAACTTTGTCATCGGTTCCCGGTCTAATTCTACTTTCTCTATCCTTCAAGAGAATTTGGCTCATCGCTTTAATGGTTTCTTGTGCGGCATTGACGTCAAGACCGTGTTTATTAGCGAGCGCTTTCAGATCAGCGGAAACATGCAGAATATTGAGACCTTTTTCAAAATTACCGTCATCCGTTATTCCGTTGTAATCACAAATAAAATCAGCTTGATCCGCAATCAGTTCTCTAATCCGGTTTGAAGTCCATAGATAGTATTTACCTTCCTCACCTTCGGAATCGGCGTCAACAGAAGAATGGAAACCACCTGCCGGATCTATCATTTCTCGCAGAATCCATTCAAGAGTGGATTTGGCTATATCTGAATAGAACACTTTTTTTGTTATCAGGTAGGCATCAAGGTAATTATGTACCAGGAGGGCGTTGTCGTAAAGCATCTTTTCAAAGTGAGGCACAAACCACTTCTCGTCGGTTGAATACCTGTGAAATCCACCTCCAACCTTATCGCACATTCCTCCTTCAGCCATTTTACGAAGCGTGAACTCAGCCATTTGCAATGCAAGATGATCTTTATTGCGGTAGTATTGCCTAAGCAGTAGATCAATCTGTCCGGTTGGAGGGAACTTCGGCGCGGGACCAAAGCCACCATAGGTTTGATCATAGTTATCAGCTAATTGGTTGATTGCATAATTGAAAATATCAGGGGAATAATCGCCTTTGGTTGACTGATTCTGTACAGTACTCAGATGAAGTTGAATCTTTTCAGCAGACCGATTAATTTTCTCTCTTTGTGATTTGTAAGTCTGCTTTATTTCTTTCAGTAAATCCATAAATCCCGGTCTGCCATAACCACTTACAGGCGGGAAATAAGTTCCGCCATAGAACGGTTTCAAGTCCGGAGTCAGAAACACACTGAGGGGCCAGCCACCTGAGCCTGTCGTGGCTTGCACAGCGCTCATATAGATATCGTCAATATCCGGTCGCTGTTCACGGTCAACCTTGATGCTGACGAAGTTGTCGTTCAAAAATGCAGCTACCGTTTCATTCTCGAACGATTCATGCGCCATCACATGACACCAGTGGCAGGCGGAATATCCTATCGACAGAAAGATTGGCTTATCTTCTATTCTTGCTCTACTGAAAGCCTCTTCACCCCAGGGATACCAATCGACAGGGTTGTCTGCGTGCTGAAGCAAGTAAGGTGAGATGGATCCTGTGAGGTGATTCTTCAAATTCTTAGTATCCTTCCTCGTCGTGACTGACTTTTCCTTTGAAAAGTCTGTATGCCCATGCCTGATAGAACACTACCAATGGGATGAATATTATGGCTACTATCAGCATAATCCATAACGTAAGAGGACTAGAAGCGCAGTTTTCGATTGTTCTGCTGTAGGCTGGATTGATACTTGAGATAATTAATCCGGGATACATTCCTACCACGCCGAACAAAGTCGCTGACATAATATATCCGCTCCCTGCAAACCAGGCTTTCTTCCAGTCAGATTTCATTATAAATATGCCAATTAATATAAGGCAGACAATAGTAATCAAAGGCAGGACGAAAAGAACCGGAGATTTCATATAATTATCATACAGATTCGTAAAACCGGCTGTCATAGTCAAGAATCCGACTGACAGGATAGCAAGGATGATCCATGTTTTTGGGATCAGTTTAATCACTCTTGATTGGAATTCACCATCGGTTTTAAACGCCAGCCAGATTGCTCCGTGCAGGATGAAGAACGTTAGAAACAAGATTCCGCCAACCATTCCATAAGGATTCAACAGCGTGAACAGGTTTCCCTGAAAGACGCCGTTTGCATCGATTGGAATACCTTTGAATAAGTTAGCAAAAGCGACTCCGAATAATAGAGCAGCCACAAAACTTCCGACCATGAACATCCAATCCCAGAAGGCGCGATAGGATTCTTTGCCGACCTCTCCACGCAAGGCTATGCCTGAACCACGCAGAATCAGGGCAAACAGGATGAGCATCAGCGCTGAATATAGAGCGCTGAACATGGTGGCGTAAGCGCCAGGGAAGGCTGCAAACGTTACGCCTCCTGCGGTGATCAGCCAGACTTCGTTGCCGTCCCAGAAGGGGCCGATAGAGTTGATGATCTTCTTTCTGTCGGTTTCTTCCTTACCGAGAAAGTGCATAAGAATGCCGGCTCCAAGGTCAAAGCCGTCAAGCATGAAATATGCTCCCCAGAGGACGCCCCAAAGTAAGAACCAGATAGTTTCCATTATGATTCTCCTCCCTCTTTAATGGCTTCAGCGGTGATTTTAGCAGGTCCTTTTTTCGCAATCTTTGCGAGTAAGGTAAAATTTGTTATACCGAGAACGGTATAGAGGATCAGAAAACCGAAGAAGGACGTCAAAACTTGGGATTTTACAATCGGAGAAACTGCATCTGCGGTTTTCATTACCCCATATACAATCCAGGGTTGTCTGCCTACCTCTGCAACCATCCAGCCGAGTTCAATCGCAAGGTACGGTAACGGGAGTGCAAACATGATGACTTTCAAATAGAGCGGAAAATCCAGAAGTCGTTTTCGGATCAGCCAACCGATGACCATTAACATAGGAAATAGGAATCCCAGTCCTACCATTGTACGGAACGAAACAAAGGTCAGTAAAACCGGAGGTCGTTCATCTCTTGGGAAATCAAGCAGTCCTTTAACCTCAGCCTTGGGATCGTTAAATGCCAGGATGCTGAGCATACCGGGAATCTTGAACATCTCAACTGCATTACGTTCGTTTTTTTCATCGGGAATTGCAAACATCGATTGAGGAGCGTTAGTCATAGTTTCCCAGTGCGCATCTGCGGCGGCGAGTTTAGCCGGTTGATCTGTCGCAATCATGTTTCCGTGCAGGTGTCCCTGCATGACTTCAAATATTGAGAAGATCAGGGTAAAATAGAGCGCTATCTGAAATGATTTGGTAAACAGGGATATATTCTGCTTTTTAAGCAGGTGATAGGCACTGATTGACATGACGAAGAATCCGCTGAGGATGTAGGCTGCTGACACAGTATGCAAAAACATCATGATGGCTGTTTTCTGTGTAATTACCGCAATGAAGTCAGATAACTCAGCCCTGCCGTTTCGGATTACGTAACCGACCGGATGCTGCATCCAGGCGTTGGCAGCTAAAATCCAGAAGGCTGATATAGTTGACGCCAGCGCTACCAAAGTTATGCACCAGGCATGGAATTTTTTAGATACCTTTTTCCAGCCGAATATCCAGATACCAAGAAATGTCGACTCCAGGAAAAAAGCAAGCGTCGCTTCAATTGCAAGCAATGAGCCGAAGATATCTCCGACATATTCGGAATATTTAGACCAGTTGGTTCCAAATTGGAACTCGAGGGTCAATCCCGTTACAACACCGATTGCGAAGTTGACGACGAATAGTTTACCCCAGAATTTGACCATCCGCAGGTATTCTTCGTCGTTGGTTCTTACATACTTCCATTCCATGAAGGCAATCAGGATCGACAGCCCTAACGTAAGCGGTACAAACAAGAAATGAAAGAATGTGGCAACGGCAAATTGAAGTCTTGACAACATCAAAACATCCATAAACCAGCTCCGTTTAAGTTATTTGATTAGCTCTCTGTTGAGAGATTGGATCGTAACAGATTATTCGTCTTCCGTAACATCCTGAAATACGGTTTTATCAGAACCACATTCGGGGCAAACCCAATCATCAGGGATGTTCTCAAAAGGTGTTCCAGGTAAAATTTCATTATCCGGATAACCGGCTTCGGGATCGTATATAAAACTGCAAATTGAACAGATATAGTACTTCACTATTTTCCTTAGTACTTATAGTTTTACCAATACATTTTTTATCAAATCTGATACCTGATGAGCGGTATCTTTAATTGTTGGATTATTAATTATATCTCCCATGATCTCAGGTTCCATAGCGGCTACAACACGGTGGTCGCCTTCATCCCAGATAACAATATTGCATGGCAGAAATACTCCTACATGCAGTTCCGCTTGAAGCGATTTATACGCAAAATTAGGATTGCAGGCTCCCAAAATCTTGTAAGGTTTCCAATCGACGTCAAGTTTATTTTTCAGGACTGATTTGAAGTCAATTTCTGCTAAAATCCCAAATCCCTGTTCTTTTAACAGATTCGTAACTTTCATGATAGTTTCTTCAAAGCTTAAATCCGTTTGCACCTGTAGTGCGTATTTTCCTATTTTTTTCATCAGTAATCCTATAATTTTTCACTCAGGATTTTACGTTTTAGTAGTGAAATCCCGTGTGTAATTTTTAATTGCTTCGGACAGGCGTCCATACAATTGAATATCGTATGGCATCGCCATAGACCGTGCTTGTTATCGAGTACATCTATCCGATCTTTTAAGCCTTTATCCCTTGTGTCAAAAACGTAACGGTATGCCTTGTACAAGGCAGCAGGTCCGATATATTCCGGATCTCCCCAGAATGAAGGACAACTTGACGTACAAGACATGCAAAGGATACAGGCAATCGGGTCTGAGATATGTTTGAAATCGTCGGGTGATTGAATTCGCTCCCTGTCAGGAGGCGGTTCATCATTGATCAAATATGGTTTCACTTTCGCGAGATGCTCAAAGAAAGGATCGATATCGACTGCCAGATCCTTTATAACCTCGAATCCCGGCAGTGGATCAATAACGATAGTCTTTTTCTTTAATGGTTCAATCTGAGTTTCACAGGCGAGGCGGTTTATACCGTGAATCTTCATAGCGCACGATCCGCAGATTCCGGAACGGCAGCTTTTACGGAAAGTCAGTGTCCCGTCCTGATTCCATTTAATCTCATTCAGAGCATCGAGAACCGTCATACCGGGTGATGTATTTACCTTATAGGATTTGTACTCAGGTTTTTCCTGAGATTTATTCGGATCAAACCTGAAAACCTTGAATGTGACTTCCATTAGTATTTCCTCTCCATTGGCTGGAACCGCGTTATTTTAACCTCGCGCCAGTCGAACTCGATTCCACCTTCGGATTTGCGCCAGGCAAGCGTATGTTTTAGCCAGTTATTGTCATCCCTTGTCGGGAAATCCTTCCGGAAATGCGCTCCTCTGCTTTCCTGTCTGCCAAGAGCGCCAGCGACAATTACTTCTGCAAACTCGAGCAAATGACCAAGCTCTATCGCCTCCATCAGGTCAGTGTTAAAGATCATACCTTTATCGTCAACGCTAATATTCTGGTATCTTTTCTGTAATTCTTTAACATACTCAAGCTGATCGGCAAGATCTTTTGCGTTTCTGAACACACCACATCTTGCTGTCATTGTTTCTTGAAGATCATTGCGGATTACAGAAACTTTTTCAGAACCGGAACCACTCAGAATTTTATCAACCTCAGTTTGTGCGCGTTCAGTTGGATTATTCTTCAGATCGGAAAATTCAATGTCAGATAAGTCAGCCAATGCTGAGCGTCCGGCGCGTCTGCCGAAAGTAACAGCCTCCAGCAACGAGTTAGTTCCCAGCCGATTAGCGCCATGAACGGATACACAAGAGCATTCTCCGCCTGCGTAGAGACCTGTAACTCGTTCAAGTTTTGAGTTTCTAAGCACATGACAGTTTATATCGACGGGAATACCACCCATTGAGTAATGAGCTGTAGGCTGGATTGGGATCGGTTCGGTAAAACAGTCAACTCCGGCAAAATTATAGGCAAGGTCGTGGATCTGCGGGAGTTTCTCCAGAATTGCTTCTTTGCCAAGGTGCCTAATGTCGAGGTGTATATAATCCTTTCCATTAATGCCATGTCCTTCATCTATCTCAGTCTGCATCGAACGGGCAACTACATCACGGGGCGCCAACTCCATCAATGTCGGAGTGTATTTTTCCATGAAACGCTTGCCTTCACCGTTGATCAGGTAGCCGCCTTCACCGCGAGCGCCTTCCGTAACCAGTATGCCCTGTTTCCAAAGACCTGTAGGATGAAACTGAACAAATTCCAA
>JAIPJL010000069.1 GCA_021734165.1 bacterium | reverse complement strand
ATATGTTCTTTACCACCATTGTCCAAATAGATGATTGTGAGCTTTGGGAGGCTAATGGCAACGGCGATAACAGACCGGGACCGGGTGAAACTATTGATATGGTTGTTTCGCTTAGTGTACCCGAAAATCGTAAAAGCGCTGATGAGTGTCATGTTTCGTTATTTTGCAACGATAACGAGTTAGAATTCACTAACAGCGAATTTAATCCGGGTGAAATCGGCAATGGTGAGCAAATTACCAATGAAGACAATCCATTCAGCTTTTCAGTTCCGAATGATATGGAACCTCGTCCGGTAAATTTCATAATCACAGTTGAAGCTCAACCTGGTGACTGGACAACCGAATACGAGTTTGAGATGATGATTGGCTGGCCTGATATTCTGCTTATTGATGTAACTGAGGATGAAGACGCAACAGAAGCAATGATGGACGTATTCGGTGATCATAATTTACCGTGGGTTGATTATCTTAATCTGGCTGAAGAGGTTGTGATTCCGAACAACCTGCTTTCGCATTATGACGCAGTGTTGTGGCATACGTTTAATTGCGAAGAGTCTATATTTTTCGAGTTCGAAGAAGTAACCCTCATGGATTATCTTGATGCTGGCGGGACACTCATAATGTCCAGCCCATATACAATTATGCACTATGGGAATATAGACTTTTTCAGCGAGTATATGGGTGCAGGTCTTGAAAATCCGGATTTGGAGTCAAGATATGTTTATAGTTATGAAGGCAGTGGGAGCTTTGAAGGTGCAAACCTGTTTCTCGGTGGCGGTGATGGAGCCGGCTTTGCTACTGTGACGCCAGGTCTCAGCATAGAAGGCGGCGGTGAGGCAGTACTATATTATCCTGATGAAGATGAAATTGCCGGGATTGGGGGTATCAAGAACGAGACAGATGATTTCAAAACGCTGTTGCTTTCATTCCCGATAGAGTCAATTGGCGGCGCTGCAGGTACTGAAGAACGATATGAATTCATAGAAAGGATTTGGAACTGGGTAAATGGCGAACATGGCGTTTTCGATGAAAACGAGCCGCAGGTATATGATTTCAAATTAGATGCTGCTTACCCAAATCCGTTTAATTCAACTTCCGTTATCCCGTTCAGTTTGACTCAAAGTGACAATATTTCACTTAAGTTGTTCAATGTGGCAGGCCGTGAAGTTGGTCAGATAGCAAGTGGTGACTTTAAGGCTGGAAATCACAAGGTTATACTTGACGCTTCAAAGTTTGGATTAACAACAGGTGTTTACTACATCCAACTTGATGGAAAGAACGGAACAAGTACAAGTAAAGCGCTCTATATCAGGTAGTTTCTACACATTAAGTTTTTAATATTCAATAATAATAGCCTGACTCTTTGGAGTCGGGCTATTGTTTTGTGGGTATTTAGTTATCAATAATGGTGATTCTACTTGATGTTGCAGAATTTTAATCTTAAATTATGTGAGTCTTCGGGGATTGGTGAAATTCCATACCGGCGGTTAAAGCCCGCGACTTCTGCTTAAATAGCAGAACTGAGCCGATGAGATTTCGGCGCCGACGGTTAAAGTCCGGATGCGAGAAGACCAACGTTGCAAAGTTATGAAATTTCGCAATGTTATCAGAAGCGCTTTACGCTTAACAGCGATTTACCGTTAAGAAAGGCGGCTGTGTCCTGTGCAATCAGGAAAAAGTTAATCCCCGTTGAACGATCAATTGGGGATTTTTTTATTTTAGCATGAAACAAAACTCAGACATAAAATACATGAGACAGACGCTGCGGTTGGCATTAAAAGGGCGAGGAGGTGTTTCACCTAATCCACGCGTTGGCGCAGTTATTGTTGATAAAAATGGACGAATTCTCGGAAAAGGTTATCACTCTCAATATGGTCAACCTCATGCTGAAGCTGAGGCAATTGCTGATAGTGGTGGATCTGATCTGCGAGGTTCAACATTGTATGTGAACCTTGAACCTTGCTGCCATCAGGGAAAAACACCTCCCTGTACTAAAGCGGTAATAAAAGCTGGCATCAGCCGAGTTGTTATTGCGATCTCCGATCCAAATCCGAAAGTTAACCTGTGTGGAATATCAGAACTGAAGAATGCAGGAATAGAATCAACTATAGGAGTCCTTGCCGAAGAAGCACGTTATTTGAATAGAGGCTACCTTAGTGTTAGAGAACGTAGAAGAGCCTGGTGTGCGGCTAAAGTTGCATTGAGTATTGATGGCAAAATGGCAAATCCTGAAGGATTATCAAAATGGATAACCGGAGCTGAAGCGCGTAAATATGCACATGCCTTACGTGCAGATCATGATGGCGTTATGATTGGAAGCGGGACTCTAAAAAATGATAATCCGGAATTATCTGTCAGAGATGCCAAAGGTCCCAATCCGGTGAGGATTATTATTGCTCCACATTTTGGAATTCCAGCCAATTATAAAATATCGAAAACCGCTGATGAAATGAGAACCATTTTAGTAACTTCTGATGATTTCAAAGGTGTTGTAGCAGATGGAATTGAAATTTTCCGGATGCAGACTGACAACGGTGGAAAGATCAATCCATTGGAATTATTACAGCGATTACCTGAAGTTGGTGTTCAGTCGGTATTAATTGAAGGTGGATCGGGGGTGTTGTCGTCATTTATGCAGGCGGATTTAATCGATGAGATCGTTGCTGGTTATGCTCCATCTGTTATTGGGAATGGGATTTCACCATTTGAAGGATTCAAGCCTGTTTCATGGGAGAACAGACCAAAGTTCACAGTAAAGAAGGTAAAAAGGTTTGGTGAGGATGTTGTAATAACTTATCGCAGGAAGGACTGATATGTTTACCGGTTTAATAGAGGAAGTTGGTGTAATTACTGCAATATTGATTAAAGGTGGGAATTCTTTGCTTTCCATAAAAGCCGAGACTGTCTGTGATGATTTAAAACTTGGCGATAGTGTTGCCATTAACGGAGTATGTTTAACCGTAATTGAATTAAAGCGAGACGGTTTTATTGTTGAAGCATCGTCTCATACTGTCAAGCAGTGTACAATTCACAGTTGGCAAATCGGCAGGAAGATTAATCTTGAAAGAGCATTAGCAGTTGGGGATCGACTGGGTGGGCATATCGTACAGGGACATATTGATGGAATTGGTAGGGTAGCAAAGATCAGATACGGAGAAGGATCAACCGACATTCACATAGAAGCGCCTGATTCGGTGATGAAGTTAATTGCGCCAAAGGGGTCGATTGCGGTTGATGGCGTAAGTCTGACAGTTGCTGAAAAAACAGCGCGAAGTTTTAAATTAATGGTTATTCCATACACATTACAGAATACATGCCTGGGTGAACTTAAACCGGGCGATAATATAAACCTGGAGACAGATGTTGTTATCCGCTGGCTGGCTGATCGTTTTAAGGACGTACAGCTTGATGGAAAAGATACATCAGATTGGCTTCGGGATCAAATACATTTGGAGGATTGAATTGATTTCTAAAATAGAAGAAGCAATAGAAGATTTTAAACAAGGTAAGATGGTCATCGTAACTGATGATGAAGATCGCGAGAATGAAGGCGATTTCATTATGGCTGCTGAAAAAGTGACGCCTGAAGCGATTAACTTCATGGCTAAATATGGACGTGGCATGATCTGTATGCCTCTAACCGGAGAGCGCTGTCGTGAACTTGATCTTGAGTTGATGGTCGGGAAGAATACTGCTTTACATCAGACAGCTTTTACTGTTACTATCGATGCAATCAAAGGAGCAACTACAGGGATTTCAGCAGCAGACCGTGCATTGACAATTAAGTTAGCTACATTGCCGACTACTAAACCTGGAGATTACGGGCGTCCGGGACATATATTTCCGCTTCGCGCCGCTGATGGAGGCGTCCTTAAACGCGCCGGTCATACGGAAGCTTCTGTTGATCTGGCAAACCTGGCGGGGCTCTATCCAGCCGGAGTGTTGTGCGAAATTATGGATGATGATGGAACCATGGCGTTGATGCCAAAACTGGAGATTGTTGCAGAAAAGTTCGGACTTAAGATCATTACAATTAGAGATCTGATTGAATATCGACGCCGTGATGAGAGATTGATCTTTCGTGAAGTCGAGGTCGATCTACCTACCAAGTATGGGCATTTTAGATTAATTCACTTTAGAAATAAAGTGACAAAGGAACATCATTTGGCTTTGGTTAAAGGAGATGTTGCCGGAGATGATCCTATTTTAGTTAGGATTCACTCAGAATGCTTAACCGGTGATGTATTCGGATCGATGCGGTGCGACTGTGGTGACCAGCTTCAAGCTGCTATGAAGATGATTGAAAAAGAGGGTAGAGGAGCTTTACTATATATGAACCAGGAAGGACGCGGGATTGGGCTTTCAGCCAAACTAATGGCTTATGAGTTACAGGACAAAGGACAGGATACTGTTGAAGCAAATGCAACCTTAGGTTTTCCACCCGATCTGCGTGATTACGGAACTGGGGCGCTTATGTTGAAAAACCTTGGGATTAGAAAGCTGCGGTTATTAACTAACAATCCACGCAAAGTAATCGGGATTAAAGGTTATGATTTAGAAATAGTTGAGCGTCTTCCTATAGAAATAGAGCCCTCGGATTGTAATGTTAATTACCTGAAAACTAAGCGCGATAAACTTGGACACATGATTTTATCAAGTGAGAGGGAGTAAAATTTTGTAAGCGTGGCTATTGATTTATTTTCTACCACCTTTAAGATCATTGACAAAGAAGAACCATTTTAGACAGAGCTTGATTTCAGTTAATTCTCTTTAATAATCTCTTATTTGATGAGAGTAAAAACCGGAAAATTTTCACCGGGATTAGTAAGATGAATGACCAACAGGAAGAATTCTGCAAATACTTTTATTATGATGAAAATTATCGCCTGCCCTGCCACAAAGAATGCAGATATTACGAAGAGGGTAGTTTTAAATGTCTTTCACTTGGTTTTGCCAGATGTATTTACACTAACTGCCGTGAACCAATAGATCCCTCGATTATACTGGGAGATATAGATTGGTGTCCAGGTCCGGGTGGTTGCAAGCATTTTAATATGGATGATTACTCCTGCAACTTGCAACGTACAGTTAGGACATTTGAATTAAAAACGAAGCACTGGGACTTTGCTTTTGGCGGTAAAGCGATAATGATTATCGGGGCTATCCTGTTTGTCTCAAGCCTTGTATATGCATTAGGTCATAGGAGTACTCTATTTATATCACAACTATTTATAATGTTTGGTGTTTTGGTTGTAACTGCCGGTTATCTCTTTTGGCTCTGGGAAAATAAACAGGTAGGTAGTTCTATCTTTGGTGACGTCAAGGAAAAGGAAAAAGATAGAGAAGCACAGAATAAAGATTCAGTTTTACATGATCAAGAGGATATGAAACCCCTCCCGATAATGCGAAATGTTGATACGGATGTATTTGAGGGTGATGACTGTACTAATTACTACTATGATGCGAAAAGAAGGATAACATGTAAGCCAGAATGCAAACTCTGGAGTTCGAGTAAAGGCAAGTGCTCGAAGCCTTATCTGTCTCCGAATTGTTCTTATCCTCTTCAACGTAAACCGATAGCGCCATTACTGATGCCTAAGCCCGTAGGATGGTGCCCCGGACCAGGTGGATGTGAATACTTCGACAATAGTGATTATAGCTGTATCCTGAAAACAAAAGGGGAGACGGTTGAATACCGGTACATATTTGAAGCAACAAATAAGCGAAACAGGATCAGAGGGATGGTTTTAACAGGCGTAGGAAGTCTGTCAGCGGTTTTATTTATGTGTTTTGTTGGGCTCACGGAAAAACCGTATGCTGTGATAGCTGTAACTTTATTTTGTATTATGATTGCTATGATCGGTCGTGTTATCTGGCGCTGGTCTAAATAGTGAGAAAACCAAAATTAACAAACAAAATCTGAAATTAGTTTTTGAAAAAATTTAACATTAAACATAGAAAAACTATGAACGAAAAGAAAAAAGAAAATCAGGTCGCAAATCTGAGTAATAATCCGGTTGTCGAAGGTGGTCTCTCTGCAAAGGGATACAATTTCGCGTTGGTTGTCAGCAGATTTAACGATTTTATCAGTCAGCGTCTTGTTGATGGAGCTATTGATTGTCTGAAAAGGCATGGTGAAAACGAAGTTTCCTACTCGATTTTCAAGGTTCCTGGCGCATTCGATATACCTGCCACAACTGCGCGAATTGCTGCATCAGGAAAGTTTGATGCGATAGTCTGTCTTGGAGCTGTAATCCGTGGTTCAACACCACATTTCGATTATGTTGCAGCAGAGGTTTCAAAAGGCGTCGCAACCATAGCAATTCAAGCAAAACTGCCGGTTACTTTTGGAGTATTAACAACTGATACAGTTGAGCAGGCAATTGACCGCGCCGGTACAAAAAGCGGTAATAAAGGCTGGGATGCCACCCAAGCAGCAATCGAACTGGTTAATCTCTGGCGCAGTATCTGATGTTTGCATCAATATATTGATAGATCAGGTATTAATACTTAAAAAAACGTGGTATAAAGGCTCTTCTTTAGCAGGAATGATAATTGCTGTTGTTCTCTTGCTTATCATGCAAATACCGCTATCGGACTATGTAGTAGATGACGCCTTTATTCACCTGACATTTGCGCGCAATATTGCTGGAGGTCATGGATTTGCTTTTAATCCCGATGTGCCGACTTATGGGATTACCGCTCCTTTGTGGACATTACTGCTGGCGTTGCTGTCAACTGTTTTTACTCCCGGACAGATTATGGTTAAAACTCTTTCTATTCTGTTCGGAGTGCTGACAATTCCGGCTTTCAGAAGACTTGCTTCAACTATAGGACTGCCTAACAGAACAGCGATTATTATTACCTTTGCCTGGGCTGTCAATGTCTGGTTAGTCAGATGGACTGCTTCCGGTATGGAAGCTACACTGGCATTATTGCTTTTAATACTGGCTTTCGACGCACAGCTTGAAGATCGTTATATCAGCGGTTTATGGCTGGGACTTGCGATACTTTGCCGACCGGAAGCCGCTGTTTTAATAGTTATTTTCAGCCTTGACAGATGGTGGAACTATGATTTTATAAGAGCGTTGAAGTTAACAGGAATCACAATAGCCACGATAATTCCCTGGCATTTATACGCTCTTATAACATTTGGAACTTTACTGCCTAATCCGGCGCGAGTTAAAGCCGGTTTTTCGCTAACGTCTTTTCCAGATCTCTTGTATGGCTTGAAAAGAGCCTGTTTTATTATTGGAGGCGCACATTTTATCGAGTTGCTGATTATTCTTGGTTTTATAATCTTGTTTATTCTTCATAGATTGAAATTAAACAGCAGGGAGATAAGAGTATCATCTTTGTTTATAATTTGGTTGTCATTTTCAGCTATTATTTATTTGGTTCAGGGTGTTTTTGTAACCTCCCGGTACTTGTTGGTTGGACTACCTCCTGTTATTCTGCTTGCTTTTATGCTGCTGGAAAGTGAAGGTAATCAATTCAGGTCGATGTATCGTATAAAGGGAAGGTTTATTTTAGTATCAGCAATGATAGTTTTACAACTGTTTCTGACGTGGAAAGTAACCCTTCCACATGTTGAAAGCTTTAAACCAACTATTGCTTCACTTAAGAAAATCGCCAAGATATTGAATGATGAGACGCCTTCCGAATCATCGGTTGCAGTTGGGGATGTTGGCATAATTGGCTTCTATGGCGGTAGGTATCTGATTGATCTGGAAGGTTTGGTCACTCACGAGATGATTCCTTTCAGAGTAGGGAGGACGCTTGATGATCTTGTCCTGAGCGGTAGATACTTGAAAATGCGCAAAGCGGACTACTTACTGGATAAATCGCAAAACCCGAATCGTATGCTGAGCGTATCGTATCCTCAGTATTCGATTATTGACATCGAGCAAGTGCCCGGTGGATTAGTTGATTCTGCGAGCGAAAATTGGTATTATACATTGTACAAGATTGAATATTCAAACGAAGGAAAGAAGTAATATTTAACCTGATAGGAAAATGAACATGCGATTAAATCTAAGAAATAATTTTGTAATTGTGCTATTTGTCTGCATTTTGAGCAGCCATCATTCAATTGCCGGTGATCAATTAATTACTTTCAATAACACACGCGATGTCAGAGATATCGTAAGCGAAGGAGGGGTAATCTGGAGCGCTACAGGTGGAGGCTTAGTTGGCTTTGATGTTAATAATGAAAGCTATATAAACTTCAATCATCTTGACGGGATTGAGGGAACAGCAATAGATATGCTAAAGCTTGATAGTGATGATAATATATGGATGGTTGTTGAGAGGCGGAATCTCCAGCTTTTTGATACTCAAAAAAACATGATCACACAAACAGTATTCTCCGGTAGCGAGATAAGTTCAATAAATGATATAGCAATTAATGAAACTGGAGTTTATCTTGCTACAAATATCGGTATAGGAAGAATTAAATATTTTCCGGATCGTAATGAGTGGTTTTGGTTTGAACAATATAAAAAACTTGGTTCATTTCCCTTGCAGGAACCCGCTACTTGTGTTGAGATCAAGAATGGCAGGATTTGGGTGGGAACGGCAAAGGGAGTTGCCAGCGCTGTATTGAGCGATCACATTCCCCTCAACTGGACGAATTATACCACATCCAATGGCCTGGTTAGCAATAATGTATCTGATATTGTGGTAATTGAAGATAAAATATATTTTTCTACCGATGGCGGGATATCAATCTGGGATGGAACATCCTGGAATAAGATAGGTATCCCAAATGGTTTGAAAAAGTTATATAACGGCAATGGTACATTACATGCTGTTGTTGATAATGGAATTTATAATTGGAGCGGAACAACATGGAGGCAGGTTTCAAACGAGCATAAATGGTTATCAAGTATGACGATAGATAGTGATGAAGGTATCTGGGCAGGATTAATGCAAAATTCATTTTCTGCCGGCGGTATTTCGTTTGCTAATGATACCGGTTGGGTAGAATATACTGACGATAGTCCGACATGTAATGTTGTGTATGATATTGAAATTACAGAAGACGGGACGGTATTGTTAGTTGGAGGTCAAAAAGGAGGAGAGTGGGGAATAAGTATATGGGATGGCAGTAATTGGAAATGCTGGCATAGACCGATTAGTTTTAAAAGAATATTTGGTTACTCTAGCAGATCAGTAACTGTCGATCTTGATGGTGGATATTGGTTTGGCGCCTATGGTGGCGGTTTAGGTTACATTAAACTTCAATCTGATGGTATGTTAGATACGCTAATAGTGTATGATCATTCAGTGGCATCTGGTCAAAGGTTAATAGGTTATGAAGCTGAACATTCAGATTATGTAATGGCTCACGCAGTAGAGAAAGATGCACACGGGAATATTTGGGTAGTAAATAGAGGAGCTGCCAATGGGAATGTACTCGTTTGCATACCTCGTTCTTATATACAGTCTCCTGACACAAGTTCATGGTTCTATTACAATCGATCAAGCTTCAATAATTTCAGTAATATGGACCTAATAGCCATCGATGGATTAAATAGGAAATGGCTTGCTACAACGGCTAATTCCGGATCGGACAGAGCAGTTTATGTATTCGATGATAATGGTACGCTTGAGGATAAAAATGATGATAGAAGCTGGGGACCAATAGCAGGACTTAGGCAGCCGCAAGCAAATTGTATTACCTGGGATCCGGATGGTTATATCTGGATTGGCGGGATTGATGGGGCTTATTATATAAATGCTAATTCTGCAAATCCTGATAATGAAGCATTTACAGGTTACTATAATACCCGTGATGAATCGGTAAATGCTATAGCAATTGATACGGAAGGCAATAAATGGCTTGGCACAAACCATGGGATAATCATTCTCGCTAATGACTTATTTACAATTGTTGACCGTATCAGTACGGATCCACCCTATATGTTGCCTGATTCTACAATAACAACTATAGAAATCGATTCAAAAAGCGGTTGGGCGTATGTCGGTACTAATAATGGTACTATTGGTATGAGAACACCCTACCGCGATTATGGTGAAAAGATTGAAAAAGTCGCTGTTGCGCCAAATCCTTTTAATCCAAATAAAAGCAGGATGTATTTTACGGAGGGGCTCGCGAATAATGCAGATGTCAGAATATACACACCTGATGGCAGGTTAGTAAGAAAACTCAGCAATCGTGAAGCAGGGCAGGGTTGGAATGGCTTAACAGACGATGACAGAAAGGTTGCCGATGGCGTTTATTTATTGATGACTTTTAACAGCAAAGGACAGGCTGGGCAGGGTAAGGTTGCGGTTGTATGGAAGTAAATGTTGATTTTAGTAAGACAAGTATTTCTACTTGTCAGAAATTTATAATTTTGAAACACATGTATATTAAAAACTACCTTATAAATGATTATATTATTGACAAACAAGAATGTTTGTCTTACCGGCATACACTAATTCTAACGCTTTAATGTTAACCAAACTCACCATAAAAAACCTCGCTCTTCTGCGGGATACGGAAATCAACTTTAAACCTGGTTTTTCAGCGGTAACAGGTGAAACAGGTTCGGGTAAATCATTGTTTGCAGTAGCTTTAACAATACTGTCAGGTGCTAAGACTTCACCAGGAATTGTTAGGGATGGAGCAAAAGCTGCTATAATTGAAGGAGAGTTTAACTCTCATAGACTTGCTGATCCAGTTATTTTCAGACGGGAGATCACATCAACTAATCGTAACAGGATTTTCATTAACGACAGCCCTGTAAATCTTAAAAAACTAATCAGCCATTCCGCAGAATTCATAGATATAACCGCTCAACGTGCGTTCAGTCACCTGCTTGAACCATCGAGACATCTTGACTTCCTCGATAGTTTTGCTAACCTCAGTGAACAAAGAAATAGATTATTTAAATTTGAAGCGGAGTATAAAACACTCGAAAGAAAACTTAGTGTTCTGATTAAAAAGCGTAATGAGTTTTTCAAACGTCAAGATTTGCTCAGTTTTCAGCTTTCAGAGATTAATGAAGCCGATCCACAGCCTGATGAGGATAATGAGCTTAAAACTGAAATCAGCAGATTGGAGCACTTCGAGGAATTTCACCAAAACTCACTTCAATTTGAGGATTTGCTTATTGACGGTGATAAATCAGTAATTAGCTCTCTTTCGGAAAGTCTGCGGCTTCTTGAGAATCTATCAAAGATTGATAACAGCCTGAAAGAATTGCTTGATGAATTAATCAATTCCAGGGAGAGTCTGAAGGAGATCGCTCAGCGGATATCTGCACGCAGAAGAAAGACCGTTTATGAAGAAGAAACACTTGAGAGATTACGTGAACGAGAGCAATTAATTGCCGGAATAAAGAAGAAATATGGAAGTAGTATAGGAGAAGTATTAGCTCGTAAAGTTGAGTTAGAAAAACAACTTTCTGAAGGTGACGAAACCAGCGCTTCAATAAAGAGTCTTGAGAAACGAAGATTAGATTTCATTAAACAATGGAGTGGTCTCGCTTCTGAAGTGAGTTTAATCAGGCATAAGTCCGCTGATATAATGCAAGCGAAAATAATTGAATCGTTGCAGAAACTTGGTGTAAAAGATGCAAGATTCGAGGTGAGATTTATTAAATTTGAGGATGAGAATGGGCTTTACCGTGCCGATGGTAAGAAGTGGAGATTAACTGGTAGGGGAGCCGAGGATGTTGAGTTTTTCTTATCGACAAATCCCGGAATAGAGCCTAAACCGTTAGTTCAGGTTGCATCGGGTGGTGAGCTTTCAAGGTTGCTTCTTGCCTTAAAAGATTCGTCACCGGCTGCTGGTGATGATGTTACGGTGATATTTGACGAGATCGACACGGGCGTTTCAGGCAGGATTGCCCGGCTGGTTGGAAAGAAATTAAAGGAACTTGCTCAAGAACGGCAATTACTGGTTATCACGCATTTACCACAGATCGCTGCTTTGGCTGATCATCATTACAAAGTAGCCAAAAAATCGGGTGAAAGCGGTACTGAAACCGAGATACTTGAGCTTGCGAGAGAGGATAGAATTCAGGAAATTGCTACGCTGGTTTCAGGGGGCAAAGTAACCGACGCCGCGCTGAATCAAGCTCGTAATCTAATGGATGAATCAATAGGATAATCACAAGAAATGATGGATCATTTTGTTGTTGAGGGGGGGGAGCCGTTAAGCGGAACTATTACCTGCTCCGGCGCCAAGAACGCAGCGTTGCCGTTAATGGCGGCTGCTCTGTTGACCGATGGCGTCACTGTGCTACGCAATATACCTGATTTACAGGACATTCGCACAATGGCAATGGTGTTGCGTGTAATAGGCGCTGATGTTCAGTTTGAAGATCACGTTTTGACAATTGATGCTTCTCATTGCAATTTTCAGGAAGCTCCCTACGAGTTAGTGCGTAAGATGCGCGCTTCATTTTATGTGCTTGGTCCACTACTGGCAAGGTTCGGACATGCCAGGGTCAGTTTGCCAGGTGGATGTGCGTTGGGTCCGCGACCTGTTGATCTGCACTTGAAAGGTATGACTAAACTTGGCTGTGATATTTCGATTGAGAACGGCTATGCGGTCGCTGAAACATCTGGTATGAAGGGAAATAAGATCAGGCTGGACATCAGCAGTGTCGGCGCAACTGGAAACATCATGATGGCTGCTTGCGGGGCTGAAGGAACAACCACAATTTTCAATGCAGCCTGCGAGCCTGATATTGTTGATCTGGCGGATATGCTGAATGCGATGGGAGCGGAGATCAGCGGTATCGGTACAAACCAGATTAAGATCATCGGACCCAGAAAACTGAAACCTGTTGAATGGACTGTGATACCGGACAGGATTGAAGCTGGCACGTTCATGATCGCTGCTGCCGCAACCGGAGGCAGAGTTACATTAGAGGGATGCCGCCCGGATCATTTGCAGACAGTGATAGATAAACTTATTGAAGCAGGAGCTGATGTTAATATTGGTAAAGACAGGAAAAGTGTTACCGTGAACGCCACCAACCGCAGGCTTCATTCAGTCGATCTGACCACTGAGGCTTATCCGGGCTTTCCGACCGATTTGCAGGCTCCGTGGACTGTGCTGATGAGCATTGCCAAAGGTGATGCGATTATCATTGAAACTATATATCCTGAACGTTTTACGCATATACCGGAGTTGATACGCCTTGGCGCTCAGATCAGTAAAACACTGAACAACATCTACATCGAAGGAGTCGATCAACTGACTGCCGCATCGGTGATGTGCTCGGACATACGCGCCGGAGCGGGGCTGGTGCTCGCTGCTCTTGCTGCAAAAGGAAGCTCAAAAGTGCTGCGAATCTATCATCTCGATAGAGGCTATGATCGCATGGAGGACAAACTGACAGCCCTCGGAGCGGATATCAGGAGGGTGAGGGAGTAATAGTTATGAGTTATTACACTTATAAAATAGAATAAGCTATTGAATTTACTATAATTATTCATTATTATTAAGAATAGGCTAGATCGTAAAGTTTGATTTCGGTTAATTTTGTAGTTTAGCATTTAGAAAATGGTCAACACAGATAAGCAAATAACATATTGGTATGACGGTGCGCTTGAAGATATTGAAGTTGCGCAACAGTTGGTTAATACCAACCGAACGCGTCATGGTTTGTTTTTCGCTCATCTGGCTTTAGAGAAGATGCTAAAAGCCTGCGTATGCAAAGAGACACAGGATTTGGCTCCAAGAATTCATAATCTGAGACGATTAGCTGAGTTAGCCAATCTGGAACTAAATTCTGAACAAAAAAACATTATGACTGAAGCCAACACATTCAATCTTGAGGGAAGATATCCTGAATTCTTAGGTCCTCCGCCAAAAAAGAATGAAAGCATTAAACTTCTCAATAACATCAAAGAGCTATTTGAATGGTTGAAAAGTCAATCATAGAAAGCATCAACAATTATCTTCAAGTCTTAAGAGACAACGGTATAGAAAACTGCTACGGTGTGCTTTATGGATCTTATGCTAACGGCAGATCGCATAAATGGAGTGATATTGATCTTATCGTTGTAGCTCCTCGTTTTGATGGCGAGCGGAAACGGCAGGATTCGGTAATGCTCTGGAATTTAGCCGCCGATGTTGATAACCGTATCGAACCAATTCCCTGTGGATTGAGGCAGTGGGAGGAGGATGACTCAAGCGCAATTATTGAAATCGCCAGAAGAGAGGGAGTTCGAATAACATTATAGCACAGGCGAGCTCTCCTTGGATTGATGAATTATTTTGTCACCAGTATTGTTTTTAACAAAATCTCTTGTTAGATTATTTATTATTATTGTTCTATTAGATGGCTAAGTTGATTCATGAATTTGGAGGTGTACAATGTTTTTTCGTACAGCAATTTTGTTACTTTTTGTTTTAATCCTATCCATCACACAGCCGATTACGGCTCGTGTCATCAATGTCCCTGACGACTACGAAGTAATTCAGGATGGAGTTGAGGCTTCTCGTCCTGGTGATACTCTGCTTGTTCATCCTGGTGAATATGAACACTGCGAACTCACTATTAATCATGATCTCACGCTTGCCGGCGAGTATCTGCTGACTGGGGATGAAGATTCAATAGAGGAGTCTATCCTCTATGGTGATCAGGGACGTACGACGATTTATATTAATGATCGACAAATCAACCTCTGGCTTGTAGGACTGAAAATCTCAGACGGTAACTACGGACTTCAATGTGGGTCTGATCCCTGCATTTACATTTCGCATTGTCTCTTCAATAACAACGAGTATGCGATTCAATTCGCTGGACTGAGCATAGTCGTATCCAACACCTCCTTTCTGGATAATGGCGGAGTAAGTGTAGTTTCGTATTATCATCATGGAGGTGCAGGATCGATGAGAATTCAAGATTGCAACTTTCAAGGCAACAGTCAACTAACTCTTTTATGTGGTGGCGTAGCATCTATCCGTCATTGCGCGTTCATAAACAATCAATCTGGATTGGAAATTGTAAGTAGGACTGTTTACGACTGCTATTTTGAGGGGAATTCTAGTGAGGGTAATGGCGGAGCCCTTAATTTGAGTGGTGCGAGCGTTGTCAACTGCACTTTTATTGGCAATCATGGTCAAAATGGTGGTGCGATATATGGCTTTGGAGATATAAGAAGCTGCATATTTATTGGAAATACCTCTGAAAATCAGGGCGGTGCGATCTACGGGTATCCGTATGGTGGTGACTTTAGCGTCAATAATTGCACCTTTTTTGAGAACATATCGAGTGCAGGTGAAGGTGGCGATATCTATTACGAAACTGATCAATATAGTAGGCAGGCAATTTTATCAAACAGCATATTAATTGCAGGAAACCCGCGCGCAATTGATTACAACCAAAACCAAGAATCAGTATTCACAGTCTCATACTGCAATATTCAGGGTGGTCAAGAAAATATTGTTGGTGACGGAGGGCAATTCACATGGGGTGATGGCAATATAGATGAAGATCCTTTATTTATCGATCCCGATCATGACGATTTTCGCCTCACCGAAGACTCGCCCTGTATCGATGGCGGTGATCCGGAATCTGATCCCGATCCTGACGGGACATGTGCTGATATGGGCGCTTATTACTTTCATCAGAGAGATATAGAAATTGATTCTGAAGCGCTTCATTTTGGAGGAGTTGACGCAGGAAACGTTGACAGCCTTTCACTTCTAATCAATAACATTGGTCTTAATACGTTACGAATAGATTCTATTTGGGTTTCACCAGTTGATTTACCCTTTTATTTAAGATGGGATAGGGAATTTCTTGACATCGAACCTGCCGGATCATACACAGAATGTATCAGGTTTGCACCTGAAGATTTAGATGAATTTCGCGCTGTGCTGGTTATAGATTCTAACGATCCGGATGAGGGAACCATCTTAGTACAATTAACTGGTTCTTCATTAAGTATCAAAGATGCTGAAGATCAAGCTCCCAGCGATTTTGCGATCACTTCTGCCTTCCCCAATCCCTTCAACTCTGAAACTATCATTAACTACAGCATTCCACAGTCCGGAATTGTAAGTCTCGGAATATATGATCTTTCAGGACGAGAGATAACCTCGCTTTACAATGGTCATCGCAAAGCGGGGAATTACTCGGAGACATGGAATGCAAACGGAATTTCGACCGGAATGTATATTTGCAGGCTTGATCATGGAAGTCGGTCGGAAGCTGTGAAATTGGTTGTGGTGCGTTGAAGATGTTGGAAAGGGTATATAACAGTTGAGGCTTCTAAAATGAAACATCTCCTATACTGGATTCTTCTAATAATCACTCTTCCTGTTCCGCTTTTTGGGTTGGAGTTTACCGAGCATTTGGTAGAAGATTCGCTTGCACGGATATTGGATATACACGTCTGCGATATAGATTCAGATGGTGATTTTGATATTCTTTGCAGTGAATATGTACATGAATGGGATTGTAAATACCGTCTTCTCCTTTTCGAAAAAAACGATGATCAGGAATTTATAACTCATGAGATTTCAAATAACTTTGGGTTTATCGAGGGGATAAATGCTATAGACTTTGACGGTGATGATGATATTGATATAATTGTCGCAGGAGGTGTTAATGATAGTAAAATCAGTATTATGGAAAACGTCGGCAATCTTGAGTTTGAAAAGCATTCTTTTTCAACTTATGTAAGTGATTCTTTTTGGCGTTTTCCAAGCCAAATTGGAGTTGCTGATTTTGATGGCAATGGTTTCTTGGATATTGCGGTTGCTTTTCTATGGGTAGATGGTTGGATGGATCATTATGGAGGACTTGCCTGGTTCTCTCAAAACGAGGAAGATCGTTTCACTGGTGAAGAACTTGTGGGTTATACTGATGCAGGCTGGTTTGGTTTGGCAGTATTTGATTTTGATGGAGATGATAGTTTTGATATTATTGCCGAGGAGATTAGGCTATGGGGCAGTGAAGATAGTCTAAGATATGGACGCTGGATGAATGACGGGGAAGGTAATTTTGAGTATAATGCTTTTCCAATTAATGAGGCAGGACCATCAATTTATTCTGATCTAAATAGTGACGGATATATGGACATTATAACGGGTTCATTCAATGAGCGTCGGGATTCGTTTAGGATAATATGGTTAGAAAGCAATGAAAGATATGAATATTCCGAGCATGAAATCATAAATGAATACTTTAGTAATGTAAATGCTATTACTACAGCAGATTTTGATGACGATGGCGATATTGATATAGTTGCAGTTGTTGTTCCGCGAAATCAGGATGATCCTTGGGTGGTTGTTCTTGAGAATGATGGTGATAATAATTTTGAGTCTCATGCTTTCGGTGAAGTGATCTTGATTTTTAATGTGGGAACTGCAACTGATGATAATGCTTTTCCGGGATTTGTTGTATCAACAATAGTGACCGCTCCGGATCCAACCAGAGGAGCAATCTATTGGTATGAGAACCGTTTAAATCAATCGATTCCAACCGATGATTATAACGCTACACCTGCAAAATATGAGATACAGAGCATTTATCCCAATCCGTTCAACTCCGAGACTTTAATCAACTACAGCATTCCACAGTCCGGAATTGTAAGTCTCGGAATATACGACCTTTCAGGACGTGAAGTAGCATCGCTATATAATGGTCATCGCAATGTTGGGAGTTACTCAGAGACATGGAATGCAAGCCTAGTACCGACCGGGATGTTTGTTTGCAGGCTTAATTGTGGAGGTCGGTCGGAAGCGGTGAAATTGGTTGTGGTTCGGTGAAACAAGTAAGAAAGTTAGAAAGTTAGAAAGTAAGAAAGTGAAGCGCCGACATTGCGTCGGCGCTATTTATTATAATGACAAACAGGAATGTTTGTCCTATTATTCCTTCGCTCCCGCCATCATGATCGCCAGCGCCAGCGAATAAAGGATATTCTCAGGGCTTTCGCTGCGTGAAGTCAGTACTACAGGGAAATCAGGTCC
>JAIPJL010000068.1 GCA_021734165.1 bacterium | reverse complement strand
TGTTGTCTTCTGGTTCCATACAGGAAGTTATGGATATGGCGTTAATAGGTACAGCCGCGACACTTGAAACACGCGTACCGTTCATTCATTTCTTTGATGGTTTCCGCAGCTCTCACGAAGTACAGAAGATTATTGCACTCAGTGAAGACGAAATGCGTTCGGTAATCAACGAAGAGCTTGTGTTTGAGCATAAACGCCGTGGTATGAAACCGGAAAGACCTGAGTTACGTGGTTCCTCGCAAAATCCGGATGTATTCTTCCAGGCTCGTGAAACGATAAATCCTTATTATGAGGTAACTCCTGATAAGGTGCAGAAGGTTATGGATCGTTTCTATGAAGTAGTTGGACGCCGATATAATTTATTTGATTATGTCGGTCATCCTGAAGCTGAAAAAGTTGCTATACTGATGGGTTCAGGTGTTGAAGCAGCTCATGAGGCAGTTGATTATTTAGTGAATCAAGGTGAGAAAGTAGGTGTTATAAAAGTACGTCTGTTCAGACCTTTCTCGATCAAACACTTCATCGAAGCGCTTCCAAAAACTGTCAAATCAATTGCAGTACTTGACCGTACTAAAGAGCCCGGCGCAGAAGGCGAACCGCTTTATAAGGATGTTGTAACAGCAATATCTGAAGTTATGGCGGACGGTAACGGCTTTGCTGCCTTCCCGAAAATTATCGGCGGCAGATATGGACTTTCATCGAAAGAATTTACACCTGCAATGGTTAAAGCTGTCTTTGATGAACTCTCAAAAAGTAATCCAAAGCGTCGATTTACGGTCGGTATCGAGGATGATGTTACTCACACAAGCCTTGACTATGATCATAATTTCTCAGTTGAAGGTGATGATGTAAAAAGGTGTCTGTTCTTTGGACTGGGCGCTGATGGTACTGTCGGAGCAAACAAAAACTCTATTAAAATCATCGGTGAAGGTACTGAAAACTATGCTCAGGGCTATTTCGTCTATGATTCAAAGAAATCGGGAGCGATTACAGTATCACATCTTCGATTTGGTCCAAAACCAATTCGTTCGACATATCTGGTACACCAGGCAAACTTTATCGCCTGTCACCAGACCATTTTCCTCGAGAAATATGATATGCTTGAACCTGCTGTTGAGGGCGCAACATTCCTGTTGAACAGCTATATTCCACCTGATGAGGTTTGGGATACGCTGCCTCGCTCTATGCAGCAGCAATTGATCGATAAGAAAATGAAGTTCTATGTTATCGACGCCTACAAAGTTGGTAAAGAAACCGGTATGGGCACTCGTGTTAATACGATAATGCAGACCTGTTTCTTTGCAATCTCCGGTATCTTACCGAGAGATGAAGCTATCGAAGCTATTAAAAAGTCAATCAAAAAGACATACAGCGCAAAAGGCGAAAAAATCGTTCAGATGAATTTCAACGCTGTTGATCAAACTCTTGCTAATCTACACGAAGTTGAAGTTCCGGAAGTGCCAACATCAACCTTTGAGCAGCCACCTCCCGTCCCTGCTGAAGCTCCTGAATACGTCCGCAATGTTCTTGGTACGATTATATCCAATAAAGGTGATACTCTCCCTGTAAGCGCATTCCCTGTTGATGGTGTGTTCAAAAGCGCCACAACCCAATGGGAAAAACGCAACATCGCTCTTGATATACCGGTCTGGGATGCAGACATCTGCACACAATGCGGTAAATGCATCATCATTTGTCCTCATGCTGCGATCAGACAAAAGGTTTACGATCCTGATCTGTTAAAAGAAGCGCCTGCTACATTTAAAGCTGCCGATTATAAAGCGAAAGATTTCAAAGGTCAGAAATACACGATTCAAATTGCTCCTGAGGATTGTACCGGCTGTGAGCTATGCGTTGAAGTGTGTCCGGTCACTGATAAAAACAATCCGGATCATAAAGCCATTAATATGGAACCTCAACCACCTCTTCGCGAAACTGAGCGTGAAAACTTCAAGTTCTTCCTTGAAATTCCTGAAGTTGACAGAGCTTTACTAAGGATTAATACGGTCAAGGGTTCACAATTCCTGCAACCGTTGTTTGAATTCTCAGGCGCTTGTTCCGGATGCGGTGAAACTCCCTATGTCAAACTGGTCAGCCAGTTATTCGGAGATCGCTGCATCATTGGCAACGCAACCGGCTGTTCATCGATCTACGGAGGCAACCTGCCGACGACACCATGGGCTGTCAATAAAGAGGGTCGCGGTCCGACATGGAATAACTCACTGTTTGAGGATACCGCTGAGTTTTCGCTTGGTTTAAGACTGACCGTTGATAAAAACAACGAATTTGCACTTGAACTTCTTGAGCATTTACGTGGTCAAATCGGCGATGAACTGGTTGACGGCATCAAGAATTGCGCTCAAACTAACGAAGGTGAAATTGGTGATCAGCGTAAACGTGTCGAAGCTCTGAAAGAAAAGATCAAGGGCATTGATCACTGGCGCGCCAGACATCTTGCTGAGATTGCAGATAATCTCGTCAAAAAGAGCGTCTGGGGCATGGGCGGTGACGGCTGGGCTTACGATATCGGTTATGGTGGCTTGGATCACGTGCTTGCATCGGGACGTAATGTCAACCTGCTCGTACTTGATACAGGTGTGTATTCCAACACAGGTGGTCAGTGTTCTAAAGCCACCCCGCTTGGCGCAGTAGCTAAGTTTGCCGCTTCAGGCAAGGGCATCCCGCGTAAAGACCTCGGCATGATGGCAATGAATTACGGTCACGTTTATATTGCCCAGGTAGCAATGGGCGCGAATGACGCACAGTGCGTAAGAGCCTTCATCGAAGCGGAAAACTACAACGGACCGTCAATTATTATTGCCTATAGTCCCTGCATTGCGCACGGCTTTGATTTATCCAGAGGCGGGGAGCATTCGAAGCTCGTTGTAAATAGTGGAGTTTGGCCCCTGTACAGGTATAATCCTGAGTTAAAGAACGAAGGCAAGAATCCTCTGATACTTGATTCCAAGCCGCCTTCAGTACCGGTTAAGGACTTCGCCTATTCCGAAACCAGGTTTAAGATGCTAACCAGGTTCAAACCTGAAAGAGCAGAAGCGCTCTCCAAGTACTTCCAGGAAGACACCAACGCTCGCTGGAAGTTCTACGAGCAGTTGTCAAAGATGGATTATAGTAAGTAGAAAATCGTATCAATCCCCTCTCACAGTGAGAGGGGATTGATGGATTTAATACCTGAAACCTGACATCATTTAACAGGAATTGTGTTCCACATGAGATTAGCAATTATCACTGCAATTATTGCAGGAATCATGATTTGTGTTAGCAACGCCTACGCTTACCTCGACCCCGGCACAGGCAGCTATCTCCTGCAAATCCTGATCGCTGGGCTGGTCGGCGCTGCGTTCTCGATTAAAATATTCTGGCAGAAAATTAAAGATTTCTTTATCGGAAAAAAGCAAGATAGTAATGAATAAATCTACTGAAATAAATCTTGATGGAAACTTATCAAGTTCATTTCGTGATCCGAGCGGTTTCATGTTTACCCGAGATGGTAAGCTGTACAGGCAGGTCAACCATTATTATCAGGACAACTTTGATCTTCTTATCGAATCCGGGCTTTATGAACGATTGATTAAAAAAGGACTGTTGATTCCACATTCTGTATCCGACATACCTCCTGCAAATTTAGATATTGCTTATAAAATCATTAAACCTGAAATCATTCCATTTATATCATATCCTTATGAATGGTCGTTCAGCCAGTTTAAAGATGCAGCATTAACAACGCTTAAAATTGAGAAGGAAGCTCTCAAGCACGGCATGTCACTCAAGGATGCAAGCGCGTATAACATTCAGTTCCGAAACAACCAGCCTGTATTCATCGACACCCTGTCATTTGAAAGGTATGAGGAAGGCAAACCCTGGGTAGCCTACAAGCAGTTCTGCCAGCATTTCCTGGCGCCGTTGGCTTTGATGAGCTACACAGACATCCGGTTGGGTTTGATGATGCGGTTGTTTATTGACGGAATCCCACTTAATTTAGCAGCCAAATTACTTCCAAGTAGATGTCGATTCAAAATGTCACTATTCCTGCACATCTACCTTCATGCTCGTAGTCAGGATTACTACTCGGATAAGCAAATTGATAGCGCCAAAAAAACTACAAGTCATATTTCCAAACAATCCAGACTTGGGCTTATTGACAGCCTCGAAACTGCTATAAAAAGAATGAAATGGCGACCTGCCAAAACCGAATGGGGCGAGTACTACGACGCAACCAATTATTCCAAGGAAGCCATAGGTGAGAAAGGACAACTGGTTTCGGAGTATCTGGATATTACAAAATCGAACACCGTCTGGGATCTGGGAGCAAACACAGGATTATTCAGCCGGATTGCTGCTGAAAAGGGGATGAACACCATCAGCTTCGACATTGATCCGGCAGCGGTCGAAAAGAATTACCTTGCCTGTAGGAAAGATAAGATTTCAAACATGCTGCCATTGTTAATAGATCTTACTAATCCCAGTCCTGGTATCGGCTGGGCATGCGAAGAGCGAGAATCGTTGATACAACGCAGTCCAGCGGATACTGCAATGGCTTTAGCTCTAATACATCACCTGGCAATATCCAATAATCTTCCATTCAGCCATATAGCTTCGTTTTTCAAAAATATCTGCAACTACCTAATTATTGAATTCGTACCGAAATCAGACTCCCAGGTTAAACGACTGCTCACTACACGCGAAGATATATTTCCGAATTATACTAAGGAAGGTTTCGAAGCTGAGTTTACTAAGCTGTTTACAATAGAGAAATGCACTCAAATCAGCGGGACGGAAAGGTTTCTTTACCTGCTTAAAGGCAAGTAACTTCACGGAGGAAATTATGCTAAAAATCTACTTCTTACACTAATACTATCAATTATAATCTCATCTCAGTCAAGTGCAGAAGTTCTTCTAAAGGATATAAGTTCATCTGGGGGTTTCGGTGGTCCGGTTATCAAGTTTACTTATCTTGACGGTGAACCTAGCATACTAATAGGCGGAAAAGGAGTCTGGATTATAAATCATAGCTTCTTCCTTGGCGGTGGGAGTAGTTGGAGTTCGATTACAAAGCATCCAATTAGGGAAAACAGCTATCCACCACCTTACTACGAGCTCGCTATTGGCTATGGAGGATTTATAATGGGGTATATATTCTCTCCGGATGAATTAACCCATTTCAGTTGTAATACGCTGATAGGCGGCGGCAGCATAGAAACCACTCTAAAACCATCATCAGGGGAAACACGTACTCACAACGAAACTTTTTTTATCCTTGAACCCGAAGTAGGTATTGAATCGAATTTAGCTGATTTCTTCCGTATTAACATCGGTGTCAGTTATCGTTGTATAATCGAAAGAGAAGACATTAGTAATTTTGCGCTAAACCTGAACTTCATGTTTGGAAGATTCTAACTTAAAGATACACAATCAAGTACTGAAACACGGGCAACGCAAAGCATCTATCACAAGTAGCACTTGCCACCCGCCCTCAATAATTCCATTCATCACTCAAAATCCAACATTCATCACTACTCAAGTTTTCTCAAAACCACTCCTGCCTGTCTCAGTATATGTTTAATATTCGGTGGATGTGTACTTGCCGCATTTGAATATTCTTGCTCATAAATTATCTCCACCACACCAGCAGCAGCAAGATGTTTCACGCAATCCCAGCAGGGAGTGTGCGTCACATAAGCGGTTCCTCCGAGCGTACTGACGCCGGCACGGGCAGCATTGGCAACTGCGTTACGCTCGGCATGTTCGGTAGCTACGCAGTGACCGTTGATCAGAAGATGCCCGACATCATCACAGTGATCCGCACCCGGCAATGATCCGTTGTAACCGGTTGAGATAATTCGTTTATCCTTAACTATCACACAACCCGCATGAAGCCTGTCGCAAGTTGCGCGAGTGGCTGCATGTTTAGCTAGTGTTAGAAAATATTCGTGCCATGTTTGGCGCATGGGTGATTCCTGATTTTTGATTCGTGATTCTTGATTTGACCGTATTGAGTTCCTGCCCAATATTCATTTGAACATCCGTCAATGTAATTCTCTTGAAATCTCTTGCCAAGCGTGCTGACTGATTGTATAATACGGTAATATAATCGGAATGCGATTAACTGCAACTCTATCAGAAGAAAATTTACATGAAAGGAATCATGGCTCTACCAAACAGCTCAATTTGTCATACTGAACTTTATGCGCGCAACCTTGAAGAAAGCGCAAAGTTCTATGGTGATTTATTCGGATGGACTACTTCTGAACTTGATGAAAGTTATCTTAGCTGGGAAGATCCAGCTAAGAATTCAGGTGGTTTTACTACTTCCGGAGCGCCGATAACCAATCCCTCAGCGACTTTCTATATTAAAGTCAATAACATATCCGACATGTTGGAAAATATAAAAGCTCATGGCGGAGCAATCATCCGCTTAAAGACGGAAATCGGCGGCGGTCAGGCTTTTATGCACTGTTCCGCGATCCGGCAGGCAACAACATAGGCTTGTGGAGTTCCAAATAATACTACTAAACTGTGTCTAAATGCTGACCGACGTTCATGCCCATATCTGTGATCCCGTCTTTGACAAGGATCGTGAAGATGTGCTGAAACGAGCCCGTGAAGCCGGTGTATCTTCCGTTATTGCTGTTGGAGAAACACTCGCTGATGCGCAAAAGAACCTCACCTTAGCGGAGATTCATCCTGAAATATTACCGGCAGCAGGATTGTATCCGACAATTCTGGATATGGATGAAGCTTCGGCTGTTGAATTGTTCATCAGAAAGAACCGGCAGAGATTAGTCGCAATAGGTGAGATTGGGCTTGATTACTGGAAAGTACAGGATGAGGCTGACCGTGAAATACAGCGTGAGATATTCAAGCGCTTCATTGAACTCGGAAAAGAGCTCGATCTGCCTCTGAATATTCACTCCCGTTCAGCAGGCAGGCAGGTTATTGAATTGCTACTCGAACACAACGCTAAGCGTGTTATACTGCATGCTTTCGATGGTAAAGCTTCAACAGCAGCGCCTGCTGTTGAAGCAGGTTATTTCTTTTCGATCCCACCTTCAATCATCAGGTCGCGTCAAAAGCAAAAACTTACAAAGCGTTTACCACTTTCCTCAATTCTTGTTGAAACAGACAGTCCAGTTCTTGGTCCCGATCCTGAGAAACGCAATGAACCGGTTAACGCTTTAATGGTGACAAATCTGATTGCAGAGCTACGTGGAGTTACCATTGATGAAGTGATGTTATCTGTTGATAATAATTATAATAGACTTTTTAGTAGGTAATTAAACTAAAGCTTCTATTCGTTCGGGGTCGATATCTAACGATTTCCAGAGTTCGTTAATATCCTGATCTTCGATACCAAGAGCTTTCAATGAAACCTTTGAAGGTTCATCGATAACAGGATTGCCACTAGCGCCTATCCTATATCTATGGCATAATACATTAGCAAGATGAGCTATATGTACAGAGTTTGAACCACTGTTTGATTTCTCAGGCGTGTGATGTAATTTTACCGCTTCAACAAGCTGTATCGGCATATTCCAGTGTTCTGCAACCAATGCTCCGACTTCAGCATGATCAAATCCCGCCTCCTCCCTGCATACTTCGCATATATGTCTTCCCGAACTCATTGATATGCTTACTACTGTACTAAATAGACTATGAAAATGTTGGTTTAATACCGCTTTTCCAAAATCATGCAGTAAACCAATTACGAAGGCGTCTTTTGTTAACATACCGGGGACATATTTACTTAATGCACGGGCAATATAGGCTGTTCCAATGGTATGTATCCAGAATTTTCTGATGCTAAAATAGCTTCCTACATCTTCTAATTGGTATTGCATCAAGCAGACAGCATGGGATATATTAACAACCTCATCAATTCCGAGAACAACAATAGCATGATCAACATTTCCTATCTCACGATAAAATCCGTAATAGGCGCTGTTCACAATTTTAAGGATCTTCGCTGTCAGAGCTTGATCCTTTTTTATTTCCTCTGCAATCTCCTTCACTGAGACATCCGGATCTTCCGTAAGATCAAGAATCTTCTTCATCAGTGTTGGCAGCGGAGCTAATTGTTCGATATTTAGTAGTTTATTTTTCACTTCTTCCATCATTAAATCTTTCTTAAATACACCAATATTAATAACAACAAATTATTAAAAGTTGGCGCCTGTAAATTGACGTAAGCTGACTAATCAAAGTGTTACATTTAACAAAAATAACTAACTCAAATATTTATCATATTGTCTATCAAAATATGTCGAATTATATCTAATTTATCGTCAATTACAACTGAGTTCTTCATCATAACAAGACAGCGCCCCATTCAAAAAGCTTAGATAGTTTAACCCATCGCCTCTGAGACTCTCATTCTATGTCTCAAGCGGATCCATTCCTCCTCAACTTTATGTTGAATGAACATTCGTTGCTCACTTGTCAGATGCTTAAATCTACCCTGAAGTGCAAGGTAATCGTTAACCTGTCTTTTGGGTGGATCCATTGACAATTTGTAATCCGTACCTCTCTCTACTTCGTAAAGCGGAAATACACGAGATTCAACCGCATAGCGTGATTCTAAAATAGTATCTTTCTCAAGAGCTTTATGTCCAGGAGGGCAGGGACTAAATATGTGAATCAGCTTGAAGCCTTCAGTTGACATAGCTTTGCGGAATTTTCTCACGAGATCATCTGGATAGGCGACCGTTGCGGTCGCGGCGTAAGGAATCCTGTGAGCCGCCATGATCTCAACCAGGTTCTTTTTATGCTCCTGCTTAAAATCCTTGCCTGGCGTAGTGGTTGTCCAGGCGCCCCAAGGGGTAGCAGATGAGCGTTGAATGCCTGTATTCATATATGCTTCATTATCATAGCAGACGTAGATTATATGGTCGTTTCTTTCAGCCGCAGCCGATAATTGACCAAATCCGATGTCCATCGTACCGCCGTCACCCGCCCAGGCTACGACATTAATGCCTTTTTTGCCCGTTGCTTCCAGTCCCGCGCTGATGGCTCCTGCAGAGATAGCCGCAGTCTCAAAGGCAACCTGGAATACAGGCACTCCTGATGCTGAATAGGGAAACGGACCATCAATAACCGCCCAGCAGCAGGCAGGGAAGACTATGATTGTATCCCTACCGAGAGTTTTTAACGCCAGTCTCATAGCCAGCGCTGCTCCACAACCGGGACAAGCCACATGACCGGAGTGCATGATCTCTCGATCTGCAACTTCTGTAAACTTTTTTAAGTGTGCTAATTGTTGCATAATATATTTAAATCCTAATTTGCTTTTAATCGACTTAGGTTTTTCAGTACTCGTAGCTTGCTACTTGCTCACTCTTTCAAACCAATCCAGACCTGTTCGCCATCTTTGATAGGTCTTTCCTGAACATCGAGAGCTATCTTTTCGATTACTTCAGGAGTCACGTCTCTACCGCCAAGTCCTACTATATACCCATAAACATCAGGACGTTTGCTCTCAGGTGTGTGGTATAATGCGTTACGAATCTCTTGTGACCAGATGCCTCCCATTCCAGGACATATATTACGATCAAGTACAGCCACGCGCTTTCTTCCTTCAAGAGCTTCTCTGACAAGATCAGCAGGGAAAGGACGAAGCATCTTCATCTTCAGCATGCCAACCGACTGCCCTTTTGCTTTCATATCGTCGATTACGGCTCTCGTTGTTGAAGCCACAGTTCCCGATGTTACAAGAATAGTATCCGCATCATCCATGCGATACTGTTCAATTACACCGTATCCGCGTCCGAACATAGCTTTGTAATCTTCATCAGCTTTCACAGAAACATCAAGCGCTTCATTCATCGCAACCTGCATTTTGTAACGAAACTCCATGTAAACATCCTGCGGAACGATGCCGCCAAAGGCATGGGGATCTTTAACATCAAGGTAGATTGACGGTTTGTATGGAGGTAAGTATTTTCGAGTTGCCTCCTGACCGGGAATTTCAACCGCTTCGTAGGTGTGCGAAAGAAAAAAGGCGTCCAGAACCAGCATGACGGGGAGATCGACAGATTCAGCTATTTTGTATGCCTGAATAACAGTATCGAGCACTTCCTGATTTGATTCGCAGTAAAATTGCAGCCAGCCCGTGTCACGCTGAGAAAGCGAGTCATTTTGATCCGTCCAGATCGACCAGCCTGGAGCCATCGCGCGATTGACGTCTGCCATAACGATAGGCAGCCTGGCAAGCGCCGCCCAGTGAAGCTCCTCATGCATCAACGCCAGACCTTGTGAGGATGTTGCGGTGAATGTTCTGGCGCCGGTAGCCTGCGCTCCGATACAGCCAGCCATAGCCGAATGTTCCGATTCTACTTTGATAAACTTTGCATCGAGCAACCCCTTGGCAACGAGATCAGCCAATTCCTCGATGATGGTTGTCTGCGGTGTAATCGGATATGCCGAAACCACCTGGGCTTGAGCGCACATCGCTCCCCAAGCGGCGGATTGATTACCTGTTAGTACTTTTTGCATTTATTTCTCTTTTACCGTTCTATCGGATTAAAAATCTGCTTTATATCAGTAGGACAAACACTTGTTCGACTACTGACGGATTCTTGTTTGTCAAATTATAACCTAAGTTTATGTTTAACAAACTTCATAACCTCTTCTGCATCATGCACTGCTTTGTTTGCTTCATTAAAAGGTATTTCACGCCAGTCATCGGGATAACGTGATGAAACAGCATATATTGTAATTCTCTCAGCATTATCTATATATTTCAAAAATTCAAGATTATATTTAGCACAAAGTTCAATCAGTCTTATGAGATCATGTGTCTTTTCAGGATGTTCTCCTATAGCTGCCAAGAAAGCCTTTAAGCTCTTCTCAAAACATTGCTGTGCATGAAATGAAGCGGTATCTGTAATTGGATCATCTTTAGACAGTGCAAGTTTGGCTGTCTGAAGATCATTATTAGCCTTGATGAACCATCTATTAACTACATCTTTAGTTGGATCATCCATACATTAAAACGCCATTTTCAGTAATCTCTCTCTCCAATGTTGTAGCTACATGTTTGTATCTTTCAAGTTCATAAGTTGAGAGCACAAGAATATCCATGGCAAAATCGCGACGCCTGAATAGTTGTCTGATTGATAGATCTACATCACCCTTGCTTTTATCGCCATCGTAAATGATAACGAAATCATAGTCGCTGTCAGGATGATGATCTCCCCTCGCCCTTGATCCGAAAAGATAGATCTTTGTCGGTTTGATGTGAGAGGAAATTTTGTTGACTATGTCTTGAAGTTTTTGATCCACTATTTATTTGAATAACGTTTAATGCACAGCCTTCATCACAATACAACTCCTCGGACATTCCGCAGCGCAAAGCCCACAGCCCTTGCAGTAATCCGTATCAACAATGTAAAATTTTGTAGCGTCGTTTTTAACCTTGATAACCGCAGCATCAGGACAGAATATAAAGCAGTTGTCACAGGCTGGGCAGGTTCCGCATGAAAAGCAGCGCATAGCTTCGGTTGTCATCTCTGAGGCAGAAAATCCTTTGCGTACTTCTTTGAACGATCTGACTCGTTCGACAACCAGCATTGATTCTGATTCTTGTCTCGGGATTTCATCGAAATAAGCTACATTTATCTCTTCAAAAGGAACTACGTGACCGGTTCTGTTGCGCAGCGAAGGGGATGTAGCAGCTTCTCCGCGTACCGTTCTACCTCTAAGCGCCGCATCGATTGCAATGGCAGCGCGTCTGCCGTATCCGATTGCAGCGGTAACAGTTCCGGCACCGTCAGCAACATCACCGCCTGCAAAGTGTTTATCATTGGGTGTGCGCCCTAGTTCATCGGCAGGAATGTTCCATGATGTATTTGCTTTGATTTCCTCCGGTAAAAACTCCAGATCTGCTGTTTCACCAATAGCTGTTACCACACAGTCAGCCTCGATCACATATTCACTGCCTTCAATAGGAACAGGTCTTCTGCGTCCGGATTCATCGGGATCACCGAGTTTCATCTTGATACAACTGACGCCTGTCATTTTCCCGTTTTCGCGAATTACCTTCACTGGTGTTGCAAGGAATGTGATCGGAATGCTCTCAGCAATCAACTCGTCAACCTCTTCTTCAATAGCAGGCATTTCGTGCCGTGTACGGCGGTATATCACTGACACATCCTTGCCTTTCCTGAGAAGCGAACGAGCTGCGTCCATTGCCGTATTGCCACCTCCGACAACGAGTGGTTTCATACCGACGCCGTCAGACATACCGAGGTTGATGTGTCTTAGAACTTCAATTCCGGGGATAACGTCATTTCCATCATCGCCTTCCGCGCCAAGCGGTCTGCTTTTTGTGAAACCGACGGCTGTGAAAACAGCATCGAACTTGTCCATCAGCTTCTCGAACGCCACATCAGCGCCAACCTTAGTGCTGGTTAAAATTTCAACACCAAGATCCTTAATTCGATCGATCTCAGCATCGAGTACTTCAGGTGGCAGTCTGTAATCCGGAATACCAACTTTAAGCATTCCCCCCGGTTCTTCGTGAGCTTCAAATACAGTCACGCCATGTCCGGCAAGCGCCAGTTGATAAGCACAAGATAATCCTGCAGGACCGGAGCCGATTACCGCTACACGTTTTCCACTGGACGGAGCGCAGATCATTTTAGGAGGGTTATCCCTGAAAAGATCACCTATGTAACGTTCAATTGTATGAATATTAATTGCTCCGCCGAGATGATGCCTGTTGCATTCTGTTTCACAGGGATGGGGACACACTCTGCCACAAGTGCCCGGGAAGGGCGTCGTTTCAGCTAAAACCTTCCATGCTTCTTCAAGCTGTCCGGCTGCGGCGAGCGTTACAAATCCTACTACATCATTACCGGCAGGACACCTGAACGAACATGGTGGAGTCTGCTCGACATGATGCGGTTCAACGTTGCGCCATGAGCCGGTTTTATTTACTGTAGTATCACCCATGGACGCCGTCATCAACGGCATCTCACGCCAACTTTTATAAACGATAGGTTCTTGAGCCATGTTGTTGTTGTTTTATGTGAATGTTAAAGAAAACGAATTCTCTTAGTTTTAATAGCAGACAGGAATGTCTGCCCCACCGTTTAAGTACAAATGTTGTTTCTTGTCGGTGGCGCAGACATTCTTGTCTGTGAATCAATTAATAATGAGCATCTGTAACAAAGGTTGTATTGTCATTCATTTAGATTTCCTTTATCCCACCGCCACTTCGTACGCTTCCTTCGCCGCAGCCGCATTAGCTTCGGTCTTAGCTGGGATATCTTCTTCGATAGCAGCAATTACAGATTCAATTTTTACCACTTTAAGCACCTTGGCTATAGCGCCAAGTATGGATGTATTTACGATAGGCTGTGTTACCGAACCCAAACCATGTTTGGCAGCAATTGTGGAAGCATCGATTGTGACAACCTTATAATCTGGACCGAAATCAAAATCTTCAGGTTTTTTCTCGGTGTTTATGAGTATCGTTCCACCCTTTTTCAACCCTTGAGTAACATCTAACATGTTAAACAGACTCTGGTCGAGTATAATAATATGATCTGGATTGTAAATCTGTGTGCGGATACGAATCGGTTCGTCGTCTATACGAACAAAAGCCATAACAGGCGCAGCGCGACGTTCTACGCCAAACGTTGGGAATGCCTGGACATATCGTCCTTCTTTAAAAATTGCAACCGAGAGAACCTTACCGGCTATTACTCCCCCCTGACCTCCACGGCTGTGAAACCGTAATTCGAGCATATCTGCCTCTATGTGAAAATAGCATTGCGAATGATGATCAGACAAGGATGCCTGATGGATGATATAAGAAATAAAATATAATAAAAAATATACATACTTACAAGCTAACTCTCCACTGCCTGTTAAACTGTTTCAATAGGATCGCTTGACAGTATCACTGACAACTCGTAAATTAATGATAATTCAATAGCCTGCCATTTTTATTTTGGGATATTGTGAATTATCTCGGTATATTTGATTATGTGAAAACATTGCTATGACAACATCCGGTTCGGAATCCTCAATTTACTAAAATGCCTTTACAAATAATGGACTCATTTTTTCAGTTTTTTCAGTTAGATGAAATGGACCTAACTTCAGCGACAAACCAGACAAAAACCTTAAACTTAAAAAGATCATCAGGTGATTATATTGTAAGTGGTACCTCTAAAAAGTCTGAATTTGGAAACAATTCCCTTAACACTACAAGCTTACTTCTCTCATTCCTTAGTAATGTATTTCGGAAGATTACACACTCTTTAAATCCACATTTTCGTACAATTTCAATATACTGCTTTTGCATGATTATTCTTTTTACTGGCTGCGATGATAATCCAACAGGCGGAGAGCCAAGACCTATCCCTCCAATAGCACACAAGGATCCTGATTGGAGTCCTGACGGTCGATATATTATCTATTATAATAAAGGTATTACAAATATGGACTCAGATTATGGTTACTTGACAAATTCAACTAAAGCTGGACTCTATCTTGTTGATCTGACAAATTCGAATACAAAACAACTTATTGCCGGTAGAGATTTTTTTGAACCTACATTTAGCCCTGATGGTCAATGGATTGTCTTTGTTTTTAACGACAAACTTCATCTTCTACACATTTCAGGAGATAGTTTAAGAGAAATAGAAACAAGTTATGGTTGTTATGATCCTGCCTGGAGTAGTGACGGTAAATGGATAGCGTTTAAGGCTTTAGTACCACCAAATAACTATTTGGAAGAATGGAGAGGAATCCTTTATAAAATAAGACCTGATGGTACCGAAGAAACAGCGTTTATAGTAGGTGGACAACCTGTTCAGGGGAATTACGCAAATTGGTTTCAGGGAGATGATTTTCTTTTATTTATGAGTACAAATTGGGAGAAACCAGGTTTATTTACGCTGAATCTAATAGATAGCACTTTTGAATGGTTGTTTAATCCTTTGCACTCAGCAGGTTATCCAAATCTGTCACCTGATGGAAAAAAAATTGTTTTCACACATGACTATACATTATGCAAACTGTATTTATCAAATCCACAACCAATTCCAATAACAAAGGAGCTGAAACAAGGAATTGCCAGATGGTCACCTGATGGGAAGAAGATAGTGTATTGTGCTCCGGACAAGGAATTTACCTGGAAGGGAGCCGGAGTCTTATGGACAATGAATGAGGACGGATCAGGAAAACGCCAACTCACATTCCTGGATGATGTGGACGATCAGAGATGAATCAGCAAATCTGTCCACAAAGTAATACTATTGTCAAATGCTTTTTAGAGAATTCCTTTCCGCATTATGCTAAAAAAGAAATTCCAGTAAATTAAGTTAAGGAAAACTACATTAGGAAAAAATATGAAATCGTTCTTCAAGTTTTCAATTGTAATTTTATTGTTTTTGTTTAACGCCCTACATGACTAAATTCGCCTTATACATTCACTACCCTTTCTGCATCAAACGTTGCAATTACTGTGCATTTGTATCGTCCGTTATTGACGATAAAATTGCTAACAGTTATCAGAAAGTGCTGCTAACTGAACTTAAACAAAAAGCTGATGAGCAGCCATGGCGCGATGGAAAAATCCGAAGCGCCTATTTTGGCGGTGGCACTCCGTCACTGATGCCGGTTGACTTTATTGAAATCCTACTAAATACAATTAGTAATAGTTTTTGTCTAACGCCTGAGACAGAAATCACAATCGAAACAAATCCCGGATCAGACGTCAATGATAGGTTTAAAGAATTCTTTAAGCTGGGAATAAATCGCCTCTCAATCGGCGCTCAGAGCTTTAATGATGATGAACTCAAATTATTGGGAAGAATTCACTCGACAGATGATATTTGTGATGCTGTACAAGCTGGCAGAGAAGCTGGTTTTGAAAACATATCACTTGACTTACTATATGGCATTCCCGGACAAACCGTTAATAGTTTTCAAACTTCTCTCCAAAAAGCACTCGATCTTAATCCCACCCACTTGTCAACCTATGCGCTTTCTATTGAAGATAACACACCCTTCGCTCGTATGGTCAAGAATGGCAGCCTGTCAGCGCCAGATCCGGATCTCGCTGCAGATCAGTACAGTATGCTGATTGATGTGATGAAAAATGCTGGTTTCAATCACTATGAACTGACTAATTATTCCAAATCAGGATTTGAATCCACTCATAATAAAACCTATTGGCAACGAACTCCCTATTTGGGAATCGGAACCGCCGCACACAGTTTTGACGGTCAAAAGCGCTTCTGGAATACCAACTCGATAGAAACATATATCAGAAATCTTAAATCCGATAAAATTCCTCTTAATAACACCGAATTCATTTCACCCCCTGAACAAATTGAAGAACAGCTTTATCTTGGACTACGGACATCTGCTGGTTTAGATGTCGATTTTGCTCGCAAACATTTCAGTAAAAATACACTCCGTGAGCTTGTTTTAGATGGTTTTTTGAATATTCAGCATAGAAAATATCTGGTTCCAGAGAAAAAATGGTTACTCTTAGATGAAGTAGTTCTGAAGATACTGTCCACATCATAAGAATATAAACCTTGACAATATTCTGAAAGCTGTTTATATTGACTTTATTGCTTACTTGATCCTGAACTCTTAAAAAAAAAACTTACCCTCCGTAAGATTGTTCCAATTAAATAGACTGGAGATCGACCTCATGAAAAAACAGATCACTTTTTTAACCACCCTCATTTTACTTTGTTTTGCTATTACAGATCTATCCTTTGCGGGTGGGGCACTCCATTTTGAACGAAATCAACGCGAATGGGTTGAAATCGAAGACTCTGAATCGCTTGATATTGACGGTCAAAACATCACCATGGAAGCCTGGATCAGATGTCCTAATCCCAATACAAATGATGAGTTAACTATCTGGAATAAAGAAAACTCTTATGAAGCGCATATTCGTAACGGTTTATTCCAGGTTGCCATTTTCACTGACAGTTGGGCATGGCTTGGTGATGACACCCGAATCCAAGCTGATGAATGGACGCATGTTGCAGGAACTTATGACGGACAGAATATCAGACTGTACATCAACGGTGATCTTAGATCAACACACGGAAAACGCGGTAATATCCGTGACGTCGATACTTCATTTTTCATAGGCGTCAGACCACTTTCTGATTTTATCCACTGTTATAACGGCGATGTTGATGAGCTAAGAGTTTGGAATATCACTCGAACTGCTGATGAAATAAATGAATTTATGAATATCATGCTATCCGGTGATGAAGAAGGACTCGTCGGATACTGGCGATTCGATGAAGGTGATGGACAAATTCTTCACGATTATACCCAATTCGAGAATCATGGAACATTAGGCGATGACGAAGATGAAGACGCCCGTGATCCGGAATGGATTGAGTCTGAAGCGCCGGTTTATGGAGGTGAGATAGTTATATCACGAAATGCAGTAAATTTCAGTCCGATTCCATCGGGTCAGAATAGAGAGGAAACATTTTTAATAACCAATATTACTGAAGAAGACGATGATGCTTATACCGTTGACTTCATCTTTGAATACCAAGGCAGACAACCTGAATGGCTTGAAGTTGAACCAATGGAAGGACAAGTAGAACCACGAAATGAAACTAATATAGTATTTTCAGTTTCTACCGGAGATTTGGAACAAGGTGAATATAACCATGATGTATTACTAAGTTGTAATGCTATGAATTTGAATTTTGCTGAAATCCCAGTCACAATGACAATAGTCGAAGGCGTAGGTCATTTATACGGCGTTGTTACGGATCCATCTGATAATGATTCGCCAATCGAAGGCACTCTCGTGCAGGTTGTAGCTGATTTCGATATGCAGCAAACCACCAACGAAAACGGTGAATATGACTTCGGTGAAACGCCTGCCTGGACTTACGACCTGCTTGTCACAGCGCCTGATTACCTTCCGATGACGGAAGAAAATATCGAAGTAGAACCTGACGGTGAAGTTGAAGTTAACTTTTCCCTTTTACATTCAATATGCAGTCCTAATCCTGATGCTATT
>JAIPJL010000067.1 GCA_021734165.1 bacterium | reverse complement strand
ATTACCGATAGTATCTCCAAAGTATTCCCCACGTACGTGGATGTGAACCGAAAGCGGTTAATAATTAAGGATTAGTAATTACTAATTAGGGATTTTTGGTTTGGGATTCCGAATCAAGTCCAAAAGTGAACCAAATCTACAGATTACGCAGATTAGTATGATTAGGGATTTTTAATTCACCACGTACCTCAGGGCGTCTTCACCCTTCGGTTAAAACGGTTAATCAGTAATTCAACACAGCATCCGCTTCTATAGTTGCCATCACGACCTTGCCCGCTGCGCTGACCTCCGCCATGTTAACTAACATTTCTTCTGTTATTTGCCTTTCCTTAATGCAGGGTCCGCAAACAAGTATCCTGCCTCCAAGTTCGATAAAGGTATCAACTAATTCTTTCAGCGGTGGTAGTCCTCCGGCGAATACATGACGATAGCAGTCTATCACCGCTAAAAGGACCGCGGTTCCCTGCAATACGACTGTTGCTTCTACATCCAATGCTAAAGCTGCATTACCCATTACAAAAGGTAATGTTGCTCTTTCAGGATCTTCGGGACCGTGTGTTGCAATGATGACAATCTTCTCGTTTTTTTCTTCTTCCGACATTAGATCTTCCTTTAATTTCTTTGTATTTAATTGACTGTATTATTGTTAGTAACATCTCACCTTTGTCTGTTAGGCAGAAAAACCTGAAAACGCTTTGTGCTAATGATCACAGTATGCTTCTACCAGATAATCAGAAATGTCTTTAACTGAAAAATCATTTTTCTCAGCAGCAGTTTTAAGATTGATAAAACAGATAGGACACATGGTTACAGAGTTTTTCCCAACGGAAGCAAGTTGTTCTATTCTGTTGTCGGCGATTGTACGAGCCTTAATCGGGAACAACGACTCAACCGGACCTCCGCAGCAATAGGTCATCTTTTTCGTATTAAGCGGTTCTATAATCTTCGCGCCTGCATTTTCAAGCAATTGACGGGGTTGATCAATTATTCCTTCGTAGCGTGCATAGACACAGGAATCATGAATAACTATATCCTGTTCGATTCTTTTTACCGGATGTAGATTACTTTCGGCAAGAACCTCAAGGTAGCTTTTTACTTCGAGTTGATAATCCTTGATAATCTTGGGATAAACGCTTTTTAACATATCTGTAGTATGTGGATCAACCGTGATAACTTTTTCGATGTTGTGTTTTTTTAATCGTTTATATACTTTATGGGTATGAGCCTCGAAAACATCGTTAATACCCTCATCATGCACCAACGCTCCGGCGTACAGTTCTTCTTCATAAAGATAACCGAAATCTACGTCAGCAACCTGGAGCAACTTAGCAATGTTACGTAATATCCGATCAAATATCTCTTTCTCTGCAGCGTCAGTCCAAGTCATAAACGGCGTGATACTGATTACTTTATTTATCGCCCGTCCCAGTCCATAGAAGTTGCTGATCCAAGAATCTGCAAACTTAGAAGTCATTTTTTCCATTGCGATAATGGATGGCATAAGCTGGTACATTAGACCCGTATATATAACGGTTTTTCCTCCCTTGGGGATATTAAGTCCTTTTGCCCAGCCTATTGATCTACGGCGAGATAATGGCATCACGCTTTCGCGAATTCTCAAATTATCTACAAGAATACCCAGAACATGCTTTATTGGTACTGCCATTGTCTATCCCTTTCCGAGTTTGAATATTTCTCGATTGATGTACCAGCGAATACTCTTGATATTCTCAACTATAGGTACATCTTTGGGACAGTTCTCCTCGCACATTTTGCAGAGCAGACATGAGAAAACGTTTTCGGTATTCTCAAGAACTTTATCTTCCAGCCCTAACATAACATGTCGGAACATTCGTCTGGGGAGCAGATCAATACCCATCGGACATAAGGCAGTGCAGGAGCCGCAATTCATGCAGGCGAAAGCATTAAATTCCGTAAATCCACTTATCTTTACAACAAAGTCCGGATTGACCTTTGACATATTAACTCTCGATAATTCAGTTTAATTGCAGTCCGATTTCTAAGATAAATCGGATTGTTTGAAGCGCTTATGTAAAACAGAAGCTATTTGACCTTGTACATGAAATAACCGTCAGCGTTAGGCTTAGCGGTAGTTTCTTCAATCTTGCCATATCGCCACATTGCCATCACCCAGTACACAACTTCATGGCTCGGATAACCAAGCGCTTCAGCGATCTCAGGGATTGTTTTTGGGTCATCTTTCAGGATTGATATGATTTTATCATGCATTATCATTTCATCCCGTATAATTTCAGCAATACCGCGATCTATCACTCCTTCCATCATGCAACCTCCTTAGCTAACACATCTATCATTGATTTAATCTGCTGATCAGTATATCCCTTAATTTCGATGGCATTCTCCGGACAATCAGGAATACAGACGCCACCTCCTTTGCACAAGGCGGGAATAATCGCAGCGACTTCTTTAGTGTCACAGATTACTTTTTCGACTGCTCCGTAAGGGCATGATTTTTCACACTCACCACACCAGGTACATTTGTCCGTATTCACTTCAGCAATGAAAGGTTCCAGATCGACATATCCTTTCATCAACAACGCTGCGCTTTTAGAAACAGCGCTTAAAGAAGAAGTAACACTTTCTGCGAGAGTTTTGGGACCCTGTGAAACGCCAGCTATAAACACACCATCAACTACGGTTTCTACAGGTCGAAGTTTAGGATGAATCTCGTTGTAAAATCCATCAAGACCAACAGGTATCTTTAATACATTTGTTAAGTTATCATTTTCCCGCGGAGTCATCCCAGTCACTAATACGATCAGGTCAACTCCAATCTCAATCTCTTCACCACCATCGAGGGCGTCATTAACCCTAACAATCAGAGCGCCATTTGATTCTTCAACTTCTGGAAGAGATTCATCATCAAACCGGATAAAAAGCGATTTTTTTTCACCGGCATTTTTAAACAAAGTTTCATACTTGCCGTAAGTACGCATATCACGATAAAGGTGATACTGGTTTATATCAGAATCAACCTCTGCTACACAGGAAGCCGTATGAACCGCAGCGGAACAACAGTAGCGCGAACAGTACAGGTTTGGATTCTCAATATCGCCATCTTCAGACTGCCTACTGCCTACACAGTATATATAGGCAATGTTCTTTATCAAATGACCGTTAAAGTTCAACGATCCATTTGATTTGTCCACCATCTCTTTAAATTGCGGCAAAGTAACAACACCACTTAAGCCATAGCCGTATTCACCATCAAACGGTTCGTAAGAATCAAATCCGGTGGCAACGATGATAGCTCCGACGTCGAGTGAAACCGTTTCACCTTCTTTCATTCTGATTTTTATCGAAAAATCACCGACATTTCCACCCTTTTCAATTAATTCAGTATCCGTGAATAGAGTGATATTCTCACGTTGTTTAACTTGATCAAGCAGATATTTAATGGTATCATTACCGGATCTGTTGTTGGGAAACATCTTGCCCCATTTTCTTGTCCAACCACCTACTTCAGATTCTTTTTCAACTATAAAGACTGCTAATCCCAGGTCAGCAAGAGCTAAAGCTGCGCGTAAACCGGCTACTCCCGCTCCGATTACGAGAGTCTTTGGCTTGGTCTCAATGCGAATATTGGTCAATGGTTCTGTTAATCGCGTTCTGGCGATACCTGCCTTGACCAGTTTGACGCCTTTTTCTGTAGCTTTCTCTATATTGCTGCGGTGTGTCCATGAACATTGTTCACGTAAATTTACCTGTGTGTATTGATATGGATTTAGGTTAGCACGTTGAGCAACTGCTTTGAATGTCTGTAAATGTAGTGTTGGTGAACATGAAGCGACAACCAACCCATCGAGTTTTTCCCTTTCGATATCCTCGATCATTTCCTGTTGTGTCGCATCGGAGCAAGCAAACATAACGTTCTTAGATATGATTACTTCTTCATCATCCTTTACAGCATCCCTTACCTGCTCAACATCGACATAATCGGAAATGTTACCACCACAATGGCAGGTATAAACACCAATTCTTCTTTTATCGCTCATCGGCTTGCCTTCAGTTGATGAATATATCCTGCTGCCTGTGCTGCTGCTGCGCCTGCGTGGAGGATTGAATCAGGAATATCTCGTGCGGCTGAGGTTGTCCCTGCAGCGAACACACCATCGATACTGGTTCTTGTCGGATCAATGTCTTCATTGATTTCCTTTACATAAGAATAAGCATCCGCTTCGAGGCGATCTCCGTTATTGAACAGGTGAAGCGCATCCATATTTGGTAGAAGACCAACCGATAACACAACCAAATCATGCTCCATCTGCTGAGGTCCTGAACCACCATCTATGTCCTCGTAAAAAACGCTTAAATTCCCATCTTCGACCAGCTCGATTTTAGCGACTCTTCCTTTAACAAAATAGACGCCCATTTCCTTTGCCTGCTTGTAAAATTCCTCATAGCCTTTTCCGAATGCTCGAATGTCGATATAGTAAATAGTTATGTCTGCAAGCGGAAGCGCTCCCATTATCAACTCAGCCTGTTTGATTGAATACATACAGCAGACGCGCGAACAGATTGGATTGTCAATAGTGCAATCGCGTGAACCGGTGCATAATACGAATGCGATATTGTCAGGAGCTTTACCATCGGATGGTCTAAGCGTCCTGTTAAATGGTTTAGTCGGCGAAACCAATCTGTCCATCTGCATGGCAGTAACAACATTTGGGTATTTCCCATAACCGTAATTAGTCTTCAGGTGCGCGTCAAACAGTTTAAATCCGGTGGATACAATCACTGAATCCGCTTCAATTTCAATTTCTTCAGGCTGCATATCGAAATGAACAGCGTCCGCTGGACACGCTTTAATGCATTCGCCACATTCGGAACAGTTTCCGCAATCCAGACACCGATTTGCGCTGTAACGAGCTTCTTCTTCGGTCATACATTTTTCAACTTCTTCTGAAGTCTTAACACGCTGTGAAGGTGGAGGTTCAACCGCCACTATCTGCATGCGTTTGGAGATTGCGCCTCGGTTGCTGAGAACATCATATTTGTCGGCGATCGATAGACGACTGTCAAACTCGATGTTATCCAAGGATTCGCCTTGAAGATACCGATTGATATAGAAAGCAGCACGTTTCCCCTGACCGATAGCATCAACAATCATAGCAGGTCCTGTCACACCATCTCCACCCGCAAATACTGAGGGAATATTTGTTTCTAAAGTCTCAGGGTTAACTCTGAAGGTTTCGTTTCGATTAATCTTGAGTTGATCTGTGAAGGAATCCGTACTTGGTCGTAATCCGATTGCGAGCACAGCCAAATCTACATCTATGCTATGTTCGGAACCTTTAACCGGAACTGGGCGCCTTCTACCACTATCATCAGGTTCTCCAAGTTCCATTCTCAATACTTCTACCTTAACGAGACGACCATTACTACCGATGAAGCGTCTTGGGGTTTTTAATATCATCAGATCAGCGCCTTCATCTATGGCAGCTTGGATTTCCCACTCGTGTGCGGGCATTTCTTTACGGGTTCTGCGATAAAGGATAATGACTTTCTCGGCTCCCATCCGAAGCGCTAAGCGAGCGGGATCAATAGCTGAATTACCACCTCCTACAACAACAACTGTTTTACCGGATAAATCGGATATCTTGCCAGTATTTGCCTTTGACAGGAACCCCATACAGTCCATTACTCCATCCAGATCTTCGCCTGGTAGATTCATTTTCCATGTTTCATAGGTTCCTACCGCAAGAAATACGGTGTCAAATCCTTGTTCCTTCAATGATGCAACGGATGTGATATTGGTATTGGTTTCTATCTCAACACCAAGCGCTGTGATATTTTTAATATCCCGATCAACAATATCTTTGGGAAGACGGTAAGCCGGAATAGCGTATCTGAGCATTCCTCCAGCCTGCTCCTCTCTCTCGAATATTTTAATATGGTATCCCTTGCGTCCGAGATGGTAGGCGGCTGAAAGTCCGGCAGGACCTGAACCAACAATAGCAATTCTTTTATCTGATAATTTTTCAGGAGTACCATATTCCGGTTCGGAATGTGCTGAGTAGTAATGATCTACCATAAATCTCTTTATGCGTCGGATATCTACCGAGCCTTCGAGATCGCTGCGAGTACATGCGTTTTCACAAGGAGCATAGCATGCTCGTGACAAGCTCCCAGGCAAGGGAGCATCTTCCATGTGCAGATGAAAAGCTTCGTCGTATCTGCCACTGCGAACCAGGGAAACATAGCCATGTGCTTTAACGCCAGCCGGACATACATTTGAACATGGCGATTGTCCCTGACGATTAATGACAGCTTTTTTCGGAACTGCCTGTGGAAATGGTATATATGCTGCTCGATGAGCTACCATACCGAAATTAAACCTGTCAGGCAGAGCGACTGTACATGCCGCCTCGCATTCACCACATCCTGTACAGGCATTGTTATCAACATAAGTCGATTTTCTGTTAATTAACGCCTTAAAGGCTCCATCGCCGTTCTTCGCTATCTTCCGGATTTCACTACTTGTCATAATAGTGACATTTGGATGGTGGATAGTTGACGCCATCTTGGGTGTGGAAATACAACTGGCGCAATCAAGTGTTGGGAATACTTTACTAAGCAGAACCATTTTACCACCAATGCTCGGTTCTTTCTCAATTAGAAGCGCTTTGAGTCCCATATCTCCAAGTGTTAGAGCTGATTCCATACCTGCAATCCCACCACCAACAATAAGAACATCATAGTTCATTGTATATCTCTAGGTAATTCACGAAGAGACTCTGAAAAATACTCAATATGTGAGACAAATGACTCGGCGCACACCGAACAAATTGCTGCCATTTTCAATCGCGCTGGATTTAAACCATGTTCCAGAATCATCTGTTGAGCTTTCGCTACTACTTTCCCGGTTCGATCTGTACAGTCTTGAACATAGGCGCAATCCGTGCCGTCTGCAGCAACGAATACTCCATCAAATCCTGATTTTAGGGCATACAGAATCCAATCAGGTTTAATACCGCTTGAGCATGGCACCGGAATAACAACCACTGACTCAGGATAGTGCATGTGTGCGCTACCCGCTAAATCGATGCCAGGGTCCGATATATTATTGGTGGAAAATGTCAGAATTTTGGGCGATTTACTCTCCGAATCATCTCCTTTCATCGAGAGCCTCTACGTACAAACAGACGCCAGTAACTTGCTTCCTTAATGACGCCGAGGAATTCGTGTTTTACTTTATTAGACCAAAGAGGAATATCATCATTTGTCCCGACATCAGATGAAAGCACCTCCATAATTCCACCGTTCTTGGGAACTTTAGCAATTCCGCGTTTGGCTTCCAATAGAGGTCCCGGGCAGGCTGTGCCACGGGCGTCAATCAATTTGTCCACTTTCAATTCATTTAATTCTTGTTCGTTCATTTTAATCTCCAGATAGTTTTGGTTACAGGCTCGTAGCCATGTAATATTTTTCACAATCCTGTTCAGAAAAGACTATAAGTTCAAAGGTGCAGCAGCATTCCTATTTTTGTTTTAAGGGATGCCGCCGCACCTATCTTTACTTTCTGCACTTTAAGAATCCTTGTTGTAAATCAATGTTTATTAGATATTAACCACCACGCGTGAATTGTACCTGATCACAGGTCCAGCACGCTTGATCCTTAAGAGGCAGGCTGGGATCAATGTCGGTGTCGCAGAGATACATAATCCCATCATCACCCACATAGACCTTCATCGGTCTGGCACTGGGATGTAATATACCTTGCCCCAGTTCAGTTTTTTTCTCTTCTGTCTCCATCTTTCACTCCTATGTAAATGAAAAACGATCAACGTTTTTCTGTTGTCCTGAATTTGTGACACTCAATCACAATCCAGATAATTGTGGATTACCACCTGATGGTTCCGATCCTAACAGATCCACCATTAATTGATTGAAATCAGCTCGACTCGCTTCAATGATCAAGCAGTTGTTGTGAATAACACAAAGCGCATACTTACCACCCCACATCATCCAACCAACCATCGGCACCCACTCCATATCAGTCAGCTCATCTAATTTCTGAGCAGTGGCGCTGAGTTTCTTCGTTTGTTCAGCATTTATCTTCGCTATCTGCTCGCGCACTTTATCAGGAATATTACCAACTTTGCGGATGATCTTTCCTTCCGAATCGCATTGCCCTACCGCTACAACTCCCGTAATCTTCATTAATCTATCAAGACCAATCATCTTTATACTCCATTAAAAACCACTTCTACACTTGGCACTTGCAAGCGCTATGCCAGAATTAGCAATTCACTAAATATTGCGTAACATATTGATATTATGACATTAACATATCATCCTTTCAACTTTCTAAGACAGTGCATTTTTAGGAAACTGATAACGCATTGCATTTTGCACAATCCGTAATTTTATAATAGCTTTTCGTAAACCTTGGTACGTACTTAAGTTCAGGTTGTAAATCCTTTTACCATTAAAAGAATATTGCATAATGCAATGAATAGACGAAAAGATAGTGCAATATGCAATATTATTTCTCGCTAAATACAATCAAGTTGGATATCGAAGAGATGATATAATTAATAAAAACAGGTATTTCCATCATAGATGTTTTCCTTGGAATAGAATTTGCACGATAAGAAGCTACTTTTGAATCGAGTGGTGAAAGTAGCTCACTTTCGACGAAAGTGAATTACTCCGCAGATCATGCAATGAATTCCCTGTACTGTGTCTCAAATCAAGTTGGATTAATCACGGAGGTGATAATGGTAGCTGAAGCGAAGCGTCTTCCACATAAGTTCAAGTGTCAAGACGGAACTGAAGCAGAGATCAAACTGCTTACTGTAAAGGATATTCCCGCTCTCAAGGAATTATACAAAGAACTCAAAGCAGAGGAACGTTCACGCCTTAGAGAGGATGTATTAAACGAACACTACGAAAAACGCTTAGCTAATCAGATAAAAGATGAGAATATTTTTCGAATTGTGGCTTGGCAACAAGGGAGGATATTTGCATCATTGACTATGGTGAGAGGTTTTGCTCACTGGAGAAAACATACCTGTGAACTACGTTCGGTTGTTCACCCAGATCACCGTCGATTAGGTATTGCAACACACTTATTGGAAGAAGCAATTCACTATGCCGATTCAGTTGGTATAGAGAAACTGTACATTAATCTTATACCTGAGCAAACCAAGGCGATTAATATGGCAGAAACACTAGGATTTCGTCTGGAAGGGATCTTAAAAGACCATGTAAAGGATGGTTTAGGAGTTTATCGCGATATTCAGATTTACTCATTGGACCTTAATGCCGCTCATAAAGCGATGGAAAAATTGATTAGTAAGATTGATGGATTTAAAGATTAACTACTTATTGATAAGAGGGCTTAAATATTAATCAGTTTTGCATGGCAGTTTATATTTCTTCATTTTCCGATAAAGAGTCGAAGGATTTATACCAAGCTCCATCGCGGTTTCTTTGCGTCGCCAGTTGTTACGTTCCAGCGCCGCATTAATCGTTAGTATTTCTATCTGTTCGAGTGAGCCATTCACCTCAATCAACGGAATTGATCTTGAACCGTTTTGTAGAAAAGTCGGTAGATATTCCGGTCTAATAACTCCACCGGGACATATTACAAAGGCATGTTCGATAATGTTCTCCAGTTCTCTTACATTTCCTGGATAATGATGATTCATTAAAATATTGAGAGCAGGGCGAGTTATTCCTGAAATGTCCTTACCAAAAATATGTTTAAACTTTCCTATGAAGTGATCGACTAACAATGGTATATCGGTTTCCCTTTCTCTCAGTGGTGGTAACCTTATTTCAATAACATTAAGACGATAGTACAGATCTTGTCGGAATTGACCGGCTTCCATCAATTCTACTAAATTTTTATTAGTCGCTGCTATGATTCTAACATCTGTCTTTTCAGATTTGACGCTTCCAAGAGGCTCATATATCTGATTTTGTAAAACTCTCAATAATTTAACCTGTAGAGAAGCTGATAATTCCCCGATTTCATCTAAAAACAAAGTACCGCCTTTAGCTAATGCAAACCTACCAGGTTTATCCTTTTTTGCGTCAGTAAAGGCTCCCGCTTTATAACCAAAAAGCTCAGATTCTAATAGAGTATCCGGGATAGCGCCGCTATTAACAACGATCATTGGTTTTTGTTGTCTCGGACTGGAGTTGTGAATGGCCCTGGCTACTAATTCCTTTCCTGTTCCACTTTCTCCTTCAATCAGAACCGTCGATTCACTCTTTGCGATAGTGGGGAGCAGACCAAATAAGTCTTGCATCAATTTGCTACGACCAATCATATCGGAAAATGTGTATTTACTCTCCAACTCCTTACGGAGAGTTTCTACCTGGGTGAGGTCTCTAAATGTTTCTACGCCTCCAATTACGTTTCCATGTTCGTCCTTTAACATCGCTGTTGAAACGCTTATTGGAATACGCATTCCATCGGTGTGAATCAAACAGATGTATTTATTTATTATAGCTTTTCCAGTGTTGAATGTGTCACGCATTGGACAATTACCATAACTCTGAAACACATCCCAACACAAGCGCCCTATAACTTCATCTTTAGACCTTTCTAAAATTTGCTCGGCTGCTTTATTAATGTAAGTAACACGTAAATCGACATCTACAGCGAGAACACCATCAGAAATGCTGTCGATGATAGTCATTAGTTTCTTAACTAATGACTCCTTTTCGAAGTTAAGATTATCTGTCATTTGTGTAAATCACCTATCTCTTGATCAATTGGTAATCTATAAAACACTCGTTAACGGAATCTACATGAATTAGTCGAGTAAAATCTTCCAAATGGATATTCTAACCACCCACTTCAGTATGCGTTGAATTAACCACTTGTATCATTACATGGATATTACCAGGTCAACCATAATCATGTTTAGCCAGTTCACTCAAGACAGCGCTTTTCAACTTGAGGTTTTACTGCATCACTTTAATGACAACTCCCCCCCGATTACGGGGGGGAGTCTAAAGAGGTAAAAGAAAAAACCGACTACACAGGTAATGATCTCCTTTAATATAACTGTTCGCTGTTCCACATCAGTAGTTTCTTGACCCTTTCGAAGGTGTGTTCTGTATGACCGGCAGGAATACAGCCGAACACATCATCTTCAGCTTCGAATACTCTCATTGTTACCTGGTTCTGCAATCCAACGGCTTGCATAGCGCCAAAAAAGACCTGATGAGCACCATTTAAACCAAGTCCGTGTGTTGGTTCGTCTGCTCCTACATCAAGGTAGAGAGGAATCCCAGCGATGTTTGCCATCTGGTTGACATTGGGATCGGGATTTGTTAACCTGTTCAAGCAGTCATGTGCCAACCAGCGGCTCCAGACACCCATATCAAGGAAACCATCAAACCCTATTGGCAGATCAACCCACATTGCCTGTTTAAAGTATGTTACCGGAGTGGTGGTCGTATCAACTCCCACGATTATCGAGTCTATCGTCGTAGCAACATACTGCGGAATTGGATTCATGGGATCGGACAAATCCCACTGCGTCGGGCTAAAAGCGTAAGCCATCGCGAACATCATGGATGTTATAATTCTATCCGGTGATGGATACATCTTCATTTTGTAAAGCATAACATTATCGGTGGAAGGATTATAACCAGTTTCGGTTAACACAGAGGGCAGAAGCTCTTCCACACCCTTGTAAGTCATATCCGTGTGAGGAGGAGCGGTTCTTGTTCCCCAGAAACTTATGGGCGCTGCAATCACTGAAATAGCGGCAAACATCCCGGGATTATTCATAGCAATACTAAGAGCGCCGTATCCACCCATCGAATGACCGGCGATAGCGCGTCTATTGGTATCGACAGCGTAATCAGCTTCGACTTCCGCCATGACGTCAAGTATTGACGTTTCTCCACCAACAGCTAATAACTCAGCAATATGTGTAGAGTTTGTGTAGAAATTACCACCAAGCTGGGTATGACCTGAAGGCATAACAATGATCATAGGATAAATAAGATCCTGATCAATCAATAGATCAGACGCATCAGGTGCATTGAAGTAGTTTATATAGTAATTTTCGTCACCGCCAAATCCGTGCAGGAGGTATATTACAGGATATGATCCGCTGGCAGAATATCCTGGTGGTGTGTACACCATATAATGACCGGCAGTATTTTCGATGACGTTCCCCTTAGTTGGATCATCAGGAGCCGCTACTTCTTCACCGCATCCGTTCATCAGAAGCGTGAAAGCAAGCAGAGCAGCACATATTATCAATATTTTATGCATTGCTAATTCCTCCTCTTAGAAGTGGTAACTGACTTGCATGCCGAAAGTATCGACCTGCATAAGCCAATCGCCTGGTACATTATCGAAAAGACCGTCGTGATCGTTGTCAGACGCATCAACGCTGCGCTCACCTGTGAAAACATGTTCCCAATATGCTTCAAGCTTTAAATTTTTTATAGTATAAGCTGTGCCAATGGAAATGTTATGTTTATCGGCAACATCGGTGATCGTGGGTCTGATTGTCGCGCTGGGAATAGGCGTTGGATCGAAGTAATAACCGGTGCGCACTTCGAGTCCTCTCACATAAGCAAACCTATAATTCAGTCCGATGTTATATCTGAATGTATCTTCCCAATTGAGTAGAAGCTCGGTATCTTCGGCGGGATCGATAGCGCCATCACCATCAGAGTCAGCCGTTCCGTCACCGTAAAGCCTGACAGGAATGACGTCAAGTTCATTCCAGTTTGTCCAGACGATATCAGCAGCAACCGTAAAATCGGGAGTAAAATCATAAGCGAATCCGACACCAAAGTCCATTGGCAGCGGAAAATCGGCTTCAGCATCAGGCTCGATCTCAATAGAACCAGCGCCGGCGATTCTGGGTAGGTATAGCGTTTGAGTTACAGTACCTTCGATTGGAATGGTAACAGCGCTGTTGTAGCTCATACCTATACTCAAAGGATTTTCAGGTGAGCTGATTAGTATGCCCAGGTTAAAACCGTAACCAATTCCGTCACCTTCAAGCATGGCGTCAACGAAAAAGTTTTGGGCGGGGAATGGCAAGCGCTCGCCTGTACCGTCATTGCTTGGTACAACATTTGGTGAACCTAATTTCAAGGTCGCATATTTAATTGCTATACCCATACCGACTTGAACATTTTCGTCCATTTTCCAGCCTACCGTCGGGTGAATATCTGCTATCATCATATCACTTGACCAGGCAATAGCGGGATATTCGGGATCAGGTCCATAGCCATAGTATGGTCCGGTAAACAAGTTTTCCCATTCGGCGCCGAGCGCTGATGGGAAGAACACCGAAAGTCCAGCAGTGATCTGAGGATTTATCTGGTAAGTCACACCTAAAGCGCCTGCCGGATACAGCGCTTCATTTGATGATTGTTTCACACCGTTCCGGTATATATAGTAATCATCGTAAGTTGAGCTGAGAGCCGGTGCGTTGGGAGTTACCCATGCCATGGGAAACAAACCTTTAGCTTCAAGGCTGATTGACGTACTTTGTCCACCGAGTCCTGCCGGGTTCCAGTACATAGCGCTCCAGTCATCGGCGATTGCTCGGAACGAACCGGACATCGAAAGCGCTTTAGCGCCGACTCCTGCGAGGTTAATTCCTCCGGCATACAAACCCGAGCAAAGTACAAAGGTGATAATTAATATCAGGTTAAACCGGAGACTTGATCTTCTGTTTATCAATGGACTCCTCCACTTGATTGATATGTAAATTTCTGATTTTCAGGGATGGCCAGCAGGGCTGGTGTGCAGTTTCAAACAAAGAGTAAGGATTTATTCGCTAAATATCAAGGCTAAAGCGGTCTGTATTCGCTTATGATGATAAAATGTTAGATTCTATGGGAACTTTTCAAAGTGAAAGGGATTATTTATCGTTTTGATAAAGTCTGTTAAATATTTAATAGAAAGACAGGATTAAAATTCAACTTTGCGTTTTCCCTTCTCGGTGATGCAGACACAATCTTTTGCGTGTTCGTGGAGTTTCACAAATCCGTCACGTAGCAGGTTCTGAGCGACTTCTCTGCTATCCATATCTGAGATTTTAAGTTCATGCAGGATTGCTTTAACTGGCCAGTATGATCCCTGATCATTGTGCTCAAATTCGAGCAATCTCTGAAGTATTTGGATTTCCATTTCTTTTCGTTCCATTGTTACTCCTGATATTTATTGCAAAAATCCCTTTTACAGATATACTCTCGAATCCCGAATTGTTGGATCAGTGGCATTGACGTTGGATATTTCACTTTAGTAATATAAAACCAATATCCATTAAAAACAAAATGTTTCCTTTTAATTCTATGATACCCAAAAAGCAAAAACGGTACACATATAGTGTACCGTTTTGCTAGTTAAATCCCCGGAAACGACCTACTCTCCCACCAGGTTACCCTGGCAGTACCATTGGCGCTGGACAGCTTAACTTCTCTGTTCGGGATGGGAAGAGGTGTGACCTGTCCGCCGTTGTCTCCGAGGAATTTTAATTCGTAATATTTGATTCATGATTCCTGATTCTTAATCCATTACCTGCTAATCACGAATCAAAAATCATTAACCACAAATCAAATTATCCTGTCGTTTTCAAAATAAGCGGCAACCGGCCTCAAAGCGTTGGGGGGGAACGCATAAGAAACCGGAGCCGCAAGAAAGTTTAAAGTAAGAACGTTTGCATGTTGACAAGTTTAATCTCAGTTACCAGAACTTGATAACTTGTACACTTGCAAACTTAAGAGCTCCTGATCATCCGTCGTGGTCAAAATTTTCGATCAAGCCACGCGTCCTATTAGTATCACTCGGCTGAATACATTGCTGCACTTACACCTGTGACCTATCAACCTTGTAGTCTTCAAGGGGACGTGTTCCACATAAGTGGAGGGGAATTCTAATCTTGGAGTGGGTTTCGCACTTAGATGCTTTCAGCGCTTATCCCTTCCGAACGTAGCTACCCGGCAATGCCGCTGGCGCGACAACCGGTACACTAGAGGTTCGTCCATCCCGGTCCTCTCGTACTAAGGACAGATCTCCTCAAAATTCCAACGCCCGCAGCGGATAGGGACCGAACTGTCTCACGACGTTCTAAACCCAGCTCACGTACCGCTTTAATTGGCGAACAGCCAAACCCTTGGGACCTTCTCCAGCCCCAGGATGCGATGAGCCGACATCGAGGTGCCAAACAGCCCCGTCGATATGAACTCTTGGGGGCTATAAGCCTGTTATCCCCGGAGTACCTTTTATCCGTTGAGCGACGGCAATTCCATACTCAACCGCCGGATCACTAAGCCCTGGTTTCCCACCTGCTTGACTTGTAGGTCTCGCAGTCAAGCTCCCTTGTGCCTTTACACTCGCCGCACGATTACCGACCGTGCTGAGGGAACCTTTGGGCGCCTCCGTTACTCTTTGGGAGGCGACCGCCCCAGTCAAACTACCCACCAGACACTGTCCGAAGACCGGATTCACGGTCTCTCGTTAGAAGCCCAACAATCCAAGGGTGGTATTTCAAGGTTGACTCCACCTCAACTAGCGAAGAGGCTTCAACGTCTCCCACCTATCCTACACGTGAAAGGTTAAACTTCAATGTCAAGCTGTAGTAAAGGTTCACGGGGTCTTTCCGTCCTGCTGCGGGTACTCGGTATCTGCACCGAGACTCCCATTTCGCCGAGTCCGTGGTTGAGACAGCGCCCAGATCGTTACACCATTCGTGCAGGTCGGAACTTACCCGACAAGGAATTTCGCTACCTTAGGACCGTTATAGTTACGGCCGCCGTTTACCGGGGCTTCAGTTCGGAGCTTCGCAGAAGCAAGCTTCTACTAACCCATCCCATTAACCTTCCGGCACCGGGCAGGTGTCAGACCCTATACATCGCCTTGCGGCTTAGCAGAGTCCTGTGTTTTTAGTAAACAGTCGCCTGGGCCATTTCACTGCGACCCCCTGTTCCCACAGGGGGTACCCCTTCTTCCGAAGTTACGGGGTTAATTTGCTGAGTTCCTTAACCACGGTTCTCTCGAGCACCTTAGGATACTCACCCCATCTACCTGTGTCGGTTTGCGGTACGATCGACGAAGCATCTCACATAGAGGTTATTTCTTGGCAGCATGATTAGGGCCGGTTTATGGCCGAGGGCCTCCCGTTCGCGTTTCAGCCTTAGCCGGGCGGATTTGCCTACCCAACCAGCCTACGCGCTTAGACCACCTATTCCAGCAGGTGGCCGGCCTTTCACTCCTGCGTCACCCCATAGCTCAAACAATACTCCGCCGGTACGGGAATATTCAACCCGTTAACCCATCGTCTACGCCTTTCGGCCTCGACTTAGGGGTCGACTAACCCTGAGCAGATTAACTTTACTCAGGAAACCTTAGATTTTCGGTGACCAGGTTTCTCACCTGGTTTATCGCTACTCACGCCAGCATACTCTCTTCCATTTCCTCCAGCATCCCTCACAAGACACCTTCGCAGGGCATGGAATGCTCCCCTACCATCCGCTATGCAGCGGATCCACGGTTTCGGCAGTGGTTTAGTCCCGCAAATTTTCGGCGCAGGATTACTTGACTGGTGAGCTGTTACGCACTCTTTAAAGGATGGCTGCTTCTAAGCCAACCTCCCAGTTGTCTGGGCGATCCCACCTCCTTTACCACTTAAGCCACATTTAGGGGCCTTAACCGATGGTCTGGGTTGTTCCCCTTTTGACCACGGGGCTTATCCCTCGCAGTCTCACTCCCGTACATTAAGAAACCGGCATTCGGAGTTTAGTAGGATTCGGTACCGTTGTAGCGGCCCTAGTCCTTCCAGTGCTCTACCTCCGGTTCTGTCCATACGAGGCTGTTCCTAAAAACATTTCGGGGAGTACGAGCTATCGCCGGGTTTGATTGGCCTTTCACCCCTATCCACAGCTCATCCAATCAGTTTTCAACCTGAACAGGTTCGGTCCTCCGGGACGTTTTACCGCCCTTTCAACCTGGCCATGGATAGATCACCCGGTTTCGCGTCTACCGCACGTTACTACTTCGCCCTATTAAGACTCGCTTTCGCTACGGTTGCGCAGCAGAACTGCTTAACCTTGCAACGTACGAGTAACTCGCTGGCCCATTAAACAAAAGGTACGCCGTCACATCCAGCAAGAAATTTCAGGATCTCAAGCCTTTTGCTCCGACCGTTTGTAAGCATACGGTTTCAGGTACTATTTCACTCTCCGTCAGGAGTACTTTTCACCTTTCCCTCACGGTACTGGTCCGCTATCGGTCACACGGGAGTATTTAGCCTTAGGTGATGGTCCACCTAGATTCTTACGGGGTTTCACGTGTCCCGCAATACTTGGGAAACCCAACGGGAGGCTGCTACGTTTTCACTTACAGGGCTGTCACCTTCTATGGCGCGCTGTTCCAAGAGCCTGAGCTTCAATGCGCTTCAATTAACATGCAGTTTTGTAACTCCCTGGAAAGACCGTCATCTTTCCTGTCGGTTCCCGCAACCCCTGCATTACAACGCTGACGGGCTTGACATAATACAGGTTTAGGCTGTTCCCTGTTCGCTCGCCGCTACTAAGGGAATCGCTGTTGCTTTCTTGTCCTCCGGGTACTTAGATGTTTCAATTCTCCGGGTTGGCTTCGTACACCTATGGATTCAGTGCACGATGACCGGGCATGACCCCGGCCGGGTTGTCCCATTCGGAAATCCGCGGATCTAAGGTTGTTTGCACCTCTCCGCGGCTTATCGCAGCTTACCACGTCCTTCATAGCCTCCGTGTGCCTAGGCATCCACCGTATGCTCTTTATTACTTGACCGAAAAACTAAGAAGTTTACAAGTTTTCAAGTTTTCAGGTTACAAGTTAAACTTGCAAACTTTCCAACTTTCTAACTTGCTAACTTCATTTCCGACCACGGCAGATGATCAGAAGCTCGTTTTTTATCATTCCCGTGGAACTGACGCTAACATTGAATTTCAACGGCGTAAGCTCCCATAGTTACAGATTTATGCCATAATTATCAACCACAGCTACTGCGATAGGGAATGACTCGGTCGATTCGAGCTTTACCTTTACTTAATCGACCGACAGGATTTCAAAGAACTACGTGTTATAAAAAAAGACCAATAAACAGTCTTATTAAATCATTTTACTATATTTTTATTCATAGTGGAGAATACCGGGCTCGAACCGGTGACCTCTGGCTTGCAAAGCCAGCGCTCTCCCAACTGAGCTAATTCCCCGCGTATTTCTACCGACGAATACGCGGTTTATGTCATGAAACCGGGCCACTCGCCGATCCCTTGTGGGCCTGACAAGAGTCGAACTTGTGACCTCACGCTTATCAGGCGTGCGCTCTAACCAACTGAGCTACAGGCCCAGACAATAAAAATGACAGAAAGCGCGGTCGATTCATCTTACCGATGTTCGACCTGAGAAACATTACTTGTGCCTTTTCAGGCGGCAATGAATCTCTGTCTCCAGAAAGGAGGTGATCCAGCCGCACCT
>JAIPJL010000066.1 GCA_021734165.1 bacterium | reverse complement strand
CATCATAGGATAACTGATCACCATCAACATCCTCGAAAACGTCATCAAGGTCTGCAATAAACCAAGGTCCTGTATCCTCGTCAAACACCCGATCCCCGATTGCGCCAATTACTGATGGAGGATCATTTATTGATAAAATATCAACGTAGAATGTATCTTGTGTTGGTTGATGAATTTCATCTTCAGCTATCACTACGATTTCAATCTGATTACCGTAGAAATTCTCCGGCGCGAGTAATTGAAGAATGCCGTCTGATTCACTTCCGATTAATGGCTCAGACGCAAAAATATCAAATGTCATATTCTCACCGTCAACCTCTTCAAAAACATCATACAGATTTACTACATCCCAGGGACCGGAATCCTCCTCAAACTGCTGATCCTCAATTGGATTATTAATCACTGGATAATCATTTACCGGTGTTATTTCAACATAAAAATCCCGTTGGATTTCATCATCTCGTCCTGGACTTAGACTGCTGAAAGACATACTCGCATTCTTTTGAAACGTGTCAAACGAGGCGTTTGACACCACTTCATGTCGGTTGAATCCTCTGCTCCTGAGATCTCTAACAGGTCCGCCTATCGGTAATCCTTCATCTCCGATATGTAGAGAGAATCTTTCTGTACCAAACCAATCCTTATCAGGAGTCAGGCTGAAAACATTATTCTCGTTAATGTCTAAACCAAGATGATCGTCACCCTCCGGCACACACCAGAACCACAGTTCATCACCATCCGGATCAACAAAGACAGTATCCAAATCGGCTATAATGTACCTGCCGTAATCCTCAGTCAGTGCAAAATCAAGCGCCAACTGCCGAATCTGATCGGGTTCGTCGTTGATAGGATTTACGATTACCGTGAAATCCACGTCTTCCATTGAACCATGACGATCATCAGCAGTAATGGTAACAAACGCCTCTCCGAAATAATCCTGCTCCGGTTGCAAACTAATTATATTCGAAACTGCTTCAATCTCGATGAGTAAACCTGCATTGCCTGGACTAATATCAATACTATAGGCAAGTTGATCATCATCAGGATCACTGAAAATATCATCCAAATCAGCGACAATAACAGCATCATCATCTTCTTCTATTTCAACATCAGCAATATCTGCAAGTCTTTCAATCGCATGATTTACTGCTTCTATCTCTAAAATAAATGTTGTCTCGTCGCGAGCGCCTGCTTCATCCTGAACGAACAGCTCTATTTCATACAATCCAACCATCGCCCGTGTCGGTTGGAAGAAGATCAAGCCGCTAGGTCTTATATCAAATAAGTCGGTATTATCAAAGAAAGTTAAATTGTCACCTGGATCAACATCCGTTGCTGTGACTAATAGCTCAAACCATCTACGTTCGTACCCGGTCGTATCCGGAATCGCCGCAAACACAGGAGCATCATTAACCGGTAGGACGTTCACCAAGACAGTATCAATACCGGTCTGCTGATCCGGATCCTCAACTGTTATCACAATGCGTAATGCTCCAAACCAGTCATGTTCCGGAACAATTCTCATTACACCGTCATTTTCTAAGGCAAATTCAACATGCTCTATATTCTGTATCAACTCAGCAGTAAGGTCAAGTTCATCCCTTGAATTATCTTCATCGCTGATGAACTGATATAGATTCACAGCAAACTGCTCATCCTCATTAAATGATGTATCCGGCATAAACACAATTGGCGACGCTCCGACGCGAGTTACAAACTCCCAGCTAAATTGTCCGGTATTTGGTGAATAAGACATGTCCTGAGCAGTTGCAATCACTCGTACAGCTTCATTATTAGCAAATTCAACCGCTCCAACATCGGCAATAATCCAGTATCCGGAATCTGTCTCGGTTGTACGGAACTGGAACGGATTGCCTCGAATACTCATTGTGAAGTTGTCCGCGTCCAGACCTGCGGCGTCATCTGAAACCAATACAGCTACAGTATCCAGATCCCAAACATCAACGATGATGGCATTTGCTGGATCATTGTACCCGAAAACCGGCGGATCGGCGTCAATAAGCAGCATCTGAGCTTCAGTAGTGTCACTCTCAACCGAGTCCGAACTAACGGCTATCAATTTAATCCAAGAAGTATCGGGCAATTGACCGGCGCTGTAATCGAAGATAAAGTGATTGAAATCAAAGAAATCATCATCTTCTTCTGCGAGACCAACCGCTCTATTATTCAGGAAAACAACTACTTCCTCACCCAAATCTCTCATGCCTCTAAGCAGCGCTCGATTATTGCTTGTATAAGGCGTAAGCGTAAATTCAGGCGGTTCAACCGGTGGCAGAATAATACTGAAATCATACGATTGCATGCTTTGGTTTCCAGCCATATCAGTAACCTGTAATTCCGCAGTATGTGATCCTTCCGCCAGATCATTTTCGGCTGTAGCGCTAAATGCGCCAACCTGATCATCATATTCAAAAGCAGTAGCCGAATTGTCAATTCTAAATTCAATCGCATCAACATCTATCCCCGAACCTTCGTCTCTCACTACCGCATAAAAACCAGGAGTAACATCTGAGATATAAGGACCACGCGGGGTAGTAAATCTACTAATCTCCGGTTCGGTAAGATCGAGGAAAAGCGTATCCGACTCACTAAATTCAGATTCATTACCACCAGCGTCAACGACCGTCGCTTTAAGGATATTTAGACCTTCAACAAGTAGAACATTATCAACCGTAAAGTCAGATTCGTATTCAGTCCAGACTTCAGCAACCAGATCATCGTTCCGATATATCCGGACTGCCGGAATATTTTCATAACCATCTTCGTATTCAGGTTCGTCACTCCCGGTTGTGCCACTTACACTTATCTGAGTATTGTTCACATAGTAATCTGCAATATCATCGAGGTACGGCGCTTCGGGTTCTGTTGCATCAAGGAAGAACTGCCAGGAATCCTCGCCCTCATTGCCCTCATCATCCTCACTAAAGACGTCAATTTGAATAACGCCTTCACCAAGGTCAGGACCCATTTCACCCGGACTTTGCTCGCGGTCAGGATCGGGTAATATCATCGGCGCTTTTACCATGCCCGTAGCTTGATTTACATCAAAATCGTCAAGTGTAAATTCGGTAGTATCGTTATCATTGTCGTTATTATAATCGTTAAGTGTGATCACCCACATAAGCAGTGTATTCCAATTTACACCTGCATCTCTGTCATTTACAACGAATGCTACCGTATCGGCGTCAAACCTGACTTGAAGCGGTCCATCTTCACCGCCACTTAAACCTGCTACAACACCATCAGGTGGTAGCATATTAGTAAATTCAGGACCAGTCACGTCATTGGCGTCACCTATATAGAAACTTCCCGTTGATCTGATGCGATTTTGTGCACGATCATAAACATCAACCGATATCCTATGTAAACCTGTCTCAAGCGGATCATCCCATTCAAAATTATAGTATAGCGCATTTTCAACATCATAATAATCATAATCAAGCTCTTCATCATCTACGGAAAACACAATGTCATAACCGGCAACACCGCTTGATGGAGATGGATCATTTATTGCAATATTCAGCTCCGGTTGTTGATTATATATCGTATCGGTAGGCGCCCTGAAAAATGGATGATCAACCATCGGAGGTCTGCTGTCAACCATGAATTCAAAATCAACTGCGTCTTCAAGAGTATTGCCCAGCAAATCAACTGCCAGAATACTAACAACATGAATACCCTCTTCCAGAGCATTCTGAACATTGTAAGTCAGAACTCCACCATTGAAACCAAATTCAGCCACTTCATTACCGTCAATCGACAGGAAAATTCCATTCTCATCATCAAGCCCTACACCATCATCACTAATATCAGCCCTGATTCTTGGGGTTGAATCACTTAAGAACTGACCCGGATAGGTCAAATTAATATTTGGCTCTTGGATATCGAGATACACTCTAATCTCAACAGGATGCAGCAAACCTCTATGCTCCCTGATAGTGAAGGTATTCAACTCCTCAACAAGTGACACGTCCACAAATGTGAATCTACCACGATAATCTGAGTCCACTTCACCGACCAATTCATCACCATTCCAGATTTCCATCTCTCTAAACGGAACGCTTGTGCCTGTAAGATTAATTTGATCGTAAGCAGTGTATATTATATCATTATCGACCTGAATATCCCCGGGATTTGTGTTGACAATAAATACAATATTCACTGTCGTTCGGTTATTAGCCATGTCAACAACGCTGATTGTGTATGTATGATCACCATCCTCAAGATCATCACCAGGCACCCAAATAAAAGCTCCAGTGCGTGTGTTGTAAGTGAAACTTTCAACCGCTTCGTCATCGAATGTCATTTCAATATAATCTATACCGCTTTCTTCGTCTGAAATCGTAGCTCGAATAGCTGGTCGGCTGAACTGTATCACTTCTTCGTTGCGTGGCTGCATGTTTGTTATCACCGGTGGCGTTTCATCACTCGCCAATGCAGTAAATATCACACTTTGATCATCCCAACCGCCGTAAGTATCTACCACACGGAAACGAGTGGTTGAAAAAACACCATGTTGCATCGGCGCCCAAGTTACAAGCCAATTATCGCCATCAATATCTTCAACCGAAATACCTGGAGGGGAGTTTACAACGATAAGCTCTAACCTGCTATCATCCTCTGAGTCCGCATCGTGAGCCGAAACCTCAAACTCAACTGAATTACCAACTATAACCTGTTGATTATCAATGTGATCCAAAGTAGGCATACGATTGGTATTCAACACAGTGATGTCAAGCGTCAGTGTATCGGCAGCATCGAACTCATCGATTACTACAAACGATGGTGAATAATATCCGGCTGATTCAAAGTCTGTATCCCAAGCAAACCATAACACACCCGGTTCATCATCTTGTTCGACCCAAGAGCCTTCAGGAAGGTCAAAAGAATCGAAATGAAGATTCTCTTCACCGTCCGGATCATCCGCTATAATGAACAAACCAATAATTGCGCCTTCGTACACCCTTATTGGATCTACATCACGCCATACCGGAGGCTGGTTCCTATCCCAGACAGTAATAGTAACCTCTTCCTCATCACTCATCGCAGGCTGTCCGAAATCAGTGACCCTGAATGTTATCATATATTCATCTGATTGCTGGAAATTCGGCGTCCAGCGGAAAATTCCACTAACAATAGAAGCGCCGAAAGGCATGTTATCGGCAGTGAATATCATCTCATCACCATTGGGATCATCCGCTTCAAGAATAATAACCAGCGGCTCACCCTCATTTATCTCACGGTTCCCGATCTCTGCTAATACAGGCGGTGAGTTTACATGCCTGATTAGTATCGGAACGCTGTAGCGAGTCTCGGTAAATCCATCGTATGCTCTGAACATAGCAGTATAACGTCCTGCTTGGTTTGCTTGTGTCTGCCACGTAAATACTCCGACTCCATTGCCAAGGACTTCAAAGCCAGCCTGTTGCGGTAGATTCACACCAATAAGTGAGAGACTAATTGGATCACCATCTGCGTCTGTTGCTCTTATAACAAGGTCTTCTATTGGGTCACCTTCATCAACAACAACATCATCAACAATCCTGAACGTTGGAGCATTGTTGTCTTCATCATTTACAACTGTTAATCTAACTCTACTATAAGCATTATTTTCCCATTGTTCAGGACCAGCAGTCCATTCAGCGCGTGCATGATACTCCTGTCCAGCGCTTTCATCCCATATTCTGAAATAGATATTCTCACCATCACGGAATCCTTCAATTATATCCTCGGTTTCCGGATCGTCTCCATAAGCAAAGAAAGCGGTGGTGTCATCACCCGCATGGTCTAACAATTTACTCCCTGCAACCAGTCCTTGTGATGTTACGGCTGCAATGTCGTCCAATTCAGTAATATCTTCACCGAAGAAATCAACTGATTCAACCTTAAGCGCGTGATACCTATCCGTGATAATCGGATTAAAGTGATGTGTGTTTGATTCGTTCAATGTAACGACGGAGTATCCATTCTCTTGCCAGGTGCTTGGACCTTCACGATAGTCTGCATAAGCTATTGCTTCCATAGGTAAATCATCGGGGCTAAGATAAAACATGAATACAAATCCCTCATCCTCGCTGAAACCGTCAATTTCCTGAGTTTCAGGATCATCACCAAACGCAAGGATTGTATATGGTCTGTTTTCCGTAAGTATCACAGCGCCTGCGCATAGTGTATCACGTATAGTAAATACTCCAATCTCTTCACCCGGCTCAAGCTGACGACCAAACATATTCTGTAAATCAAATACCCTTGTTTCAAGCACATCTATTCGATGAATAGTCTGTGTGATCGTATATTGGAAGTGCCCCATCTCGATACCGAAACCGGTCAGTTCAGTCGATGCTAATTCATTATCATCAAGCATAACAACAAACCTTCCTTCATGCGCACCATGACGCTGAGGCGCGAAAAACACATCAATAAAAGCCTCTTCATCCACATCTATATCTATGGGTTGATCAACAACAAGAAATCCTTCACCTATAACTGAAGGAATCAGACCTTCTAATGGAACTGTACCAATGTTTGTTATGGTAATCTGCACAAATGCGCTGTCACCCGGATCTTCAATCTCAGTTGGTACATAACCAAAGTTATATGAGACCGGATCGGTTATAACAGCATATCCAATAAATAACTCGACAACTGAAAATCCATTATTCTGCCATTCCTCATTACCCGCTGTGATCCGGACGCCCATATCATATTCTTCACCGGCATTATAATCCCAATAAAGAAATGTAAATGCTTCACCTGTCCGGAATCCTTCTATCTCCTGAGTATTAGGATTATCACCCCAGACCTCTATGCCAATGGGCATTGCTACAGCATTCACAAAAATATGTGAGCCTGCCACAACTCCATCAGGAGTTAGAACGCCGATTTCATCATAATCATTGGGTTCATCACGACGGTATTCATCTCCAAAATGATTCAAATAGTTCACCCTGATATCATGTCTGCGGTTGGTTCTTTCCCATACAAAATGATTTATCGATACATCAAACGTTAATTCCAAGCTTATCTCAAATTCGCCGTCAGAGGCAAATACCCTTGCATGGTATTCTCCGGCTTCAAAACGATCTGGCGAAATACCAAATATTGTATATACGTCATTCTGCTCATAAATAACATCAGGATCAGCAGGCTGTTGACCAACCCACTCCCAATCTATCTCAAGCATGTCTTCACCATCGGGATCAGAAGCCCAAAGTGAAACGGTGATATCCTGATCAACAAATCCGTAAATTGTGAGATCATCGGGACGTTCCATCCAGACCGGAGGTTGGTTAACATTGTTGACAACAATCGTAATTGTCTCTTCAGCAGATTGAGGTGGATTACCGTCGTCTGTAACAATAAAAGTCACTTCATGTTCACCTTCGTCATTATAGCCCGGCGTCCAACTAAAATCAGCTCCATCCAGATCAGCGCCGTTTGGCAGATCTTCAGCAGAGTAGAATAGGTTATCATCGTCCGGATCAGATGCGCTTATTCTGATTCTTAGTTCTTCACCCTCATCGATATTTTGATCTCCAATTTCATCAAGTACAGGAGCGCGATTCTCCCCACCAACTACTATCTGTATCTGCCTGTCAACATTGTGATCTCCGTCGGACAATCTTAAGAAGAGTATGTAGTTATCACCGGCGTCTTCAAATGAGGTCTGCCAGGAGAAACTGCCATTGCCGCCTTCAGTTATAAATTCAGCCTCATCCGGTAGGTAATGCATCTGATATGCGAGTGACAATTCATCACCATCAGGATCGACGCCTGAAATATCAAATTCAATTAGTTCACCTTCATCAGCGCGAACTATTGCAGGAACCTCATCATCCCAGTAAGGCGCTCTATTTACGTCATTAACCCTTATCGAAACGATAGCCGGAACATCATACAGATCATCAAATAGCGTAAATACAGCTTGATAATCTCCGGCGTCTTCGTATGTCGTCTGCCAGGTAAATAAGCCGGATCCATCGTGGCGATCTTCAAAACTGACAGCTTCAGGAAGATCAAACGAATTGTATTGTATCTCAAGATCCACATCCTCAGGATCATGTCCTCTAACCGTGAATCTGATCGGTTCTCCTTCATCAACCTCAACGCTCTCGGGAATTTCATCCCAGACAGGTGTTCCGTTTACATTTCCGACATGTATCACGACAGTTGTTTGATTATCGATATCTCCATCACTCGCTGTGAAATCTGCATTGTATCTGCCGGAATCTGCAAATGTGGTCTGCCAACTAAGAGTACATGTACCGTCTCCATAATCCGTAAATTGAGCGGCTTCGGGAAGGTCATTAGAGCTGTAAGCGATACTTATTTCATCATCATCGTAATCTACTGCAACCAGCGTCAATGATAATATACGACCCTCATCTACCTGGACATTAGCAGGCGCTACCACCCAAACCGGACTCTGATTCACATTCCTGATTGTAAAACTAACAACTTCTTCAACATCAGCTTCATCATCTGAGATTGTGAAAGTAGCATCGTAGTCTCCTGCAGCATCGTAACCAACATCCCATGAGAAAACAGAATACCCGTTATCCATAACTATAAGCGTTGCCTCATTTGGCAGATCATCCGATTCCATCGTAATAGTCAGATTATCACCATCTTCATCCTCACCAATAAGATCAAACTCCAACATTTCTCCTTCAGACCATTGAACTTGTCGGGGAATATCAGTCCAGACAGGCTCGCGGTTGACTTCAGCAACATCGACTAAAACACGTGTATCAACATTATAAACTCCATCTGAAGCAGTAAATACGAATATATATTGACCACCGTCATCAAAGGTAGGATACCAACTAACAGATCCCCTTCCATCATGGTGATCAGTGAATTCAATCCCTTCAGGCAGGTCCTGCATGTCAAGACTAAGTGTTAAATCATCTCCATCGTGATCTTCTGAGGCAATATTAAAGCTGATTTCTTCGCTTTCATAGCCATCAACCCTGACAGGAACTTCCGTCCATACAGGAGGACGATTGACGTCATTAATAGTAATCGGGACATCGGTGGTTATTGAGAGATCACCGTCCGAGACTCTAAATGTTGCAGTATATTCACCGGCGTCAACATAGTCGGTAATCCAGTAGAAATCGGCAGATCCATTGTGGTTATCAGTGAAATCCACTTCATCAGGTAAATCATCAGATTCATAAGTAATCGTTAGATCATCACCTTCCGGATCGGATGCTTGCAATGTGAATTCCACTTCCGAATTCTCATAACCGACAACGTTCCCTGGCACATACAACCAGTATGGTTCGATATTGACATTCACTACTTCAATACTAACATCAGCAGTAACATTAAACTCTTCATCTGAAAGCGTGAAGGTTGCTGTATAACTACCTTCGTCTTCGTATGTTGTCTGCCAACTGAAAATACCAACACCACCACCTGCATCTGAGAAATGACCGTCATCCGGAATATCTTCGCTTGAATAGTCGATTGTTAACTCATCACCATCAGGATCATTACCTCGTACCACAAAGTTAATAAACTCATTCTCGTAAACAACGAACGGTTGAGGTACACTCGTCCAGATTGGTCGCCTGTTAACATGATTAACCGTAATCTCGATGTTGCGTTTGACGTCCTCAAACTCGTCGGAAAGTATAAAACCGAACCGATAGACGCCGGAATCATTATATGAAGGTCTCCATCTAAACTCGGCGACGCCGTTACCTTCATAATCAAAAGTAAAACCATCAGGCAGATTGCCGCGATCTATATTAATAGCAACTTCATCACCATCGGGATCGCTCCCTACCAGGTCAAGAACAAGCAGCCTGTTCTCATCAATATCCTGATCGCCTGGAAATTCTTCCCAGACCGGCTCTCTATTTACATTATTAACGATAAGTTCAATCTCGGTCTCAGATTCTAAATCGTCATCTGAAACAATGAAAGTTGCATGATACGTTCCTGCGTCTTCATAAGTGGTTTCCCAGTAGAAATCGCCCGTACCGTCATGGTTATCTGTAAATTGTGCCTCTTCAGGAAGTTCATCGGATTCCATGCGCAAAGTCACATTATCACCATCAGCATCACTCGCAGCAAGCGTAAAAGTCAGTGTACCTGTCTCATTTTCCTCATCCGATGCAATCGGATTGACCCATAACGGAGTTCTGTTTGTATTTGTGACAGTGATGGTAATTGTCTCACGATCTGATAGTTGAGGCTCTCCATCATCGGTAACACGGAAGGTTACATCATATTCCCCGGCTTGATCATAGTTCGGAGTCCAGCGGAAGCGGTTTCCAACAAGTTCAGAACCATTTGGGAAATCCTCTACGGAGAAGAACACATTGTCACCATTAGGATCATCGGCTGAAAGATTTATTATCAACTCCGAACCTTCGGCAATCTGTTTATCCCCTATTTCATCAAGCTCAGGTGGTCTGTTCCCGGGCGTCACCGTAATAGAAATCAGAGTATCCGAAGTAAGTTCGCCGTCAGACATGCTGAATAGCGCTGAATATTCACCCTCATCATTCAATTCAGTCTGCCATCTGAACAGCCCCACACCGTTGCCAAGTATGTTAAAATCGGCATCTTCAGGCAAATCATCCGATTCATAAGTCATGGTAATAATATCACCATTCGGATCAACTCCCCGCACCTGGAATTGAATCAGCTCACCCTCTTCCACGTAAACATTCCCCGGAGCCATCGTCCATTCAGGCGCTTGATTCACATCATTAACCGTAATTATTACCGTTGTTGGAACATTGAATTCACCGTCACTAACGATAAACCTGAGCGTATATTCACCATCATCATCAAATGTGGTTTGCCAGGTAAAATCAGCAGTACCATCTTCCCTATCAACTAATTCCGCATTATTAGGCCAACCAACATTGCTATGGGAGAATATGGGAAGGTCATCGTTCGGATCTGAAGCGGTAAGTCTAAATTCGATAAACGCTTCCTCATCAACCGTTATATCACCAGGAACGTCAACCCAGCGTGGAGGACGATTGACATCACCAACCGTAATAATCACATCGTGATCATCACCAAATTCACCGTCTGAAAGCGTAAACGTTGCAGTATAACTGCCTTCATCATTATCTGAAGTATGCCAGGTGAAAGTTCCTCTACCATCTCCATGATCATCAAAACGAGCATTATCGGGAATGTCATCAGAAGTGTAGTATATTGTCAGATCATCATTATCTGGATCAATACCTTCAACACTAAATTGCATTTCATCACCCAGATCGACATGCTCGTCATCCGGAATATTAGTCCAATATGGAGCACGGTTCAGAACGTTCACCGTTATATCAAGCGTACGCTCAATAGGTATCATGCCGTCTGATGCTGTAATAGTAAGTGTGTACTCACCATTATCCCCAAAGTCGGTCTGCCAACTGAATGTTCCAGTTCCATCATCGTTGTCATTAAAACTCCAGCCTTCCGGCAAATCATCCGAAACCGCTTCTACCGTCAGAGCATCACCATCGGGATCATCCGCCACTACGAGGAATTGAATTGGCTCACTCTCATTGACAGTAAATGGAGAATCGGGGAAATCAACCCACACCGGTGCACGATTCACGTCTCCAATTGAAATCTGTACATCAATACTTTCATCAAGTTCACCATCCGAAAGCGTAAATGTCACCGAATAATCACCGGCGTCTTCGTTATCTGTCTGCCAGGTAAACCTGCCGAACCCGTTGCCGAGATCACTGAATAACTCATCAGGAAGATCATCGGAACTGAAATCTATGGTAATATTATCGCCATCTAAATCTTCACCTTCAACCGTAAAGATAACCTGATCTCCCTCATCAGCTTGAACCGTCTGCTGAGGATAGTCTATCCATTGTGGAGGTCGGTTGACGTCATTAACTATGATAGTCACGGTAATAAACTCATATTCAATTTCATCCGTTATATCAAACCGGGCTTCATATTCACCGGCAGCTTCATAACTTGGCGTCCAACTGAAATCGGCAGTACCATTGCCGTAATCTGTAAAAGTTACTTCCTCATCAGGTATATTATCCGAAGAATAGGTTATAGTCAGATCGTCACCATCGAGATCACTACCGCTTACTCTAAAGGTAATTTCTTCATTTTCACCACCTGCAACATCTTCTTGGGGATAATCTACCCACTCCGGCGGACGGTTTACTTCGCCCACTCGGATAACAACTTCAGCATCGGTTGCAAACTCAGCATCATAAATAGTAAAGATCGGACGATATACGCCACCATCGTCAAAACCTGTCTGCCAACTGAATGAAACAGTCCCTGCGCCATCATAAGAATAATCATAACCTTCCGGTAGTCCGTCAGGATCGAAACTTACATTAAAATCATCTTCGTTCGGATCGCTGCCTGTAAAGCTGAATTCAACCAGATCACCCTCCTCCACATCAATAGTCTCAGGCGCATCTTCCCACACAGGCGCTACGTTCGTTTCATGCACGGTAATTGTGATCGTTTCATCATCCGTAAGATGACCGACGCCGTCGTCGGTTACTATAAACGTAATAGAATGATCACCGACCTGGGCTACCGACGGAGTCCACGTAAACTCATCCCCGTTTATCTCAGCGCCCTCAGGCAAGTCATCAGATGAAAATATAAGATTATCACCGTCAGGATCATCAGCTTCAAGTGTAAACGCAAGCTCGCTGCCTGTATAGGCTGCTTTATTGCCAATTCCGGTTAATACAGGTGGACGGTTAACATTATGGACGGTAATGGTTATTGTCTCTTCATCAGTTAAGTTACCTTCACCATCATCGGTAGCAACGAAAGTCAAATGATATGTACCGGACTGATCAAAGTCCGGCGTCCAGTTAAAGTCACATGTGCCATTACCATTGTCTGTATAGCCCCAGCCTTCAGGCAAATCTTCACTGGTTGCATCAATAGTAACATTATCGCCGTCCGGATCAGTTGCCGTGACCATAAATGTTAGAACTGTGTTTTCGTTAACTTCACGATCTCCAATCTCTTCAAACTCCGGCGCGAGATTGACATTACCAACGCTTATCGTAATCGTTTCTTCATCAGTAAGCTGAGGATTTCCGTCATCGGTAACAATGAATGTCACCTGGTAGTTACCTTCCTGATCGTTAGTAGGCGTCCAACTGAAATCAGCGCCGTTAAGTTCTGCGCCTTCCGGTAGATCCTCAGCAGAAAATTCATAACCATCACCATCGGGATCATTGGCAGTAAGTGTTAGTGTCAGTTCCTCTTCTTCCTGAACATTTTGATTTCCTATGGCTGTAAGTACTGGTGGACGGTTGACATTAGTAACAGTGATCGTTATTGTTTCCTGATCGGTTAATTCGCCTTCACCATCATCACGAACGATGAAAGTCACATCATAATCGCCGGACTGATCGTAAGTCGGAGTCCACCTGAAATTTGCGCCGTTAAGCTCAGCGCCTTCTGGAAGACCTTCGCCAAAAAAAGTCAAATCATCATTATCCGAATCAGTGGCTTCAAGTGTGAAAGTGAGTTCATCATTCTCATCGACCGTTTTATCTCCGATGGCTGCGAGAACAGGTCGATGGTTGATGTTACCGACCGAAATATTAACCCAAGCCGTATCTGTAAGTTCACCATCGGAAAGGATTAGTCTTACGGTATGATTACCCTCACTATCATAACTCGTCTGCCAACTGAAAGAGCCTGTGCCATCACCATGATCGGTAAATTCGGCGCCTTCCGGAATGGTATAAGAAATGCCTAACTCATCAGGAGCGTTATCAATATCCTCGCCTGTAACAGTAAATTCCACAACTGCGCCTTCATCAACAGCAATATCATCCTCAGGAATATCAGTCCATACAGGAGGATCGTTTACCGGATTAACAGTTATATCAACCTCATCCTCTGTTGCATCATCCCTCCTGCCATGATCAAGATGAAATCCATTTTGTCCATCGTTCAACATCATTTGGTCGTTGTTCACATCTTTCCGATGGGCTGTGAACCTCAACTGCCTGATTGATTGATTGTCATCGTCTCTCGCAACCTCATCATCAGCAACAATAGTTACTACAACATCACCAAACCAGTCATCAGCGCTATCAAACCTTAACAGTGTATCCTGGAGTAGTTCCGCAGTAAAATTTTCGTTGTCGGTAAATACTTCGAATGACATGGGATCACCATCGGGATCGCTGAATACAAAATTGAGATTAGCTACTGTGAATCGATCAAAGTCTTCATCGAGTTGGAGATTATCGATAGGATTGGCAATCTCAGGCGCTCTGTTCCCATGACTGCCAATTCCTGTTAAGGTTACGTTTACTGTTCCATCATCAGGATCATCTGACTCGATGTTAAGCGTGCAATTATAGTTCGCTTCATCAGCAGGATCGAAGGTTACTTCGATTTCGGTTGTTTCACCTGGATCGAGGTTGATCTGAGCTTCAAAATTAGTGGTATAAATACCATTATCTGGATTGGGTGCTATGTCTGTTATTCTGAGTACTTGATCACCGGTATTGGCAATAACAAAACTCCATATACCTATACCTTCTTCAATTAAAACCCTTCCAAAGTCATGCGTTACTTCAAATTGACTGTTCCACCAGACGATGCGATCCGTACCGTCCGAACAGAGTATGTCAACATCACCATCACCATCAATATCGAAAGAATATAGAGAAACAGGATTAACACTTAATCCTTGTGAAATATCGGTAAGATTAAAATTTTCCTCACCATCATTCTCAAGATATGCTATGTACGGACTACGCTGATGTCCGGCGACAATATCCATGTCGCCATCATAATCAAAATCATCCACCCAAACTGGACCTGGGAGTTCATAATCTTTTAAAATTACGTGCTCTGAAAAATTCTCATCCCCATCATTCTCAAACCAAATGAGTCTATCACTTAGTCTAAAATTTGAAACTACATCCAGATCACCATCAGAATCTATATCAGAAACACAGAAGCCATGGTCAGCTTGACCAATCTCAACATAGGTAAAGTTCTGATCGCCATCATTTCTAAACCAGGCAACACTAAATTCACCGTCAGCATTGGCAACAATATCAACATCACCATCTTCATCGAAATCGATAGGATAAACCATACTGGGACGTTCCCAATCCTCAATAATGCTGTGCTTTGTGAATTCTCCAAGTCCATCATTTTCCCACCAGGAGACATTATTACCATGGTAATCTGTAGCAGCTACATCAATATCTAAATCACCATCTATATCAATTGCATAAATCGAATTTGAATCAAATCCTCCCTCTATACTGTGCTCGGTGAAGTTCTGATCACCATCATTCTCCCACCAGGTAATACCGTCATCTTCACGGGCGTCTGCAGCGCTTAATATATCTATATCCCCATCAAGATCAACATCAGCAGCTTCAACCCAATAAGCACGATGAACATCATCATTTATAAGATGCCGCGTGAAGTCCTGATTGCCATCATTCTCCCACCAGGAAACTGCTGTTCCATGAGCGCCGATCACATCCATATCACCATCACTGTCTAAATCAACCGCTCTGACTCCACGTGTGTCACCATCAACGTTATTATCGACGTCCTGTGTTTCAAAAGTAAGATCGTAATCCTCATCCACAACATATCTCAGTGCTATATCCTGAACCCGCATTTCACCCGTGCCAATGACATTAACATGCACTTCACCGTTATTGGGATCATCCGACATAATTGTGACCTGTGCATTATAATCTCTATCATCAGGGGGATTAAAATAAACCGGAACTAACTGGCTTTCATCCGGTGCTAATACAAAATCATCAGCGAAGTTCACGCTGAATCCCTGTCCCATAACGGAGATATCCGTAACGTTGAGATCACCTGAACCTGCATTACTGATAGTAAAACGACGAGCAAGTACGTCATTGACAATAATTGTCCCAAAATCTATATCTTCAGGATCGACAACGATAACAGGAACAACGCCGCCTTCACCCAATAGAGTCACTGGAAACTCACCATTATTAGGATCATTTGAAAATATTGTTAATTCTGTATCATAATTCCCTTCCTGATCAGGTGTAAAAGTTACTTCAACCTCGTATGTTTCTTCCCTTCCCAACGTTACAGCATTCTCAAAGTTATGACTATAAGCGCCGTTGTCGATCTCAATCCGGTCTATCCTCAAATCAGTCCAACCTGTGTTCATCATTACCAACGTCCAGTTAGCTTGATTATCGATCTCAATAATGCCGAAATCATGCTCCCGTTCTTCCACCTCTATTGTCTGCGGTGGTTCAAGGCCGACGCCTGTCAATGGAATTGTAATCTCCTCCTTGCCGGGCGAATTGGTGGTTATTATCAGACTGGATTGATAATCTGCTACATCTAAAGGACTGAATGACACTTCAATCACTCGTGAGTGCTCACTTCTAAGCATAAAACCAACCTGGAAATCAACTGTAAAGAATTCATCATCGGTCAGAGCCATATTAGTTATATTCAGATCACCCTGTCCATTATTAACAATATTGATTCCTACAACATCAGTTTGATTTGCATATATTTCACCAAAATCAATTACTAAAGGAGAAACGCTGATAGCCGGTACCGGATCGTATTCAGCGGAAAGGTTTACAACTGACCAACCATTTCCATCCCATTCGTCACTACCTTCAGTATACTCAGCTACTGCGATTACTTCAACACCTGCTGAAACGTCCCAGATACGGTAATTAAGTTCCTCTCCCTCTCTAAAGCCTTCTACAAAGCCGGTATTAATTTCATCATTCCAGGCAGCTAATCCTATCATACCATCAGGATCAGCTCGTTCATCAATAACACGCATACCTCCACAGTCTCCGCCAGGTGTAAACAGACCAATTTCATCTCCGATTTCCAAATATTCATTATTTAGTAACGTTTCCATCGCTAAAATAGTATGACACGATCCCCCGCGTCCTATATGAAAGAAGTGATATTCCCATTCAACACCTAATCCACTGATGGGAATTGATACTTCACCATTATTAGGATCATCTGACGTAATTATCAAGTCTGACGCATAATTCTCTTCATCCGTTGGTTCATAGTAAACTTCCAAACGATATGTTCGCTGTGGACCAAGCTTTACTTCGTCTTCCCAATCAGTGCTGAAAACGCCGTCTTCAATTTCAATATTTTCAATGGTTAGTGTATCGGTTCCCGTGTTCGTGATCCTTAACGTCCAGGAATTGCAGAGTCCAATAGCCCATTCGCCAAAATCATGCTCTTCTTCCGATAGAGAGATCTCTGGCGCTATTTCGTTGGTTCCCGTTCCGCTAAGGTCTATCTCGAGAACGTCATTTTCCGGATCATCACTTTCAATAGAGAGAATCCCATCGAATTCACCTTCTGCGTCAGGTGTGAAAATGACCGTTAAATCATAAGATTCTCCGGGATCAATTCCTATTTCATTCTCAAATTCCGTTGCGAAAGCACCATCGTTAGTGGTGATGTCACTGATTGTCAGTGTTCCAAATCCAATATTCTCAATATTGAGCTGTAAATCGAAATGACGATCGACGCCGACTAACCCAAAATCGCAGCTATAAGTAGCGGGTTGAATAACAGGAACTTGATCGCTAAACCAAAAAAGTCTCTCGATCCGGGTCATATCATTAAGACTCCAAACCCGTGGACCCTCCATAAATCTGGCATGTGCTTCGTATTCAGTATTCTCAGAAGCATCCCAGATGCGAAAGGAAAATGGTTGATCCGTTAAAAAACCATCCAGTTCTTGCGTAGCAGGATCATCACCCCATACAGGGAAACCATAAGGACCGTCACCCGCAATAATCTCGGCTCCGGCACAAACACCTGACGGCGTGAAAACGCCGATCTCGTCTTCATCAGAGAGATTTTCTGCGTTAATTGTAGCTTCAAGAATAGCCAGAGAATGATTTGAGCCATGATCCACGGCTGTCTCAAAATGTTGAGCAAACAGATCGGAAACCGGCAAAACAAGAATGGAAACCATCAATAAAAAAATGTTAGAACGTTTCATTTTCAGCACCCATACACAGTTGAAGAAACGAAAAGAAAGGTTAGATACAAGTGAGTTGTATCTTGTAAGAAAACTATATCCAGTTAAATAATATAAGACACTTAACCGGAAAAAATGTGAGTTAGCGCACAATATGGAACATCAGTTTAAAATATACTGACTAAACTGCATGAAATCAACAAAATCTTAGTACTGATATGTATAAAAATACCGTAAAGGCAAACATCGAATATTAAAGCTCTTGGATTAAAGAGTAAATTATCTCAATTTAACGCTTTGAAATATCCGAAAAGAAGACTTCCACTCCCGCGCATTACCTATAACTCCCGCGAAGGCGGAAGCACAGTTAGAGTGCCGTCACGTGTCCTCAAGTGACGGTTAACAAGGTTAATAGCAATCTGTATCCTGTCTATCTTAGCATCATTGTTCAAAAGATATACTACTTCTGAGAACCACAATGTGGAGTTTTATCATATTTTCAAATTCAA
>JAIPJL010000065.1 GCA_021734165.1 bacterium | reverse complement strand
GGATTTCCTGTACGGATTCGGCAAGTGGTGGAAAGCTAACCGTGCCTCCGGGATAACTAATTGTGTTGTTCTTAAAATCAATCGCAAGTTCATCGCCATCTTTCATCACATCCTTAAGATTTGCCTGCACTAAAGGCAGTCCCTGGTTGACAGCATTACGAAAGAATATCCTCGCAAAAGAGCCAGCCACCACTGCAGCGACTCCGGCTGCTTTCAGACAGGTAGCGGCCTGTTCGCGGCTTGAACCGCAGCCGAATCCCATCCCAGCGACAATGACGTCACCCGGTTTAATGCGCTCAGGAAAATCAACGGCTTCACCTTCAAGCGCATGTTTTGCCATTTCTTCGGGATCGAGTATCGGCAGGTATTTACCGGGATAAATGACGTCGGTATCAACGTCATCACCGAGAACCCAGACTCGTCCTTTTATTTGTTTTTTCATAGTATTGTTGTTTCTATCTGTCACGTGAGGACGAGATCTTTGAAATATTGCATTTTCGTGTCGTGCCTTCGAAGACAGGCGTCTATAAATGATTAATATTTAAGTACTTAACATTTTCAGATTCCTGCCTACAAGTCTGTCCGATAATGATTTTTATGGTCTTTCTGGCAGGTCTTGCGCCGTAAGGCGTGTGACCTGCCAGTTTATATACATTTGATATTTCAGCACTTACCGTCAGGTCACACTGCGACTTCGTCGCAGCAAGACCTGACGGAACAACCAAGTTTGCTATTATCGGAATGACATGCCGAGTTTACGTATATTTCAAAGGTCTCGATGACACGTGACAGCACTCCATTATAACACGAAGCCTAAAGCCTACAGTTCTATCAATTCTTTCGGGGATTTATTCATCACTTCGCAGCCGTCTTCTGTGACGATTACATCATCCTCTATCCTGACGCCACCCCAGCCTTCAATATAGATTCCCGGTTCAACGGTCACAACCATGCCTGACTTTAGAGTTGTTTTTGATAAACCACTTAGCGCCGGTTTTGAATGTACTTCCACACCAAGCCCATGACCTAATCCATGTGTGAATTTATCACCGTATCCTGCATCAGAGATAATCTTTCTTGCTAACGAATCGATTTCATAGCATTTTCTCCCGGGTTTAATAGCCTCTACAGCCTTAGCCTGAGATTCTTTCACTATCGCATAAATTTCGCGTTGTTTGGCTGTTGCTTTCCCCAGAACTACCGTGCGTGTCATATCACTTGGGTAACCATCCACAAAGCAGCCCATATCAAAGGTTATAATGTCGCCTTTTTCTATTTTCTTCCCTGAAGCAATTCCATGAGGCAACGCCGACCTGTGACCACTGGCAACGATAGTTTCAAATGCGTCCTTTTGAGCGCCGTATTTCTTGTGCAGGTAAGTAATTTCAGCGGATAAATCGTTCTCTGTTATACCCGGTTTAACCATCGGGAGAACCTCTGCAAGCACACGATCACTGATTTCAACAGCTTTACGAATGCTTGTAATTTCCGACTTCTCTTTAACCATCATCAGATCTTCGACAACATTTTCTGTGCTGATTAGATCGGATTTTGGAAATACTGATTTGAAATGTTCTGCAAAATTTACATTCATCCATAAAGCCTCAATACCAACTCGTCCTCTAAAGTTAATCTCCTTGTTGATTTTCAGTTCACGAATAAAAGATTCAGCCATGCTTTTATATGGTTCGTAAATGAAAACATGCGCATTTTTAACCTGCTCATGCGCTTGATTTTTGTATCTGCCATCAGTAATAAAATACGCATCGCGTCCTGTGACGAGCAGAATACCATTGGAGCCGGTATATCCACACAACCAGCGGATATTTGATAATCTGCTGATTAGAAAATTTGCGATTCCTAATGATTTAAAACGTCGTTGTAAAACCTGAATTCTATTCTTCATTATTACCCTTCTTTGTTTTCCTCTTCTTCCGCAAACTTGACATTCAGTTCCTGAAGCCTTTCTGCGAATTCTTCGTTGTCAGGATGTAGTTCAACAAGTTCCTCATATACTTCAATAGAAGTCTTTAAATTACCCTGTGACAGGTATAATTCAGCAAGCGTTTTGGTTGGCACTCTTCCCGTAGGTTTTTCGCTTAACTCTTTCTCCTTGTGCGGTAAAACGTCATCTACAAGATCGTGTATATCGGAATAATCATCCTCAGAATCAATTTCATTATCTTCAGTTGCTTCAATTGCTTCATCATCATGATCTACATTTTCACTTTCGATCACCGGTTTACTGTCGGATTTGACTGTAGGACGCATAACGGATCTGGCAATTTCAGCAATTCTATCTTGCGCGTCTTCCTGTTTTTTAATTAATTCTTCTTCGTCCACAGACATTGTCTTCGCAGTCATTAAGATGCGACTACTATCGTTGTTTTTTAAAACTTCCGACGCCAGGTTAGGTTTATCAAGGGTTGAAACTTCATCCTCTTTAAGGAAATTCACTTCACGAGAGGCTGGCTGCTCGGTCATCTCGCCAGCCAGCATTCGCATCAGAGGTGATTTCCGGTTTGTATCATCATCTTCATCAACCGATTCTTCCGACTCATTTTCATAATCATCTTCGGAATTATAATCAGCAGCATCTTCATCATCTATCGTTTCAATGTCTTTGCCTTCTTCGCTGATATTATCAATAGAGGTTTCGATGGAAGCGCTGGCTTCTTGGGCTGTCTGACTTAACAAATCATCGAGAGCACTCTCGGAAGCCCCTTCACCTTCATCATCTAGATGATCCGCCCAGGCGCCTAATTCAATTTCGTCTTCGACCTCAAGCTTCTCTTTTGTTTTCTCCGAAATATCTTCTTTCTTTGCAGCTATTTTTTCAGATTCTTGCTGCTGCATAATATCAGCAAATGGATCAAACGAATCTTCTTCTTGCTTTGGTTTCTGTGTTTCAGAGCCATCACGTGGATTCTTACGTCTCATATCCTTAGGCAGCAGATTTCTGTCCATAATTGCATTTCGGAGAATCTCCGGTCTGACGTCACTAATAACCTTGCGTGTGAAAAGTCCCTTTTCAACAGCAATCCGCTTCATAATTTCAATATCCATCTTTCTACGGACTTCATCATCAAGTGGTTCAATACGATTGATTTCCTGAAGATGATATATATACCATTCAGAATTACCCTCTTCCCGTGCTAAATCTGCACATTTTTCATGTGCATAACAAATATCATTATCCAATTTCAGCACCTGTTTGAAGGCAGTCATTGCCTGTTTTGACTGACCAAGTCTGATATGCAAGTTACCTTTGACTAACCAGCCCATGGGATTATCTGGGAATTGCTCAAGACCTTTAAGAAGAATCTTCGCAGCCATGCGTGGTTTGCCGAGCACCAGATAGCAATCGGCAAGATGTGTAAAAAGAAAAGGTTGACTTTTTACCTGTTTTTTCAATTCCGCAAGACGATCTTTCGCGGGAGTGATTAATTTCATAATAAAATCCGTTTAGTTTTATCGACTCTCTTTTGAATCGAGTCTTTTGAAATATCCAGAATATTAAGCCTGTTTTTCCTATTCAGGTGCAATCCTTTGCAGATTAGCGAGTGCAAGTTCATATTCAATGCGTACTCTCATAAGTTCGGTCCGAGCGTTTGATAATTCAATCTGAGCATCGAGTAGTTCACGGCTGTTTACCTGACCGCTCTCAAACCGCTCAAGTGTAATCTTATAACTTTTCAAGGCAAGTTTCTGCGCCACACCAGCTATGGCAATCCGATCAAATGCCCGTTGAACCCGTCTGCGAGCCTCTCTTGTTTCTAATGCTAAATCAGCTTTTATAACAGCGTGGTTTATTTGCGCTCTTTTTAGATCTGCCTTTAAACGCTCCACCTTACCGCCGGTTGAACCAAAACCAAACAGCGGTATGCTGAAATGCAGCATCACGCCGAGGTTTCTATCCTCGGGTTGATCTAACAGATCTAACTCATCATGACGAGTATCCAACTCATAATATAATTCAACTGAGCTTGAAATCCTCTCAGAAAGTATAGCAGATTTAGTGGTCAGTTCTTTTCGTTGAATATCAATCCGGTTATTAATAGTTTCAAGCCTTTCGCCTTCATCATCCCACATTTCACGGTTTTCTATTGGCGTTTCATCAACTTCCCAATGTACAGCTATTTTCTGATCATAGGGTAATCCCAACTCTGCTTTAAGCCTATCAGCCGCTGCGGTAACATTATCCTCAGCGTCACGATAAGCTCCTTCGCGCCTTGCTAAATCAACCTGAATCTGTAATAACTCAACCTCCGGAATCAAACCTGCATTTAGTTTGCGTTGGGCAAGATCTTCCGTTGCACGGCTTTTATCAAGATCGCTGTTTGCATTATCCAATGTCCAATGAGCTGAAACCAGGTTATAGAATAACTGTGTGATCCGGTAGCGAAGCTGCCGAATAGACAGCTCGTATTCATTTAAAGCAGCTTGCCAGTTCATTCTGCCAACCTTATGATAACGACCGACAGGATTACCGGCAAGCAGGGGTTGATTTATCGAAAATCGTCTTCTGTAAAGGTATTCATTGGTATTTTCATCACCAAGTCGATCATTATACCAATTACTTTTATACAATAATGTTGAGACATTCACCGTAGCTCCCCAAGGCAGTTCCTGTTCTACTCCTAATGCGCCCTGCCATCGTTTGTCGCCGTAAGAAACGCGTTTGAAAGCATCAGCATACGTTGTATCATGGGTAATTGAGTCAATAATCATTGACGTAAAAATCTCATAATTCACGCCTTCATTGTAACTCGGAGCGTCACCCGAAAGACTGAACTGTGGTAAGCGCTTCGCCTTTATTGAACGCCAGTCACCCGCGGCAGCAATTGAATCGAGTCTTGCCATTCGGAAAGTCGGACTGATGCTTAAAGCCATATTTATACAATCATCAAGCGATAGATCCAGGACTTCTTCATCGTGACCAGTATAAGTTTCCTCTGCAAATACCGGATAGCAGAGAATACATACAAAGATCAAAAGGCAACTTAACCATTTCAGAATAAAACATAGATCTTTATTGTCGGGATTGAGACAACCCTGACTACATAGCATTATATTTTGAAAAACTATCATATCAGTCGAAGTAGTCTTTCATATCTATATATAGAAGCTCGGATGAAACAGGTGATTTTAACACAAGCATCTTGTCCATCGGTCTGAATACAAAGCTTCTGACCGTGTTGTTAAAAACACCGCCGGCGCTCTCAGGAACAGCCATAACCGATTCCATCAGATTTACCAAATTTATGCTCTCCTTTAATTCATTAGCCTTACTAAGCAGAAATTGCCTTCGTCGATAGGTCGGGAAATTTGTAGAATTACCGAAATATACGCTGTTATGTGTTAGCAGCGTTCCTGTAGTGAAATGATTTGTTTCGCAGATCAAACCGCTGGCGTCCGGTTGCCGTTCGAGTACTAAGTCAGTTGCAGTTTCAAAACAGACGCCGAGGAAACGATCAGCCATGAGATAGTTACATCCTATAGCCGGGGCTCTTCCAGGATAGATACTCCGCAATTCGTCAACTGTATCGTAGTTCCTCAGCCAATCGTGAGACAGTAACGGTCGCCATGGATAGGACAAATCAACTTCAGTGAACACATCTGCCATGGGAGCTTCATTTTGGGCGATGACCATCCCCTGATTATTAATACCTACAGTAACACTTAAAATTCCCGGATAGTCGATTATAGCTATCTGGTTTTCATCATCAAATGGTTTGAGCACGGTTATACAGAGCAGATGATCATAAGCTGCGGCTTTAGCGTTATCGGTGTTGTGTCCGATCAGCACCGATCTGCCTTCGGTGTAATCATCCCAGGCAATAATACCACTGCATCCGTTACGTTCTAAGAGGATTGCGTCTATAAGCTGCATGATTTTTATCTGATCCAAAGTCAGTCCGCTTGTAAGAGCCATTCCGCCACACATAAGCTTCATACTACCAGGAAAAACATTATCCCATAAATCATTTGCTCTTGTCAGTAATTCACCATAACCGAGACTACCGTTGCTGTTCAGGTAACTCTCGATCTTAAGCTCATAGTACTCTCTGATCCTGCCTCCGAGCAATTCTCCGATACGTTCACCCATCTCCTGATTATCGCCGGAGACAACCGCAATGGCAACAGACCCGATCTGGTACAATTCACCTTCGGATGATGGATTTGTTGTTTGATCGTCGGTGCAGGCGCTAAGCCCAAGCAATCCGACAATCAGCATTTTAAAAATTAACCTTTTCATAAGTGATCCCGTTTGTTATCAAGTGTTTTCAACAAATTTAATTGAAAATAAGGATGACAGGCAAGAACGCCTGTCATACTGCTACAATGTAAAGTTCTGATTACATTTACAAAGCCGCTGTTTCAAACGCCATTCGCAGCATTTTAGATTTGGATGGCGTAAAATTCAGTTTCTCAAAACCGATAACTTTTCCGTTTTTATCTTTCATTAATATAACCTCATCACCGGTTTCTTCACAAACTACTTCATCTTGTGGGTTACCAAACCAGACTGTTAATGTGTTTCCGACATTATCGTAGAATACTTTTACTTCGTCCATAATAATTCACCTTCTTTTATTGCGTCTGTTAGAAACGCAGTGACCAGAAAACCTTTTCCATTCAGAGATTTAATGACAGCACAAATCCATCGTTTTCGTTTTACCTGCCTGTAAAAAAGTATAACCGAATGATCGATCCTGCTTTTACGGACTTCATCAGGTGATTCAAGTGTCTGTTTAACATCTTCCAGACGATCTCGCATGGATGGATGCTTGATTGTTGAAATAACCTCCCAATACTTGTGCGAAGTCCGAATAATAACGCCGATTGGTGTTGTTACAGTGAAAAGTTGTTCTTTATTTATAATTATCAAATTACATTAAACTTATGAAAGGATTTCGTTTTCGTCAATGAAATTCTTCAATTCACGCAAATGCTCTGCAAACCACTTCTGAATCTCTTCTATCTGGTTATCACCATATTGAATGAAATCTCTCATAGATTTGTGGCTGATTACCATCCACCACTTCCAAACATCTTTAGTGTATATCCATTTTTCTGATGAACCGGGGAATTCTACCTCAGACAGTTTCTTGCAGAATATTTCCTGTTTCTCACGCAAGTTATTTTTAGGATCGCTCGACAGGTAAATAATTAGCTCAGGATACTCCGGATCATCAAAATGGGTTTTCTCCGACTTAAATTCTTCAGCACTTAGATAAACACCCATATTCAAACTTACAGTTCCATCAAATATTGATGTACCATATGACCATTTTGGATCTTTTTGAGTTCCAGTGCTTAGGGCTATACTTCTCCCCTTGAAGGATCTAAGCTCATTCATTGCCTCACCCAGTAAACATTCATCTAATGTCTGGAGTAGTCTTGGAATCCTGCAGAATTCCGCCATTTCCAAAGCTGAGAATTTGGTTATTGGTGCCATTCCTAATTCCTCCATGTATTCAAGAAATTCCTTATAAATCTCTTCCTGAAATTCCTCTACAGATTTTTCCCACTCTTTTAATTTTGTATTTATCTCAGACCACCTCAGCGGTTTCAAAGCAAATATGTTTCCGTCTTCTTTAATGAAGTCATTTGTATAATCAACCTCTTCACCATTTTTATTAAGACTTGTAGTACTTACATGATATTTAGTAATAAATACAAGTGCTCCTTTTATTTTCCGTTTATATAGTATATTAAAATAATCCTTCAGTTGGTTTTCACCTTCTTCAGCGCCAAGCTTATGTTCACAAATAATCATATAGGAATGTTCTATATCTTTGAAAGTTATTACTACATCGGGTCGTCCTTGTTTAAATGTACGTTGGGTTTCAATTTTAATACTATCATCAACTGGATCTACATCAGGGAATGCCTTTCCTGTGAGGAATTTGATATATTCCTTCAACAACTTTTTATTTTTATCAAGAACATAACAAAAAGCTTCAGTAAAGAAATCCTCTCGTGGGTCTCTTCCTTCTTGGGGTCTATATGACTGTAATCTGCTGAATAAACTTTCCATTGTGCTTTTTTAATTCTCTTTTCTTATCTAACCATTCATACAGCGCTTAGAATATATGCTGCCAGGCTACATCCCGCCAAGGCGGGATTTGAAACCTGTCAGTAACTCACCTGGTGATGGACAAAAATGTTCGCCCTACCCGTCTCAGTCTCCACGCGCTAAAGCGCGTACTCCTAAAATTGTCTTCTAATCCGATCTAAGCGCTGTAATAGGATCCATTTTAGCGGCCCTTCTTGCAGGAAGCCAGCCGAAGACAATACCAACCGTGACAGAAACTCCCAGAGATACGGCAATCGCCCACCAAGACACAGCGGTTTCCCAATCAGCATAAATACTTATAGAGCTTGCAAGTAAAACACCCGCGAACACCCCGATAATTCCACCTGATAGTGATAAAAGTACCGCTTCAGTCAGGAATTGACGCGCTATATCCGTCTGTGTAGCGCCAACCGCTCGCCTGATGCCAATCTCTCGAGTTCTTTCCAGCACAGAAGCCAGCATGATGTTCATTATTCCTATACCACCAACCAACAGGGAAATCGAGGCAATCGTTCCCATAACAATGTTGAATATTCGCTGTGTCGCCTGATGCTGACGAAGTAATTCTTCAGGCACTAAAATATTGTAGTCTTCAATTCCATGATGCCGACGCTGCATGATTTTCCTGATCACGCGTGAATAATTCATTAACTGAGAGGGATCAGAAAGCTGCACCGTTATTCTGGTTAGTTCACTCTCACCATTGACCGAGCTGCTGCCCTTCTGAAATGTTGTAAACGGAATATATATATCCCTGTTCTCATCGCGCAGTTCAACACCTTCGATCTCTCCACCTCCGGAGACTCGTCTTGAAACAACACCAACAACAGTAAGAATATGATGTGCGATACGAATCTGCTTGCCGAGAGGATCGGATAATGGAAAAAGCTCCTTTTGTGCAGCAGCGCCAACAGCGCAGACCTTCTTATAATTGTCTTCATCACTTTTATTTAAGCGTCTGCCTGACTTTATGCGCAGATTATAAAGATCGAATAAATCAGGCGAAGCGGCAACGATATTCAGTTTAGCTTTATTACTTCCGGCAGTAACCTCAACTTCCATTATATTCATGGGTACAACCAGCACGGCGTCCTTAATGATTTCCCGTACAGCGTTAGCATCTTTAACCGTTAAGCCATGAGGATTCTTATCAAGAGAAGCAATTTTTTGCTCGCCTTCTTCGGGTCGTTTTTCATCAATGAGAATGTTTGTCGCTCCCATCAACTCGATCTGTTTGAGCGCCTCACGCTGAGCGCCTTCGCCTATTGACGCCATAGCAATAACCGCTGCTACACCAAAAATGACTCCGAGTGTGGTAAGGGTACTGCGCAGCTTGTGTGAAGTCAAGCCATCCCAGGCGCTGCGTATTTGCTCATAGGTGATCAACGTCTTTTTCTGCCGCTTGATTTATTAGATCGCTTTTGTGGTTTATCACCCATAACTGCTTCAGTATCACCTTCAGAACTCTTGTCATCTGTTTTTTTTAGTGATGATCCTTCATTTTCGGCAACGTTTGGATCTATTAATGCAACAAGGTCATCACTTTTAAGACCGGATTCAATTACAACAAAGTTATCGTTGCGTTCACCAAGTTTAACCTCCTGTTGCTTAAATCCTCCACCGGAGGCAGCCCAGACTATTTTATTACCGTCTCTATCAAAGATCGCCTCAATCGGTATCCAAATCTTATCAGGAATTTCGTCAACTATGATTCTGGCGGAAGCTGACATGCCCGGTCTTAACAATTCATCAGATTCTTTAATCCTTATCTCTACATCAAATACCCTGGCATCCGAAACTCCTTCATTAGTGCTTGCAAGCACAGCCACATCGATAATCTTGCCGTGAAAGATGGGATCGGGATATGCATCAAGCTTGATTTCAGCATCCTGTCCAACTTTCACCTTACTAATATTGATCTCGCTGACAGACGTCTCAACCAGCATAACGGACAAATCAGGCAGTTCGATCAATGCCTGTCCTCTCCATGGTGTATCACCGACTTTAATTTTGTCCATTGTCCCACCCTTCCAGATCTCTTTATAGACAACGAGACCGGGTGATGGCGCTTTAACCGTTAATTTTTCCAGATCAATATAGCTCTTCTCCAGTTCAATCTCAGCCTGTTTGATCTTCAATTCAAGCGAGCGAATATCTTCCAGGTTTATCTTTTTCTGGGCTTCAAGCTGTTGTTCTGCCTGTTTGAGGCTGATTTCAGCCTGTTTTAACTGGAGTTTACCCTGCTCAATCCTGGCGTCAGCTTCGAACTTCATCTGATCGAGACTGAGTTCCGAGAGTCTGTAACTGGCGCGAGAGCTTTCTACAGAGGACTCCATGCTTGCCATTTGAGATTCCATTGAAGCCTGGCTACGCGTAAGATTTGATCTTGCGATAGCGAGTTCTGCTGCACGATCATCAATAATACTCTGTAGCTCCGTCTGGTCAAATCGAATAATAATATCCCCGTTTTTAACAACTGTTCCTTCAGGGATAAGCTCAACGATCTGGAGTGACGTCCTGATCGTGGGGGCGCTGACCGTCACGGAGTTTTCTGCACGCAGGCGTCCGGTCTCGTTCAGGTCGATAATAAACGTACCGGACGCAACTCTGGCAGTTGGCAGATCAGGCAGACTACCCGGAATAACTATCCAGGCAATAATGGCTAAGGCTGCAATGACAACTACTACCCTGATCCATAACGGCATCTTAAGCCAATTAGCGCGAATTTTGTCCTTTTGTAGTTTCAATAATGTTTCCTGAACTGGATAACTAAGTTATTTCCCTATTACTGTATCTGTCAAAGGAGACCTTTGAAATATTCGTTGTAAATGCTTAAGATGTGTCATTCCGGCGAAAGCCGGAATCCGTAACATCAGCATTATTAAGTACTTAACCTGCTTAGATTCCTGCCTACGCAGGAATGACACGGCAAAATAACGAATAATTCAAATGTCTCATCCCCACGTTCGGTCGATCATATAAATATCATTTCACCAGCATAACTCGCTGTTCAAGGCTGAATCCATAAGCTTCCATTCTGATAAAATAGACTCCCGATGGATGATTTTCCGCATTCCAGAGTAGAGAATGAACACCGACAGTTTGGCTGCCATTAAAAACTGACGCAACCGAACGCCCTGAAATATCATATACTTTTAATGAAACATCGGAAGGGTATGGAAGTTCAAATGAGATATTTGTAACGGCATTAAACGGATTAGGATATGCAGGAAGAAGTGCGAAACCATCCGGTAATGAAGCATTGAATTCATCTTTTACACCTACAACTGGGTGTTCGTATATACCAATATTTGTGCGATCCGCAACGATGACCATACCGCTTCCAACAGGTATGCTTTTTGTGGCATTTTTGGGATAACCCGGCGTGTCATAGTAACCGAAAAGTTCAGGTTCTTCAGGATTATCAACCAAGAATATCTGCAATCCCATGTCAACACCGCCAGTAACATAGACGATCCAATCACAGAAGCATATTCCTTCCGGAATGCCAAGTACTTCAACCGAGCTAAGTTCAGTGGGATTTTGTGGGTCCTCTATATCAAATATCCGCATCGTTGAAATATTGTCTTCCCAGTTGTAATGCGTTAAATAAACAAAATGACCTTCGCTGTCAACACCACCGATTTGTCCTGGAATCTCGATTACATTCAAAGAATCAGGACTTTCAGGATTAGTCACATCAACTATGTGCAGATACTGAGAGTCTGATATGTAAGCGATATTGCGGGAAACACTAACACAGTTTGCATTCATCGGTGCGTCATAAGTTCCGAGTATCTGTGGTGATTCAGGATTTGAGATGTCTATAAGTCCGAGTGACCTCCCGTTGACGAGATAGAGAACATCTCCTAATATGGTAATATCGTTAGCGTAATTGAAGGTTGAAAGAGCTGCGACTTTGGTTGGATTTTCGGGATCTAAGACGTCTATTACGACCAAACCTGAATCACCATCAGCGACGTATATGTAACTTCCCAGTTCTGGTTTAGCGACCGCCCTTGCGTCACCTCCGGTCAGTATCATACCGACCTCATGAGGGTTCTCAAGTGAAGTTATATCGATTATCCGCAATCCACCACCAAAAGCGGCATACATGTAGTAATCAGTGTAAACGACATCGTTGGCGTCACCCCAATGCTCAAGTGTACAGCCGATACTGTCAGGTTCAGCAGGATTCGCAACATTGACCGTCCACATACTGCCTCTTCCGTCAGCGATAAAGGCGGTTGTGTCAACAACAAAGAGATCATAAGCCTTGCTTAAGCCCATATTCATAGTACTGACAACTTCAGGCGCTGTGCGATCAGATACATCGATTACTCCAAGTCCATCGCGACCGGCAGTATAACAATAGTCACCGTCAATATAAACCTTTTCGATCCCTCCATCCGTTGCGCAGGAGCCAATTGAATCCGGATTTTCAGGATCGGAGATTTCAATAATACATAGACCATTACGGCTGTTTGCAACATATGAATAATTATCAATCACAAATACACCTACGGCAGTCTGAGGAGCTGTGCTTATTCCGACTTCCTGAATATTCTCAATATCAGAGATGTTAAGTATTTTCAATCCTCCCTCATAATCTGCAACGAAAGCTTGATCCCCTTCTATTACAATATCATTGGGGCGCGTCAGGTTTTCGTATGTAGCAGCCTCTTGAGGCTCTGTGGGATTGGAGATATTAACAATATGCAGTTCTGAGACGTCATTGCCTGAATTTGCGATATAAGCATAATTGCCGGAAACACTGATACCGTTAGGATAACCTTCAGTGAAATACTCCGAAACAAACTCAGGATTTGTAGGATCTGAGATATTAAGCACAAGCAGACCTACAGAATCGGTTCCAAATGTTACATAAGCGTAATCTCCTGATATTGCGACATTTCTTGCCCAGTCTTTGTTGTCATCATAAAAACCAACGATTTCAGGCACTTCGGGATTTGATATGTTAACGATCTGTAATCCTGAAACTCCGGTCGCAACATAAGCATATTCACCGAGCACCACAACGTCGTATGCGCTATCCCATTGATTGTATATGCGTCCCAGCATCTCCACGTTTTCACTGTCTCCGGTAACTCCGGTGTTGAATACAAGAACGAGAGACAAGAGAATTAAGAAAGTGATTGAAAGAGGTTTCATTTATACTCCGGTTTTTAGATTTATGTTTTTGTTTTGTGTCAGACGAGACGTCTGACACCACTCAATTCGCAAGCGGAGATGCCTGCGCCCCACTTACTGAATTTATTATATCTTCCGCCCACTTTTCAACCGCTTCACTTCCCGTTTCCTCAAGCCACTGATAACGCTCATCACCTCTGAACCAGGTAATCTGACGCTTGGCAAATTGACGAGTTGCAATGATGATCAATTCATGAGCTTCTTCGAAACTCGTCTCTCCCCTTAAATACCTGATTAGCTCTTTATAACCTAACGATTCAGTTACCGCGGGAGGAAGCTTATCATAACCTTTATATTTTGTCCTTAATGTTTCAATCTCATCGAGCCAGCCGTTTTCAAGCATCGAGTTAATCCTGTGCTCTATCATGCTATGTAATTCTCCACGAGGGCGATTCAATGCAAAGAATACAGGTTGACACCATGGTTTAACCTCATGCTCCTTATGCCATTCAGTGAATCTTTTACCTGTTAATTCATATACTTCCAGCGCCCTGATTAGCCTTTTTCTATCGTTTATTCCGACCTTTTCTGCATATTCCGGATCAAATTTCCTAAGTTCCTCAATAGCATTTTCCATGCCGTATTCATCAATTCGTGCTGCAATATTCTTTCTTAGATTGCTGTCCGCGGGAGGAATCGGCGCAAGTCCATCGATCAATGCTCGAATATATAAACCAGAACCGCCAACTACAAGCGGTAATTTGCCTCTGCTAACGATTTCATAGATCGCTTCCCTTGCCATAACTGAAAATTCACCCGCTGAAAGCCTCGCATCCGGTTCAACACAACTTATTAGATGGTGCGGGACTTGCTTCAACTCCTCAACCGAAGGAGCGCCAGTACCGATCTCCATCCCTATATATATCTGGCGAGAATCGGCAGATATGATTTCGCAGTTCAATCTCTTAGCGATTAAAATTGCAGTTGCAGTTTTACCGATTGCAGTCGATCCGGCAATAACAGGTATAGTGATTTCCGACGCTGATTCGCTCAAATCACCGCCTGAACCATTTATCGATCTCACGCCTGTTTAAGACATGATAAATAGGTCTTCCATGCGGACAAAATTCCGGATCGTCTGTGCGGAATAACTCATCCACAAGACGCCGCATTTCAAGCGGTTCCAGCGGTTGACCGGCTTTAACAGCGCAACGGCAAGCAAAAGCCGCAGCAAGTCTTTTGCGCGGATCAATTTCAGTTACCGCATTTTCTTTGTATTCTTCAATAATTTCAAGGATCAGTTCACGCTCGTTAGCAATCTTGACTCCGGCAGGCGAAGCGTATATACGAAACTCTCTAAGCCCGGACGATTCGATTCCAAAACCCATAGCTCGAAGCAACGGCAGACTTTCCTCAATAAAAGGAATATCCTCATGAGGCAGTGTAAATGTTACCGGAAAGAGTATTTGCTGACTGCTCCAGGGTTCCTGCTCAATCGCTTTAAGTGAGCGTTCATAGAGGATTCTCTCGTGCGCCACATGCTGATCGATAAAAGCAAGTCCCGTTTTAAGCGGTGACACTAAGTAAGTTTCAAATATCTGCCAAATAACAGGACCATTGTCATCACCCTCAACCGGAACACGAATAGCTTCTTTATGATCTGCTTCCGCTTCTTTACCTGAAACAGCAGTTTCTCTAATTGGCGGTCGCTCAGTGCGATCTGCCGGGAATGGCAGCAGGGGTCCACGAGGTTTTGGAGGTTTACTCTGAAAAGGTATCAGCGGAGTCAGGTGTGAAGGCGCTTCAACTGGAGAGCGAACTGCTTGCAATACTGATGGTCTCGAAGTCGATCCTGATTCCGGTATTTTTTCAAGTTCACTCGGACGACCAGCTTCGCTGAAAGCTTTTCCAACTGCTAACCTTATGGTTGAATAAGCGCCGTTTTCATCAGCGAATTTAACCTCTTTCTTTGCGGGATGAATGTTTATATCAAATCTGTCAGGATCGCTCTTAAGCATGATTATATAAAGCGGATATCCTCCGGCAGTATAATAAGGCTCACAGGCTTTCGTTATGGCATGGTTGAGACGCGGACTGCTAATAGGACGCTTATTCAGGAATAGATACTGGTCTGAGTTTGAACGCTGCGCCAGGTTGAAAGGCGTAATCCAGCCGCTAACTTCAATCCAGCCGAGTTTATGATCGATCCTGATCATCTCTTCAGCTACATCTTCACCGAAAAGGCTTGCAATCCTGCCGAGAGAATCCGCAGCCGGAAGTTTGTATATCAGATCTCCCTTGTGAAAAAGCTCCCAGGCAACATCGGGGAAAGCCAGAGCGAAATACTTAAAAACGCCAACAATCCACTTAAATTCTGTAGCATCAGTTTTCAGAAATTTACGTCGTGCGGGAACATTATAGAATAGATGACCTACAGAGATAGATGTGCCTTCAGCGGCGGCAACAGGTTCGCATTTTTCAACCTTGCCTCCGGCGATATTAAGCGCTGTTCCAATATCATCACCGCGTGCACGGCTAATAATATCCAACCTTGATACAGAAGCAATCGACGGCAGAGCTTCACCACGGAAACCAAAAGTGGTTAGACTTTCAAGATCTTCAAAACGCTCAAGCTTGCTCGTTGCATGACGTCCTATAGCAACCGCCAGATCGGCCCCTGTCATTCCTGCACCGTTATCAACAAGCTTTATCAGCGTCCTGCCGGCGTCTTCAATAACGACAGTAATTTTGGAAGCATCCGCATCAAGTGCGTTTTCGATCAGTTCCTTAACCACTGCTGAAGGGCGTTCGACAACTTCTCCGGCAGCAATTCGATTAGCAACTGACTGCGGTAAGGTGATTATTTTCTTATTTATTATATTTTCCGTCATTGAGATTTCGTTTCGATTGGTTGACTAACAGCATCTCCGGATTTAATTATAGGCGTTCTGAAGTGAGGTTTTACGCCGCCAATAATTAAAATGAGCAACCCAATCAGCACAAGGATAATAAACGAACGCAGCGGAAGCCTGCTGTTAGCGTGAGGATCGTAGGAAGTAGCTCTTCGGAAACTGATTTTTGTTCTTTCCGAACCTTGCGAATTCCGTGGTTGAAAGCTAAATCTACGCGGTTGATGAAGATTGAATAAACTCATTTCCACACCATTAAAACAACGATTGTTCACCGGTAAAAGCTGTAAAAACTAATGCAGACAGCACAAAAATAGGTTTAAAAACATTTATACCTGTCAGCATCCCAATCAGAAAAAGCGCTATGATGATAAAACCACCGAATCTCTCGAAAGTTTCCCAGATTCTAAGATACTGCATTGGTATCAGACCTCCAACTACTTTTGAGCCATCAAGAGGCGGCAGCGGTATCAGATTGAAAAAAGCCAGCATCAGATTGATAAACACGGTGAAACTTAGCATTAAATAAGGAATACCGGGATAGCCGACGATTCCCTGTTTGATCAGAAACTGTAGTATCATACCGACTATTAATGCCAGGACAATATTCGAACCAGGACCGGCGAGTGAAATCCAGATCATGTCCCGACGTGGATTATTCAGATAAGCAGGATTTACCGGCACCGGTTTAGCCCAGCCAAAATGCACCAGCAGCAGCGCCAACGTACCGATTGGATCAAGGTGCGAAAGCGGATTGAGCGTCAACCTTCCCGCTCTTTTTGCAGTAGGATCTCCCAGCCTGTATGCCATCATTCCATGAGCGTACTCATGGAAGGTCAGCGCTATCAGAATTGGTGGCATTAGTAAAACAAGTTGAGTAAAATTCAAATTTTAATACACTTTCATTATACTTAACCGGAGTGCATAAGCTTGCTTATGCGATTTATGCGAAGCAAGCTTCGCTACTCCAATCGAAGGAAATAGTTATGAAACCTATCACAGTAATATAGCCACCAATAACGCAATAGTCAATCAACTCCGCTCTCAAATGATGAGCATTGCGTCACCATAGCTGTAAAAGCGGAAGTTTTCGTCCAAAGCGGTTTGATAAGCGAGGTTTAACATATCCCATCCAATCAGGGCAGCAACAAGTTGGAGCAACGTTGAATCTGGACGGTGAAAATTGGTCAGCAGCCGATCAATAACTTTGAATTTATAGGGTGGATAGATAAAAATATCTGCAATTCCTTCACCGCTTTGAATTGGCAATCCTGTTTTTATTGCAGCGTCTTCCAACGTTCTCACAACGGTCGTGCCAACCACAGTCATTCTTCGATTTGAATTAATTGTCCGGTTGATTGCAGCGCTGGCAAAATCAGGAATAGAATACCGCTCGGTGTGCATTTGATGTGTTGTGACGTCATCTTCTCTGATAGGCAGGAATGTTCCAAGTCCGACGTCAAGCGTCAAACGAGCTATTTCGCAGCCTTGATCTTCCAACTCGCGCATTAATTCATCTGTAAAATGTAAACCGGCTGTAGGAGCCGCAAGTGAACCCGGATCACCTGCATAAACCGTCTGATAGCGCTGATAGTCGGATTGCTCAGGTTTTCGACGGATATAAGGCGGCAAGGGAGGCGTACCGTTGTTGTCAAGCCAGGAAGTAAATGTTATATCTTGATTTTCACATGACCATAAGCACTGCCATTTACCGTCATCTCCTTTTTGAAGCAGCCTAATCTCTGCCTGTCCGGGTAATGTTATATTCAAGCCGGGTTTAAGACGCCTGCTGGGACTGATTAAGGCTTCGACAGGAAGCTCATTCTTCTGATCATAAAAGAGAGGCGTTCTAAAGGTATCTACCGACAAAAACAACACCTCCGCCCTGCCTCCACCTGGTCTCTTACCCTCAACACGTGCCGGAATTACCTTCGTTTCATTGATGACAAGCAGGTCACCGGCAATGTATTTTGCAATTTCAGCGAACCTGCCCGCAACAAACACACTTTTATTAGACCGATCCACAACGAGTAATTTTGAATCGCTACGGTGATCTGCAGGATATTGAGCTGTTTTTTCTTCGGGGATTTCAACCCTGAATTCAGGAGGGATTCTGCTCATCTGAAGAAGTACCTGGTGTAAAATTAATGAGGATTTGAAATATTAGAATGTATATGTATAACGCAGCTTTACCGCAAAGTCATTCTGCTTAACATAAGTTGCCTGATCTGTGTTCATGGTTGTTCTTGCCTGCCATTTATTGGTTGCGCCGATCCATTGCCACATGGTTATCGAGCCATTTTCAGTATGATTAACCTTGTAAAAACTTAAACCTACCGAATGATTTTCACGCGGTTTAAGATCGACCCCAAGTGATAATTCCAACGGGACGAAGTCTTTTTTGTAACCGACAACCATAAAAGTATCTTCACGAGCCGGATTGTAGCCACCATCGGCGAGCGTAGCGTTAATGCCTCCTGATATCC
>JAIPJL010000064.1 GCA_021734165.1 bacterium | reverse complement strand
ATCCAAGGAGATTCATCGCCAGGAGCTTCTGTGTAGTCTTCATGCCAATCGTCCTCAACCCATTCATGAACGTTACCGACCATATCATATAAGCCCCATGCGTTAGGTAGTTTCGTTCCTACCTCCGCTGTACCATCCGGATCATTTTCGTCAAAGACTGCATACTCAACGGCGTTTTCAAACTCAATATCTTCACCCCAATAACACCGCGTCTCGGTACCTGCTCGACAGGCGTACTCCCATTCCGACTCGGAGGGAAGTCGAAATCTATCACTCACTTCACTTAGGAAGTTGTCTTTAATGTCATTCCAACAGACATAATAAATAGGATAATTATCACCTACCCCGAAATTGCTAGCCGGATTATTTCCTGTTACGGCTTCCCACTGTTCCTGTGTTACTTCATATTTTCCCAACCAGAAATCATTCGATATAGTGACTTCATGGTGTGGGTACTCCTCATCTCGCGCACCTTCTTCATTATCCTGCGCCCCCATCAAATAGCTCCCCGCCGGAATCTTAACCATTGTAACATAAACACCGGTATTTCCAAGCTCAAAGTCTCTTTCTTCCAACTGATCTTGTTCAAAATAATACGCCCCCATATCCGCTCTCGTCCCATCAGGATCATCATCCGATTCAGGGTCACCTGTGTCAATACAGGGGGAGTTTTCGGTCAGATGAAAATCACCACCATCAGCATCTACGAACAATGGATCTGAGTCAATGTTGCCGTCGCCTCCGTAACCGCCCTGAACATTCGAATAGGTGACACTGTTAGAACCACCGTCTAACTCGACGAAGTCTTGATCACCCTCCCAAAATATGCAGTTATTAACATCAATAACGCAGCCTGCGCCGGTAACATATACCGTACCGTTCTCATGCGTGTTGTTCCAGAAAGTGCAGTTTTCAATTGTCACCAAATCAGCGAGAGAGTAAACAGCGCCAGCGAGATGTGAAGCAGAGTTATTGTAAAAAACACAACGGCGTAACGCAGTACTACCCAATGTTTTGATTCCGGCGCCTTGCTTGGTCTCGTTATCGAAGAAACGACAATCCTCGAAAACATAGAAACCATCCACACCTGTCTGTACCGTCCCATCGCCGACATCCGCTCCGTTAATTGTATTGCCTGAAAAGCTGCTGTTTGTAATCTGAGCATAGCCTTCGGCGCTTCTTAACCGATAGTAAACAATACTTAATGCATCATCATTACTTGCCGTAATAGCGTTGTTTGTAACTTCAATATTATCAGAGTAAACTGTATCTCCGTAAAAAAAATAAGCCCCATACCCAGCGTCATAAACACCCTGCAATGTGTTGTTATCGAAAGTAGTATTTATTGTTTCTGCTTTTATAACACCTTCAAATTCTTGGGTTCCAGAAACATAAAGTGCAGCTCCAAAACAGTGTTGTGAATTTATATAATTTCCCTGAAATACACAATTTGCTGCGTAAATACTTGTGTTATATGTAAAAATTGCTCCGCCTTGACCGTAATATCGACTAGGCAGGAAATTATCTGTAAATTCACAATTGAATAAATGAAGCGTACCGTTTTCAGCGCGGATAGCACCGCCATCAATCCGATCTCCCGCGGTCTGATACGAGTTGCCGCTGACAATTAGATTCTTAAGCGTTACGCTGCTGTTTTGCATAAAAACCGCACGGACAGTTGCATCTGATAGCGTGAAACCGTCCAGTACGGCATCAGTGGATTCACCATTTGTAAGCGTTACTATTGGACCTGTATGAGTGATTGTGGTATTTTCCGCTCCATCAGTGGATAGAACGACAATATCCTTTCCTGAAAAGTCGATCTGCTCATTGTACTCACCCGCAGCCACCAGCACCGTATCACCATCGGAAGCTGCGTCTATGGCTGCCTGGATGGTGTTGTATTCTTCGGGGACGTGAAGTGTTACAGCCTCATGTTCTTGATGATAGTAATACGCCCCCATATCCGCTCTCGTCCCATCAGGATCATCACCCGATTCAGGATCACCGGCGTCAATGCAAGGCGAGTTCGCAGTCAGGTGGTAGTCACCGTTGTCGTGATCGACGAACAACGGATCAGAGTCGATGGCGCCGTCTCCCCAAGTGACGTCACCGTTGTCATTGGTAACAATTCCATCTTCACCGCCCTCTATGTCAGAGTAAGTAACCGTAGCCTCGTTGGGATCGGATTCACTTCTGAAGAATATTTCTTGAGGACTGTTGTTCCAGAATATAGAGTTTACAACGTTAAGTACCGAACCCTGTTCGAGATACGCTCCTCCACCCGAAGTTGAAGCTTCGTTCTCGCTAATGGTGACATTGTTTAGTATCGGACTTGCATTATAGACGCAGTAAATTCCACCGCCATAAGTCGCTGTATTAGCAACGCTTGTTACCCTTGTCAGAGTTGGATTGGACGCCTCCCAACAAAAGATTCCACCACCATGAACAGCGGTGTTTCCACTGACAAAGATGTCAGTCAACATAGGATTCGAATTAGCTCTGCAGAAAATTCCACCGCCGTTTTCATTCGCTGTGTTCTCTGTAATTATCAGGTTTGATAAGGTCGGGCTTGAACCATTGTGACAGTAAATTCCACCGCCAAGGTTTGCGAGACCATTTTGAAGAGTGAAACCGGATAAAACAGCTCCGTTGCCTTCACCATTCTCAAATATCACTACGTTGCCATTCGTCTCCCTGTCAATCACTACCTGGCTTGGATCGTCGGGATTACCTATGACGACAATATTTTTACCGTTGAAATTGAGTCCTTCATAATACGTCCCATCCGCTACCAGCACCGTATCACCGTCTTCGGATGCGTCGATAGCGTCCTGAATCAGATCGTAGTCGTCGGGAACACGGCGAATGTTTATTACACCCGTACCTGTCAGATCTACATAAACCTCATAGTTTTCCTCGTCGTTTGAATAAATAGTCAATGTGCTGTTGAAATAGTCATCATAAGATGGAGTGAACTCCACTATCACATTAACACTTCCGTAAGGCTCAACTGTTGCAGAATATCCGCCTCCTTCAACCCAGGCTGTGAATTCATTTTCATCGCGGTTCGGAGCATTTATGCCACCGCCGTAAACATCAATATCAAAATTCAATTCACCTTCACCATCGTTGGAAACGACAATCGTTTCCTGTTTTGATTCGCTTACCACAACTTCACCAAAGTCAACTGCATATCTGTCCACATTAATCGACGGCATGGGCTGAAAACATTCACCATAGAGCATTACATTAATTGAACCCATTTCAGGATCATTGGAATCAATCCAGAGATAATCTTCGAAATAACCCTCCTCTGAAGGTGTAAAATATACTGATACATTCGCATCACTATAAGGCTCGATATTAATCTGCCCGGGATCATCAAAGTAGAAAGGATATCCATAATCCAAATACATACCGTATATCTCCAGCGTACCTTCACCACAATTAGAGATTGTTATAGTCCGTTCTTCTGTATCCTCAATTGCAATCATACCAAAATCAAGTGAACTCGGGTAAACGTCTATCGATGGTTGGGGCTGATAGCCTACTCCATAGAGCATTACATCGTAAGTGCCCATTCCAGGATCATTAGATTCAATCAAGAGATAAGCTCCAAAATAATTCTCTTCCGGAGGTGAGAAATATACCGTTATTGCGATGTCGTTAGCTGGCTCTATATCAACCTGACCCGGATCATCAAAGCTGAAAGCATATCCATCATCAATGTACATGTTAGATATCGAAAGTGTTTCGTCACCATAATTGGATATAGTTATTGTCTGTTCATCTGTATCTTCAACTATAACTGTGCCAAAGTCAAGTGAACCGGGACTGACGTCTATTGACGGTTGAGCGTTCGCTCTAACAGAGAATCCGAATAAACAGAATCCTAAACACCAAATTAAAATTGGCAATATTTTAATGTTTTTATCGCGATGATTAACTCGTATGTGGGGATCGATAAAATGACAGCGGCTAAATAATACTCGCATTGTCGATCGATGATTAGTTTCGTAACACATTTTATACTCCTGGAAAGTTAGGAACTAACTGAAATTACAAAGGAAAAGGTAGTACTGTGCATCGGTAAATTGGTACACAATTCCCTGTTGCGAAATATAAGGAGTAAATACTGCTATAACAAGGAAATTATTCTTATTAAAAAATTATATTTTTGCATATTAATTGACGATATTACAGAAATTTTTAAAATTTTACCTTATGAGGTTTGATACCATAGAGAATTGATGATAAAACTTGGAATTAAAACCTTAAACCTGTATATTTATGGGAGTTGTTTTTACTTGAGGATAAGATGAAACGAAACTTCGTATTTTATATCAACTGTCTCGCTATTTTGCTGATGATTGGCTGCGGCGGAGAGAAGAAACAAACCATCACTGTTCAGGCTGAAGATGGTTCAGTTCTGAGGAATGTCCCTGATTGGTATCTCGAAATACCAACCTGCTCTGATACCGTCTATAGTGTCGGCACTTCATTATCTTATGATATGCTTGAAGCAAAACGCAAGGCATTGGAGATAGCGGTGAGTGATTTAACGGAAAAATATGGAATTACACAGGCTGATATTGAAAGGTTATCTAAGGATGAAAAAGCGGAAAAATTCATTCTTGTCAAGCAGGAAAGTAAGGTCAGGGCTTATGTTATGCTGGCTATTCCATCCGATAAACTGAATTAAATGGAAATAGAGGTTGTTATTACAACATAGGCGTTTATCCGATAATAGTAAAAGAATCAGAGTTCCTGCCATGTTCCAAGCGAAGCGTAACATGGCAGATTTAGAGTAAAGTCTGCATTATCACCAGATTATCCACTGTACAGCGGACTTTAAATCTGACGATAACTCAAATTAGCAGTGTATGACCGGGACAAAATCAATCCGAACGATTAGGCGTCAGCTTGCTGAATCCTGATATAAAAACTATACTGATTGTAAAAGTACAAAGATCGCCCTGTCAATGTTGACATTCAACTGCAAGTATAGTATATTAGTGTCTCTGTAAGTTAATCGATGCGCCTGTGTGCTGCATCTGGCGGCGTAGCCAAGTGGCTAAGGCGGAGGTCTGCAAAACCTCTATTCATCGGTTCGACTCCGATCGCCGCCTCAACAGGGCTTTAGGTTTTAGGCTTTCAGCTTTAGGTTTAAAGAAAATAAGCAGATCCTGCCGGGGTGGTGGAATAGGTAGACACAAGGGACTTAAAATCCCTCGATCTCTAAGGTCGTGCCGGTTCGATTCCGGCCCTCGGCACATGGAAGTTTACAGGTTCACAAGTTTACAAGTTATCAAGTTCTGTTGGATAACAAATTCGTAATTTATGACTTGTTAACTTGGCAACTTGAAAACTTGATAACTTTTTTGGGCGATTAGCTCAGCAGGTTAGAGTGCTTGCGTGACATGCAAGAGGTCACTGGTTCGATTCCAGTATCGCCCACCAAACATTAACAGGGGAGTACCCGATAGAATTTGCATGAAAAAGGCTGTAATCAATATTGATAAAAATGGTGATGGTGTATTACCTGGAGTTGCTCTTAAGGATGCTTTAAAGGAAATTCCTGATGATGTAATCGGCGCAGAACTTGACGGTAAGCTCTTTGGACTTGAAGATCCTATTTTTGAGAGCGGAGAATATAACCTCCTGACTCTGGATTCACCGCTGGCAATGAAGCTGTTCTGGCATTCATCATCGCATCTGTTGGCTCAAGCTGTAAAGCGGCTTTTTCCACATGCAAAGCTGGGAATTGGTCCGGCAATCAAAGACGGTTTTTACTATGATTTTGATTTTGGTGAGCCGATTTCAGCGGATGAATTGCCGCGCATTGAAGCTGAGATGGAAAAGATTGTTGAAGAGAATCTGACCATTCAGCGTACAGCAATCTCGTTAGATGACGCCAATAAATTATTTACCGATACAAATCAGGACTATAAAATAGAGCTGATCGCAGGGCTTGAAGAACAGATTTCTTTGTATTCACAGGGTGAATTTACTGATCTTTGCAGAGGACCTCACCTGCCCTCAACCGGACTAATCAAACATTTTAAGCTGCTTGCTATTACAGGAGCTTACTGGCGTGGTGACGAGCGTAATGCCATGCTGCAGCGGATTTATGGCACAGCTTATCCGAATGCGAAACTGCTTAGAGCACATTTGCAGAGGCTTGAGGAAGCTAAGAAGCGTGATCACAGGCTGATAGGCAAGCAGATGGACTTATTCAGTTTCCATCAGGAAGCCCCTGGAGCGCCTTTCTGGCATCCTAAGGGAACTGTACTCATTAAGCTCATTGACGCCTACATGCGCCAATTGCTCGTTAAAAGAGGCTACGGAGAAGTCAGTACACCTCTCATTATGACAAGAGATTTATGGGAACGTTCCGGACATTGGGATCACTACCAGAATAATATGTATTTCACCAGCTTAGAGGATCGTGATTACGCTATAAAGCCGATGAACTGTCCGGGCGCAGTGCTGATGTATAAGAACAGGCAATGGAGCTACCGCGATCTTCCTACTCGCTGGGCGGAAATGGGTATTGTTCATCGTTATGAGAAATCAGGAACACTGCACGGGCTGTTCAGAGTAAGACATATTACCCAGGATGACGCTCATATCTTCTGCACACCGGAACAGATTGTCGATGAAGTTGGTAGAATGATTAGTCTGGTCTTTGAAGTGTTCAATCATTTCGGTTTAACCGATGTTTCGATGGAATTGTCAACTCGTCCAAAAGATCGAATTGGTTCAGATGAGGTCTGGGACAGGGCGGAAGATGCGTTAAAAAAGGCGCTTGATCAGGGAAAATATGATTACGATATAAATCCCGGTGAAGGCGCTTTCTATGGACCAAAGATCGATTTTCATGTTGTTGATGCACTCGGCCGAACCTGGCAGTGCAGCACCATACAGCTTGATTTCAATTTTCCTGAGCGCTTTGATATGGAATACATCGGCGCTGATAATCAGGCGCACAGACCGGTGATGCTGCACAGAACAATACTCGGTGCGCTGGAACGTTTCACAGGAATTTTAATTGAGCATTATGCCGGTGATTTCCCGCTTTGGCTTGCTCCCGAACAAGCGCTTGTATTGCCGATAACAGATGATCAGCACGATGCAGCAGGCGTTGTTTATGAGCAATTGATAAATGAAGGATTCCGCTGTCGTGTTGACTGGCGTGCCGAAAAAATCGGACGAAAGATCAGAGATGGTGAACTCGCCAAAGTACCATATATGCTTATTATTGGAGCGAAAGAAGCGGAAAACAGCCAGGTCTCTGTCAGACGCACAAAAAAAGGAGATCAGGGATTAATGAGTATTGATGATTTAATTAATACAATGCGAACAGAGATAGACGAACATGCAATTTAATGCGGTTCGATGATTAAAATACACATAGAACATCGTTAATTTAAAGAGGTAATAATATCATCGTTGAGAAAAGTTTCTCGACGCTTATACAGCGTCACAAGGGGGAATCATAGGTAGTTATCAGGGGCACGGCTCCGGTAAAGATCATGCATCAAACGCTCCACGCATCAATGAAGAGATTACGGCTTCAAAAGTCCGATTAATTGGCGCGGATGGAGAGCAGATTGGTATTGTCAATCTACGCAGGGCGTTAGAAGATGCCGAAAATGCTGGACTTGATCTGGTGGAGATTGCGCCAAAAGCCGATCCACCGGTATGCAAAGTTATAGATTACGGCAAATTTCGTTACGAACAAACCAAAAAGCTTAAAGATGCACGTAAGAAACAACATAATGTTCAAATAAAACGCATACAGCTTAGCCCTAATATTGATGATCATGATTTCTTTGTCAAGATCAATGCAGCACGGAAATTCCTTGAACACGGACACCGCGTCAAGGCGCTACTGATGATGCGAGGACGCCAGATTACGCGTAAAGAGAAAGCGGAAGAAGTATTAGCGCGTATGTCTGAAGAGCTTTCTGATATTGCTATCATTGATGGTGGAACTAAAATGGAAAGCCGCAACAGCATTTCGATGATGCTTGTTAAAAAGAAGTAATACTTTTATATCCAACGGAAAGGACGTTGACATTTATCCCTGCATCGCAAGTGTGCTGTCAGGTGTCCATTTGCATTGGTAGTGTGCTGTCAGGTGTCTTCACCTGACAGATAATAATAACAAAATATGCGGTATCAAAACCGCAGGAAAAAAATTTTAATTATGCCAAAAATGAAATCAAACCGGGCGGCAGCAAAAAGATTTAAAGTAACCGCCAAGGGTAAAATAAAGCGTGAACATGCTTTTGCAGGTCATAAATTTACGTCAAAAAATCGTGACAGAAAGCGGCATTTACGTTCGATGGGTACGGTGTCTGCAGTTGATGAACGCCGGGTTAAACGCATGATTTTAGGATAGGAGAAACTAATGTCTAGAACACGAAATCGAGTTGCATCTCACGAACGAAGAAAAAAGATATTAAAAGAAGCACGTGGTTTTTACGGAGGAAGATCAAGGTTACTGCGTACAGCGCGTGATGCTGTCAACCGAGCCGGAGCTTACAGTTATGCACATCGTCGCAAACGTCCTGGAGATTTTCGACGACTCTGGATTATGCGTATTAACGCCGCCTGCAGGCTTTATGGTTTAAGCTATTCCAAATTCATGCACGGTCTGGATTTGATCAACGCTGAAATTGACCGTAAAATGCTTGCTGATCTCGCTGTCAATGAACCTGGTGCTTTTAAATCGCTGGCAGATAAAGCCAACGCCGCCCTGTAACAGTAAAGCAATATAATGTCACTGATGTGAACTATAAAAACGGGCGGTGAACGCCCGTTTTTGCGTTTGAAAGTTAAAATCTACGTACATAGAAGAATATTCAACGATAAACGTTTGATAATAACAAAAAACCAGTAAAAAAATGAGCATTATTGACAACATTTCCGAGGTTAGAAGAAGATTTCAATCCGAAGCTGATAAAACAAAAAACAGCAAAGATTTGGAACAATTGAGGATAACATTCCTTGGCAGAAAAGGTCTGATATCTAGTATGTTTGAACGAATGAGCGAGATCGATCCTAAAGATCGAGGAGTATTTGGTAAATCTTTAAATGAATTCAAAACTTATGTCTCAAATAGATTAGATGAGGTTGGTTTAACACTTAAAGAGACAAAGTCGAGGGATAAGTCAGTTGATTTCTCCCTCCCCGGCATTAAATCTTTCAGCGGCGGGCTGCATCCTTTGACGTTGGTTATGGACGAGATTATTGATGTATTTCGCGGAATGGGATTCAAGGTCGAAACAGGACCGGAGGCTGAAACAGTATATTATAATTTTGACGCTTTGAATACACTTGACTGGCATCCGGCGCGCGATTTGACCGATACATTTTACCTTGATGTTCCAGCAGATATACCTTTGAACTGGGTTATGCGAACAGAGACATCTCCGGTGCAGATTCGCGTCATGGAAAATCAGAAACCACCCATCAGGATTATAGCGCCCGGTAAGACCTATCGCAAGGATAAGCCCGACGCATCTCACTCACCTTACTTCATGCAGGTTGAAGGATTGTATGTTGACAAGGGCGTAACGATGGCTGATCTAAAGGGAACTGTACTTGCATTCTATCGCGCTATTTTCGGCAAGGATACCAAGACAAGATTCCGCCCTCATTTCTTTCCCTTCACCGAACCATCGGCTGAAGTAGATGTGAGTTGTATTTTCTGCAAAGGTGAAGGCTGCCGGGTGTGTAAACAGTCCGGCTGGTTGGAGATGGGTGGGTCTGGAATGGTTGATCCGATTGTTCTTGAGGGTGTTGGTATCGATCCGGAAATCTACACCGGCTGGGCTTTCGGACTAGGCATAGAACGAATTGCAATGTTTAAATACGGTGTTGATGATATCAGGCTGTTTTATGAAAATGATCTAAGGTTTTTGGAGCAGTTTTAGAATTTAACTTGTTGGTGGGGCAGACATTCCTGTCCGTCAATCATTTGAAATAGATTTGCAACTTGCTACTTTCACTTTGTAACTTTCACATAAAATTATAGTCAAATAAATGCCCAATCCTTTACACACAAAATCCATCGGCTTCGCTGCGCTTGACTCACCTCACGAAGTGATGTCTGCCGGTCACCTCGCTTGTCCTGGCTGCGGATCAGCTTTAAGTTTAAGATTAGCCGTGAAACTCCTCGCGCCGGACTGCGCCTTCGTCATTCCCGCTTGCTGTATGGCAGTTATCGACGGACCGTTTCCATTCAGCGCGCTTGGAGTTCCGCTCTATCACGCCGCCTTCCCTTCAACCGCTTCAATAGCAGTTGGCGTAAAAGCCGGTTTTCGCAGACGCGGTGATGATAAAACCGTCGTAGTCGGCTGGGCTGGTGATGGTGGAACGTTCGATATAGGTTTAGGAGCGCTCTCCGCTTCAGCATCACGCAACGATGACTATCTTTATGTTTGTTATGATAACGAAGCCTATATGAACACCGGCATTCAGCAGTCAACAGCCACTCCGCACGGCGCATGGACAACGACTACTCCCTACACCAATCCTAAGGGACGCCCCAAAAAGGATATATTAACACTGCTTCGAGCGCACGAAATCCCCTATATTGCATCTGCAAATGCTGCTTATCCGGAAGATTTCGCACAGAAACTGCTAAAAGCTAAGAAAATAAAAGGTTTCAGGTTTATCCATCTATTCTGCTCATGCCCTCCCGGACATAAATCACTTGAAGCAGATGCAATCAAGATCGCCAGACTCGCTACCGAATCTCGTGTTTTCCCGCTTTACGAGATCAAAAATGGTAAATTCTCTTTTACATTAACTCCCCAGAAAGTTAAGGTTGATGAATATATTAAACTACAAAGAAGATTTGCGCATTGGGGAATTGATGAGATCAAGAGTTATCAACGTGAAATAGATGCAAAATGGAGAGGATTAAAAAAGTTGTGTTAAATTAAATGCATCATTAATAGAATAAAATATTTGAATAATTAACTAATTAAATTCATCGTACACAATGAATGTTATTGCATTTATTTGATTGTCTGCTATATATTTAAAATAACTTAAATAACTAACACTTTGTTACTTCACCTAAAAACAGTTATTTAACCGATTCCACAAAAACCTGAAGATAAAAAATATAACTGATAAATTTTCGTAAAGCATTCAATTAAGCACATTTTCACTAAGAACCAGGAGGTAATCATGCGTAAGGTTTGTTTATTATTAGTGGTCGTGTTATTAAACCTGTCAAATACTGCGTCAAACGCAGTAGAGATTGATCAAATTGGGAATATTAACACTCCTGATCAAGCTATAATCGTAAAAGTTATAGGAGACTTAGCTTATGTGGCTGATATGGAAAGTGGTTTACAAATAATTGATATTTCCGATCCTGAAGAACCGGGAGAAATTGGACATTATAATACTCCCGGCTGGGCAGAGTATGTATTTGTTTCCGGACAATATGCTTACATAGCCGATTATACAAGCGGCTTACGAATACTTGATATTTCCGATCCTGAAAACCCCGAAAGTGTTGGAGTATTTGACACAAGAAGCGCTTCTCATGCAGTCAATGTAATTGGTAATTACGCTTATGTAGCTGACTGGGCAGGTCTAAGTATAATTGATGTTTCTGATCCTGCACACCCAGACGAGGTTGCCTATCTAAACACACCTGGCAATGCATTTAGTATCTCAGTAGTGAATAATTTTGCCTATATTGGTGATCAAGCCTCAGGTATGCGAATTATAGATGTCCCTGATCCCGAGAATCCTGAAGCAGTCGGAAGTTACAATACTCAGGACTGGGCTTTGGGTATTCACGTTGTTGATAATATTGCTTATATTGGAGCCAGACAAAATGGACTGCATATAGTGGATGTTTCAAATCCCGAAGAACCAGAGCGGTTGGGAGTCTGCGATACACCCGATTGGGCTCATCAACTAACTGTTGAAGGTAACTACGCTTATGTAGGTGACCGATCCGGTGGAATGCGAATGATAGATATTACTAATCCTGAAGAACCGGAAGAAATAGCGCATTGTAATACTCGAAGTTGGGCATGCGGATCAAGCGTTGTCGGTAATTTAATTTATGTGGCCGATTATACAAGCGGTCTTACAATTCTCAGAATTACAGGACTTGGATTATCAATTAGTCCCTTAGTCCCTTAGAAATGGATTTCGAAGAAGTCGGCATTAATCACAGTCGGGAATTTCCGCTTACTTTTGAGAATAACGGTGAAAATGACGTCACTATTTCCGACATTGAAATTGACGGTGATCGTTTCAGTATTAATTTTGAAGGAGAATTCACTCTCGAACCCTATGAAAATAGGGAATTAACTGTAACTTTTACTCCTGACGAAAGGGGTGAATTTGAAGGTTCTTTGATGATTTCCTCTGATGATGAAGATCACGAAAATACTGAAATTTTTCTGCATGGAATTGGTCTCGGTCCTGTCATTGGAATTGATCCACAAATTATTGAATTCGGCGAAGTTGGAATTAACGTTGCATCCGAGCGAATTCTTACAATCTCCAACCAGGGATTGATAGACCTGGAGGTTTCAAGCATAAGCAGTAATAATGAAGTGTTTACCTTCGATTATGAGGATGATGTCATATCGCTTGAACCGGAGGCGGAAGCTGATGTACTTGTTATATTCACGCCCAATGAAAGTTGTGAGTTCGAAGGCGTCCTCACCATCACATCCAACGATCCGGACAACGAAGAAACAACTATTGAAATTACCGGTGAAGGAGTAGGCGCGAAACTCTGGTACCATCCACATGTCATAGGATTCGGCGCGGTAGGTATCAACCAGCAGTCTGAACAAAGAATCACAATTCGTAATGATGGCTTAATTGACCTGGTCATTTCCGATTTCAGTAATGGAAATGAAGCTTTTACTACTAATATTGATGAAGATATTGTAATCACTCCTGATGAACACTACCGATTATATGTTTACTTCACACCAACCGATGGCGTCGAATATCGCGATACACTTTACTTCTCAACCAATGATCCTGACAATGAAACAGCATCTGTTACTTTAAACGGTCGCGGGCAGGGAGCCGTTATCGTCGTTGATCCCGACACTTTACAATTTAATGAAGTTGGCAGAAATCGTAGCGCTGATCGTGTTATCGAAATTCGTAATGCTGGTGAAATTGATCTCAATATCTCCGAGATATTTGCCGAAGGACGCTATTTCAGCATCGATCTGGATACAACCTATGTTGTTGATGTAGATGGCTGTATAGAATGTACCGTCACTTTCGCACCCGAAGAGATCGGAGATTTCAGGGGTGTTTTATGCATCACCTGTAGCGACAGACAGCGTGAGGAAGTTGTTATTCCGCTTTATGGGACAGGAGCCGGTCCATGTATCGGTGTGAATAGTGATTCACTGAATTTCGGACTCATACCCTGTGAGGAAAACAGTGAATTATATGTGACTATTACCGCTGAAGGTTTGACCGATTTGACAGTTACCGGTGTAGAAATCCAAGGATCACCAACATTCCAGTCGGCTATTGAAGAGGAAATCTTTATTGAACTAAATGACTGTTATGAATTACCCGTAACATTTACACCGACTGATGATTGTTTCTACACAGCTCAGTTATTAATTCATTCAGACGATCCAAACAACAGCGAAAAGAGCATAAATCTTTTTGGCAGTTCACATAGAGGCATTCTCCTGAACACATCCGACTACGCTCAGGGTATCACTATAGATGACAGCTATACTTACGTTGCCTGCTCAAACTATCTGAATGTCTATGAAATATCAGATCCCATGCACCCACAGGCTATGACTCCATTCGATCTGAACGAACTATCTGCTGAAAGCATAATAATTGTTGACGCCTGCGCCTTCGTTTCGGTCGGTGAAGATGGATTCATTATTGTTGATGTGACAGATCCCGACAGCCTTGAGATAGTCGGTTCTTACGATACGCCCGGCTATGCCTGGGATATTGCTGTTTATGATGGGTATGGTTATGTTGCGGATGGTGAATACGGTGTAAGAGTAATCGACGTTCTTGATCATAATCGACTTGCGGAGGTCAGCCACTATGACACTCCCGGACTGGCTCGCGACGTATCTATTGATGGTGAATATGCCTATGTCGCCGATGATGTTATGGGGCTTAGAATTATTGACATATCTGATCCTCAGGAAATAGATGAAATCGGTTACTGCAATACTCGCGGCTGGTCATACGAAGTATCTATCCAGGGGAATTATGCTTATGTCGCTGACGAGAGGCACGGAGTAAGAGTAATTGAGGTCAGCGATCCGTATGAGCCTGAAGAAATTGGATATTATGATACTGCCGAAAATGCTTACGCCGTTGATGTTAACGGCTGTCATGCTTTTGTGGCTGATGGAGTGGGAGGTGTTGATATACTCGATATTACAGAGCCGGAAAACCCTTCATCTATAAGAGTATTCTACACACCTAGCGCAGCGAATGATATTTCAATCAGCGGTAACTACATTTTTGTTACCGATGGTGAATGGGGTTTGCAGATAATCGATGTATCGGAGTTCCTCAAAGTCGATGATCCTTATGAGGATATAATACCTGATGCCTTCATTTTACAACCTGCTTTTCCAAATCCTTTCAATTCTGTGACGAGCATCAGGTATGGGCTGCCCTATTCATCTCATGTTTCAATAAGCATTTACGACGTGAGCGGTAGGATGGTTGATGAATTATATAATGGTGAAAATCAAGTTGGTTTTCAGACAATTACCTGGAATGCTGAAGGTTTCAGATCGGGAGTGTATATTGTGCAATTGAAGTCATCATCGGGATTTACAGTAGTACAGAAGGTGATGTTGATAAGATAGAAGTTTACAAGTTAGCAAGTTTACAAGTTTGCAAGTTAGTGTAGCGCTGGATGTCCCCATCCTGCGGCGCTCCAAACAATCTATTATTGATAATCTGGATTTCTTAATTTTTCAACCCCGATTTCCAAAAATGTGATCCACAGCATAGGATTGCTTCAATAATCTTCATATACTCAGGATAGGAGCGTCCTATTATGGAGTATCCAATGAACCACCTCACGCATTTACTTTATCGACCTGCTTCTCTGCACATCAGTAATTTTGTTACTCAATCGGAGTAATCATGTTTAAATACCACACAGCCACACTATTTATACTCACGCTTGGCTTACTTCAAGCTGTTTCAGCACAACCACAGATCAGGCTCGATCCGGAAGAACTCGAAATCAGGGGATATTTTTACGACCGAGGTGATGAGGAAGTTGATCCTGATGCAACTTTTATAGTACACAATTCCGGCGAAAGCAGACTAATTGTGGAATCAATTGAAACCGATGTTGAATGGTTATTAATTGAACCTTCCGAATTCAGTGTCGAACCAAATGAAGAACAGGAAGTCAGCGTCTGGATTGATTTCGATGACGCTCCTGAACCGGGTGAGTACGAAGCTACGATCACAATCAATTCAAACGACGAGGAAAATCCGGAGCTTGAATTGCCGGTTCTGGTGATTCAAATGAACACTCCGTCAGCATACTTCGTCTTCTCTGATGACTTCTATGAATTGGGTGAGAATCATTTGGAACTGAGTATTGATATGATACTCTGGGAGGAGCCCATTAATTTCTCATTCATAATCGGCAACGAAGAGGGTGAAGTTAGAAACGATCTCGATTGGTTTATCGATATTGTGGAGGTTGAGGAAGAACGTGACGCCTTTGCAAGAACTATAAGTAGTAGCCAAAACGATGCTGATGTACCGCACCGCGACGATCCGGGTGATATTATTACGACTTTCAGATTGCCTCGTGCAGCAGAACAGGCTCCCACTTGGGCATGGGATCGTGACAATAACATGATGATGGCGTCAACCTTTGCAGGTTTCATTGACCTAATTGATCCCGATGAACTTGAAGTGATCGAAACAATTCAACCGGATATCGGTGAACAAGCCGACTGCGCCTGGTACGACGGTATTTTCTATGTTGTAATTCTTGGTGAAAACTATGCAGCTCGCTTTGATATTGACTTAAACCGGCTCGATGGTGACCTACAGCTACCGTTTGCTGCTTACGGTCTTGCATCTGATCCTGTGAACGAGTGGTTCTTTGTGAAAGAAACGAATAATCGGAACAGGATTCACGTTTACGACGGTATTGTAGATAATGAACTTGGCGAAGAACTTGGCGTCATTGACAACTACAGGCAATTCACCAATGATCAGGATCCGTGGACAATGCTCTGGGTAGGTGAGCATGAGAATGGTGAACTTTGGTTTCATCTGCCGAATGGCGGTGGTATAATATCAGTCGATATTGATACTGATGAGTGGGAAGCGGTTGAGCAGACTTATCGTTGGGAGGATCCCGAAGAGAACAGCAGTTGGTTGAACGGTATCGGTCATGATGCATACAATATCTGGGTTTCAGTAAACGACAACGAAACAGTTTGGGTTATAGACGACGGTATCGACGAGACATACATCAATTGGTTAACAGTTGAACCGGATGAAGGATCAATTCCACCCGGCGAAGAGCAGGAGATAATTCTGATTATTGATCCGGAAGGTCTTGAACCCTACTGGAATTATCTCGCGAATGTCTTGATCTTTACAAACGATCCTGACCTCGAACAGATAGTGATCCGAATTGAACTTTCGATTAGTCGTTTCCCTCGCTATCCTGATATCCTTGAAACAGATCGTGTCCATTACATTCTTATCGAAGACCTTTTAGTTAATGGTGAGACTGTTCCAACCGGGTGGGAAATCGGTGTATTCACTGAAGATGATTATCTTGCGGGTGGTGGCGTCTGGTTTGATGATTGTGAAACATTATTACCTGCCTATGGTGCTTCCGGTGATATTGACGGTTTCACCAACGGTGAATCTTTTACTTTCAAGGTCTATGATCCTGTTGAAGAAGAGGAATATGATTACGTCAGGGCTGAATTTACTAACGGTCCAAGTGTCTGGGTAAACAACAGTAATTCAACTGTCATACTTGAGGCTTATTGGTATCCCCAACGTAAAATGTTAGAATTTAACGAGGGTTGGAATCTTATTTCATTGAACATCACACCAAATATTGACAATAGGGAAGATGATTTTATTTTCGGTGATGAAATAATAAGAGAAAAATTTTACGATGAGGATACTGAAACCTGGTCATTGATTAGAATAGTTGACGAAAACGGCAACTTCTGTGTGCCTGAATGGGGATACTGGGATATTTACTTCTGGAATCTTCATGAAGGATACTTTTTTAAAATGTCTGAAACTGTTAATACGGAATGGGAGGGTATTTACATTGATCCTCAAGAAGACCTGTTAGGTCTTGATGAAGGATGGAACTTAATGGCATACTACCCTGATTATGATCTGCCTTGTGAATTCATTGGTGATGAAGACGAGAACAACTTCTATGTACTCAATTCAATAATTGAAAATGTCATTATCGCTAAGGATGCAGATGGTGATTTCTGTGTGCCGGAATGGAGCTTCTCAAGTATGCATCTATGGGAAGCCGGTCAGGGTTACCAGATCTGTCTAAGTGAGGACATTGAAGTCTTCAACTATCCGGTTGAGCTTGAAGATCGGGCAGGAATGCCTGTTCGCAAGAACAGATCAACTGGCGAGTGCCACTGGATAAGACCTGCTTCGACAGGCGTTAACATGAGTGTGCTTGTTACTTCGATCAATGGATATGCTGCCAACGATGGTGATCAGATCGCTGCCTTTAATACGGATGGTGATCTGATAGGCACCGGCGCTTTCTATAATGGCAAGTGCGGTCTTGCTGTCTGGGGTGATAATCCTGTTACTACGGAAGTCGTCGAAGGGCTACTGCAGGGAGAAGCCTTCGAGCTGAAGCTGTGGGATGCTGACCGTAATTTGGAAGTGAACCTGTCTGCAGGTAATATCAAAGAAGGCACAGGACTTGTTTATACTACCAATGGCTTAACCGTCTTAGAGTTGAGGGCTAAGGCTGCTGTGCCGAGCGAGTTCTACCTGTCACCGCCATATCCAAATCCCTTTAATGCAGTTACCTGCATCCGATATGAACTGCCTCAACTGACCGTACATTCATTGCAGGTTTATGATATTGACGGCAGACTTGCGACAACCTTGTTCAACGGCGAGAGATCAGCGGGTTATTATTCTGCTGTATGGAATGCTGAATCTTATCCTGCGGGAATGTACTTTATTCGTCTGGATTCACCCGATTTCAATGCAGTCCGCAAGGTTGTGATGGTGAAATGAGAGTGTACCGCGATGGGACAAGTGTTCACCTGCCTACGCAGGGGCAGGCTCTGCTTGTCGTCAGTTGTTAATTGACAAACAAGAATGTTTGTCCTACTGAACATCGAAGCTTTAACATTGGAGTAACGAAGTACGCTCTGTAACATAGTGACAATATACAACATTTATACACAAAAGTCAAGTTTTGTGTCAGTTTTCGGCTAAGAATCCGGGCAGGCAAAATTATCGTCACATCGTCACAGAATCGCCGGAAAGCCATACCCAGTAAGGGTTAGAGGGTGTGACGGAAATGTGACGGAAATGATCGAAGTGTGAAAGTGTAAAAGTGCAAAAGTGTGAAAGATATTTGAGAATTTGAAATATAATTACGAGTTACGAGTTATATTCACAGCCTACATGAAAGAAAA
>JAIPJL010000063.1 GCA_021734165.1 bacterium | reverse complement strand
CTGTTGTATATTGCTTATGAACATCTAATCCTATATATTCCATTTGATGCACCCCTTTTGATGGTTTATGGATAAATTGCTTTTACCCAATATAAAACCGATTAAGGTCGGTGCATCACTTTTCTTTCATGTAGGCTGTAAATTCTGCGCAACGGGGAAAATCGGATTTATTCGAAACCTATCGGTTTCTGAAATAGTCAGTCAGTATATAGCTCTTGAGCATATCTCTGGCAGGCGTATCACAAACGTTGTTATGATGGGAATGGGGGAGCCTTTACTGAATGTAACGCGTGTTTTGAAGGCTTCTGATTTGCTCACTGATCCGGCAGGTTTAGGGCTTTCACATCGAAAGCTGAATATTTCAACAGTTGGCTGGCTTCCTGGTATTGAGACAATGCTTAAATGGGATAAGCAATTTAAACTGACAATATCCCTGAACGGAACGACAGATGAACAGAGAAGTTTTTTAATGCCATTATCAGCGAGATTTCCTTTGAAAGAAATCTTGAAATCAGCAAAGAAATACACAGAATCTACACGCAACAGAATTACATTTTCTTATCTTATGTTAAAAGGGATCAATGACTCACCCGAAGATATAAACAGGCTTAAGTCATTGGTGCATGGAATACCATGTAAAATTAATTTGATGGAATACAACGAAATCGGTGGTGAATTCCAGCGTAGTACGCGTGAAACCATCGATGATTTTCAAGATAAACTGAGAGCTGCCGGTCTGACCGTAATTTTACGACGCAGTCGTGGTGATGAAGTAGGCGCCGCATGTGGTCAGTTAGCCGGAGAATATAGGCCAGGCAGTGGTTTTTTACCACAAGAAGTTAATTACAATCAGGAGGTTCAATGTCGTTAACAATCGGAATTAACGGCTTCGGTCGCATTGGGCGGCTGGTTTTCAGAGAGATGATATTGCGAGGTGGGTTTGAGGTTGCTGCAATTAACGACCTTACCGACGCCAAAACCCTCGCACATTTGTTAAAATATGACTCCACTCATGGACGTTTTCCAGGTGAAGTTAAATGCGATGGAGATTGTATCGTTGTTAATGGTAAGAGAGTAAAAGTCTTCGCAATCAGAGATCCAAGGGAGCTTCCCTGGGGGGAAAATAACGTTGACTTTGTGGTTGAATCCACAGGAGTGTTTCGCACGAGAGAGAAGATCGCATGGCACCTTGAGGCAGGCGCTAAGAAAGTATTGCTGACAGTACCTGCTAAGGATGAGATTGACGCTACAATAGTTCTGGGCGTCAACGATGATGTTCTGAAAGCTGAGCACAAGATTATCTCAAACGCATCCTGTACAACAAACTGTATTGCTCCAATGGCGAAAGTGCTTAACGATAATTTTGGTCTGGTCAGAGGTTTGATGAACACGATACACGGTTATACTAACGACCAGAGTCTGCTTGATTTCCCACATAGCGATCTGCGCAGAGCGCGTTCCGCCGCAGTATCCACTATACCGACCACAACAGGCGCCGCAAGAACCGTCGGGAAGATCATTCCCGATTTAAAAGGTAAACTTGACGGTTTTGCGATTAGAGTTCCAGTTCCTGATGGCTCAATAATTGATCTGACTGCTGAACTTGGCAGCCCTGCTTCAATTGAAGAAGTAAATACTGCTTTTAAATTAGCTGCCGATACAGAGCTTAAAGGAATCCTTGAATATACTGAAGATCCAATTGTATCAGTTGATATTGTAGGTAATAGCCATTCCTGTATATTTGACTCGCAGTTAACGATGGTAATTGAAAGCAATCTGGTCAAGGTTATCGGTTGGTACGATAACGAATGGGGATATTCATGCAGGGTGGTTGACCTGATCGAAAAGTCCGCAAAACTGTAGGAGTATAATATTGTATAATAAACTAACACTAGATGATCTCGATTTCGCCGGTAATAGGGTTCTGGTGCGAGTTGACTTCAACGTGCCATTAGATGAGCACGGTCGGGTGCGTGAGTTTACTCGTATTAAGGCTTCATTACCAACAATACACAATATAATCGATTACGATTCACCTGTAATATTAATGAGCCATTTTGGTCGTCCTGAGGGTAAGCGTGTTGAAAAATACAGCCTTAAGCAAATAGTACCTGAAGTTGAGAGATTGCTTGGTAAAGATATTCAATTTGCTCCTGATTGTATCGGTCCCGAAGTTGAAGCAATGACTCGTGCTTTGAAACCGGGTGATGTACTCCTGCTTGAGAATGTGCGTTTCCATCCTGGTGAGAGTAAAAACGATCCCGAATTCGCCGCAGAGCTTGCTAAAATGGGCGATGTTTATGTCAACGACGCCTTTGGCGCTGCTCACCGCAAGCAGGCTTCAATACATGCTATAACTAAATATTTCCCAAGCAATGCAGCAGCGGGACGCTTGATGATGCGAGAGCTTAGATTCCTAGGACGAGCGCTTATTAATCCCAAAAGACCCTTCATCGGTGTTGTTGGTGGAGCCAAAATATCGAGTAAAATTGAAACTATTGACAGGCTGCTTCCGCGAGTTGATAAACTCCTGATTGGTGGAGGATTAGCTTATACTTTCACCAAAGCGAAGGGGGAGTCAATAGGTGATTCATTGTTTGAACCGGATAAACTTGATAAAGCTAAAGAGATATTGAGCCGACCAGATGCAGACAAGATCATACTGCCGATTGACTCTGTTGCTGCGACCGATCTCGATTATGGCAGCGAGAGAAGAACATATCTGACCCGCGAGATACCTGACGGATGGCGTGGGCTTGATATTGGCAGAGAAGCGCGAGCTAAATATGAAAAAGAAATAAAAGCCGCCAAAACAGTATTCTGGAATGGTCCGATGGGATACTTTGAGCGTGAACCCTACGCTTCCGGAACACGCGCAATCGCAAGAGCGATGATAAACCTTTCTTCAAGAGGCAGAATTGCTATTGTTGGTGGTGGTGATACAATGGCTGCTTTACATAAGTTTCATCTGTCCGGCTCCATGACTCATATTTCAACCGGAGGCGGTTCGTTGCTGGAATTCATGGAAGGTAAAGAACTGCCAGGAGTTGAAGCGCTTTCAGACAGGGAGAAAGTTTAATGCGCGAGAGAATCATTGCCGGCAACTGGAAGATGAACACACTTCCGGAAGAAGGCGCTGAACTTGCCCATGAAGTAGCCAAAGCGGTTAAAGATATTGACAATGTTAAGATTGTGATATGCCCACCTGCTACTCATCTTTGTCATATCTCTAATGCAATCAAGGGCAGTAATGTTGGGCTTGGCGCTCAAAACGTACATTGGGAAGAAAAGGGCGCTTTCACAGGGGAGGTATCGACATCGATGCTCAAAGCATTAGGTTGTCAATGGGTGATAATCGGACATTCCGAGCGTCGTCAGATGTTCGGTGAAACAGACGAAGGTGTGAACAAACGCCTTCGTCATATCGTAAAATCCAATATCCGTCCGATTGTATGTATCGGTGAAACGCTAGAAGAGCGCCAAGCAGGTGATACTTTCAAGGTGCTCGAAAGGCAGATCAGGATCGGCTTTGAAGGCGTTGAAATGAGTGGCAACAGTGGAGTTGTTATCGCTTATGAACCTGTCTGGGCGATAGGGACAGGTCTGACGGCTACTCCTGAACAGGCACAGGAAGCACATCACTTCATCAGGGAACTACTATCTGAAATGTACGGTTCTGAGAATGCAGCAGCTACGGTGATTCAATATGGCGGCAGCATGAACGAGAAAAATGCTGATGTTCTCATGTCCTGTGAAGACGTCGATGGTGGTTTAATAGGTGGCGCTAGCTTAAAACCTGAGAGTTTTGCAGCGATTGTAAATGCTTCATCTATGATTTAGGTTTTAAAACAATATGTGTTGAGTTCGATATCACAATGACAAATAAATGAGGATCTGGTTATTATGAACTCAAGAAAGTATTATAAAATAAAAGACAAATGGCAGATACTATCAGTTTCTATTTGTCTTTTATTTGTTTTCAACATTGAAGCATCCGCAATTGGTGATGCAACAGCCATATTCCTCGAAATAGAACCCGGCGCTCGCTCAACAGGAATGGGTCACACTGGCGTCGCACTTGTTGATCAGATGAGCGCTTTTTTCAATCCAGGCTCGATGGGTATCTTTGCTTTTGAGAATGTTGTATCCTATTCAAAATCTGAAAGTGACTGGTTACCGGCGTTTAATATTCCTGATTTATGGATTGAGCATGAGCATATATTTCTGGGTGTCAACATTAAGAAGTTCAAACCGGAATATCCATTTGATCTTTCTATTGGGTTAGAGCATCATGAAAAGTTGATTAATCTTGGTGAATCTCCTATAACGGACGATTTAGGTAATACATTAGGTTATTTCGAGACTTGGGAGAAAAGCGAGGTTAATGTTATTTCACTCGGATTTGAATATGGAATAGAGGTAGGACTTGGTTTGGGTTTTAATCATGTTACTTCTCATCTCGGTAGCTGGGGAATGGGTCAATCGAGATATGTAAACGAAGCTGAAGTTGACGCCAATGACTGGGGATTTATCGTACGAATGCCGTTAAGGAAGACTATTGAGAAGTTATATGGGATAAATACACTTCAGTATTATTTACCTGATGAAATAAATTTGATTCCGAGTTTTGGTTATTCAAGGTCCAACATGAGTGATAAGCTGATGAAATATCCATCAAGTTCAGATGGAGATCCGATCCCGGAATTATCACGCACTGGATTCGCATTAGAAGGTCGAGTGGAGATTCCTAACTTGCCATTATTGTCAGTTACATATTCACGTGATTTTATAAGACATTATGTTGAAAAGAATACCGATAAAACTGGACAACTTAAGGAAAGTGGTTATGGTTTTGAAGCAAATCTGTTTAATACAGTTCAGGTTAGGTTTGGTCATTATGATGCTCCAGATGGCGATATATCACACAAAACTGAAGGTCTAACTATAATGAGTAAAGGATTGAGTCAGGTTTTATTATATAATGCTTATAGGGATAAATGGACAATAAATTCTGTCCCATATTATCTGTTAAGCAATTTTAATATTAAATACTCAACTTCAAAATGGGATGCAAGCGAATCAAGTGGAACAGTCGATAACACAACCTGGGTAGAATTCGGATTCAGTCTCTAAGTAATGTTTGAATATCTTGGAACAAATCCTGATTTCCTACGTATAATATATAAAGACATGAAGCGTTAAGTGCATAGCTTTCAACTAAAAAAATGAAGTTAATGCGCTGACGCTGTGGACAGCCGATACTCCGCCCATCGGCTGTCCTTTTTTGTTATATTTAGATAGTAATAAGAAGGAACCGTAAACACCGGATATCAAACAAATGTTAAACATAGGATAATTTTATGGGTATAGCTGCAGACATCATTCTTATTGTCTTAGCTGCATTCTTTTGTGGATTGTTAATGCAAAGGTTTGGTCAGCCATTAATTCTTGGCTATATAGCGGCTGGGATTATATTGGGACCATATACCGGTGGTTTCACTATCTCGAACATTCATGAGATCGAGTTACTTGCTGAGATAGGTATTGCTCTCCTACTGTTTGCGCTTGGGCTTGAGTTTTCTCTCAAAGACCTTAAACCGGTAAAAAAGGTTGCCTTGATAGGAACCCCAATCCAGATAGTCCTCACATTGGGGCTTGGTTTGGGGATTGGGCATTTCTTTGGATGGGATTGGAAAACATCGTTGTGGCTGGGTGCTTTTATTTCACTATCCAGTACGATGGTTATCCTTAAAACCTTAATGAATCAGGGCTGGCTGGGTACACTTTCAAGCAAAGTGATGATTGGAATGCTCATTGTTCAGGATCTTGCTGTTGTGCCGATGATGATCATTCTCCCGCAGCTAAACAATCCGATGGTAGGACTGCCTGTGCTTGGTTTTGCAGCGCTGAAAGCCGGAATATTCATCGCTGGAATGATTCTGCTTGGAACAAAATTATTACCACGACTGTTAGCACACATTGCTAGACTCGGATCGCGAGAACTGTTTTTAATCGCAATTACCGCCATTGGATTGGGAGTAGGATATGTCACGCACATGGTAGGGCTTTCTTTTGCCTTTGGAGCGTTTGTCGCAGGCATGGTATTAAGTGAATCGGATTTCGGGCATCAGGCTCTAAGTGATATTATTCCGTTGCGTGATCTTTTTGGACTGCTGTTTTTTACCACTGTTGGAATGCTGTTTGATCCATCGTTTTTAATTGACCATATTCAGCAGATTGCCATTTTAGTACTGGCTGTTACTATCGGGAAAGGACTTATATTTGCTTTTATAACAAGAGTTTTTAATTACGGAAATGTAATACCTCTGGCAGTTGCGTTAGGTTTATTTCAGATTGGGGAATTTTCTTTCGTTCTTGCAAGAGTCGGGGTATCGACTGAATCAATTGGAAGAGACTTATATTCCTTAGTACTTACTACTGCGATCATAACCATGGCGCTTACACCTCTTATCTCCGGTCAGACAGCAAGAATATACGCATTGAGAAAACGCTGGTTTAAGCATGAAAAATTAGAAACTTCAAATGTGCCAGATACAGGGTTTTTTAACCATGTAGTCATAGCAGGTGGAGGACGCGTAGGTTTTCAAATAGCGCAGGTACTCAAGCGAGCCGGAATGCAATTTGTCATCATCGAACTTGATCACAGACGGGTGGAGCAAGCTAAGAATGCCAAAATGGCGGTAGTTTATGGAGACGCCAGCCAGGAGACAGTTTTAGAAGCATGCAAGATTAAAGATGCTTCCCTTCTTGTTTTAACAACACCAGGAATTGTAGTTATTAAAACGGTTGTAACACAAGCTAAGCGTTTGAACAACGGAATTGAAATAGTTGCACGGACATCCTGTCCGGAATACTTTGATTTGCTGAAGGATTTGGGAGTTTCTGAGGTGGTGATTCCGGAGTATGAGGCAAGTCTCGAATTAACCCGTCAGTCACTTCTTCGACTAAAGGTTGCAGCGACCGAGGTTCAGCGATATACAGATACTATTCGTCATGAACTTTATGAAAAGTGGTTTAGTGAAAGCAGTGATTATCGAACGCTGTCTCAACTACGCGGCGCAGAGCATCAATTTGACTTGCAATGGATTCAATTGGATGCAGATAGTCCAATCATCAGTAAATCTATAGGTGAGATTGGAATCCGTAAAAAAACCGGCGCTTCTGTTGTGGGTGTTGTACGAAATGAGGAGCTGAAACCAAATCCTGATGCAGAGTTCGTTTTTCTCCCTAATGATTTAATCGCAATTATCGGTAATAATGACAACAGGAAAGCATTTTGCTTAATTGCGTCGTCTTCCAGTTGCGACGACTTTTGAAATAATATTCATGTCCAGTATAGCCGGATAGGATTAATGAACCTTAAACTTCAACTCATTATTTTCCACATCCACCGTTATCTTAGCGCAATCCTCAATACTGCATCCGATTATAGATCTACCCAGACTGGTCTCAAGATTTCTTTGAATGTAACGCTTCAAGGGTCGCGCTCCGTAGTGTGGATCGTACGATTCACGGGCTATGAAACTCCTTGCCTTATCGGTTATCTCTATCTCAAGATTACGTTCACTGAGACGCTTGCTTAGATCAGCGATCTGAAGATCGACTATCTGTTCCATATCAGCAACTGTCAACGGCTCAAACATCACAATATCATCGATGCGGTTAAGAAATTCCGGTGGGAAGTGTACAGATAAGACAGCGGTTACTTTTTCACGAACCGAATCCGGTATATGATTTAGACTTCCATCGACCTCCATAAGTATATCACCGCCTATATTGGACGTCATTATAACCACGCTGTTTCTGAAATCGACTGTCCTGCCGTGACCATCGGTAAGACGACCGTCATCGAGTAATTGAAGCAGCACGGTGAAAACCTCGCGGTGTGCTTTTTCGATCTCATCGAATAAAACCACACTGAACGGTTTGCGTCTGATAGCCTCTGTTAATTGTCCGCCTTCATCATAACCGACATAGCCTGGAGGAGCGCCTATCAAGCGCGCTACTGTGTGTCTCTCCTGGTATTCTGACATATCAATACGAATCATTGAATCTTCGCTGTCGAAAAGCGCTTCAGCAAGCGTTCTTGCCAGTTCTGTTTTGCCGACGCCGGTAGGTCCGAGGAAAATGAATGAACCAATTGGTCGTCTTGGATCCTTAATACCTGAACGTGCGCGAATGACAGCATCAGTAACTGTTTGCACAGCTTCATCCTGTCCAATTACGCGCTTGTGCAATATCTCGTCTAATTTCAGCAGCTTTTCACGCTCACCTTCCATGAGGCGTGAAACCGGAATGCCCGTCCACTGAGCGACTACAGAAGCGATCTCATCCTCGGTAACCTCTTCTTTCAGGATTTTCTCTTCTTCACTTTCAGCAAGTTTTTGCTCGGCAGTTTTAAGGTCTTTTTCAAGTTGGATCATCTTGCCATATTTTAATTCGGCAGCCTTATTTAGATCATATTCCCTCTCGGCGCGGTCGATCTCCAGGCGTGTGACTTCGATCTGCTCGCGAATCTGTCTTGCTTTACCGATTTGATTTTTCTCATCTTCCCAGCGTGTTTTCAGATCGTCGGTTCTTACACTAATTTTTTCTATTTCGTTTTGGATGTCCTTGAGCCGTTCGCGAGATTTATCATCTTTCTCCCTTTTCAGCGCTTGTTTTTCGATCTCAAGCTGAGTGATTTTTCTTGTTAAACCGTCAAGTTCCGCTGGTAAGGAATCAATTTCACAGCGTATCATAGCGGCAGCTTCATCAACGAGGTCTATCGCTTTATCAGGCAAAAATCGATCGGAGATATAGCGGTTCGATAAAGTCGAAGCCGCAACCAATGCATTATCGCGAATTCTTACTCCGTGATGCACTTCAAACCGCTCGCGTAACCCTCTTAAAATGGAAATAGTATCTTCAACTTTTGGCGGTTCGATCATCAACGGCTGGAAACGCCTTTCCAGCGCCGGATCTTTTTCGATATGCTGACGGTATTCGTCAATAGTCGTAGCACCGATGCAGTGAAGTTCACCTCTGGCGAGCATCGGTTTCATTATATTGCCGGCATCGAGAGCGCCGTCAACGCGTCCCGCTCCGACGACGGTGTGCAACTCATCGATGAACAGAATTATCTGCCCTTCGGATGATTCAATTTCTTTCAGGACTGCTTTAAGTCGTTCTTCAAATTCACCGCGGTATTTTGCTCCGGCAATCAATGAAGCTATATCTAAAGCCCAGAGAGTGCGGTCTTTCAGGTTTTCCGGCACGTCACCGCGTACGATTCGCTGAGCTATTCCCTCAACGATAGCGGTCTTCCCTACTCCAGGTTCGCCAATCAGTACAGGATTATTCTTTGTTCTGCGTGAGAGAATTCGTATCACACGTCTTATCTCATCATCACGTCCAATCACCGGATCCAGCTTATCGCGACGCGCTTCTGAAACCAGATCGCGCCCGTACTTCTTTAGCGCTTCATAAGTTGCCTCAGGATTGGAACTGGTAATACGTTGATTTCCTCGTATTGAGCCAAGTGTTTTAAGTATTATCTCTCTATTGAGCCCGAACTTTGCAAACAAACCTCCGATTCGTGATTTCTTGTCGAGATCTGTCATGCTCAATAGCAAATGCTCTACACTGACGTACTCATCCCCCATGTGTTTGGCTTCGTTTTCAGCTTTAACAAGCAGCTTTTGCAGATCGGACGTGATGTTTATTTTGCCTGCTTCAAACCCTGGTCCACTGACACGCGGAATTGATGTAATTATTCGATCAAGCTCACCATTAAAGTCCTCAAGTGGAATTTCAAGCTTTTTCAATAGCCTATTAGTAAGACCATCCTTCTGATCAACGAGGGCTTTGAGCACATGCTCCGCTTCGATCTGTGGATTGCCGTACTCCATCGCTAAGGACTGTGCGGACGCCAAGGTCTCTTGGGCGCGTTCGGTAAATTTGTTTATGTCCATATTTTAAGTAATCTTAATTTTCCGGAATAGGAGGTGTCGATCCCTGCCATTTTGTTTTTTACTTTCAGCTATCAACAGGAATACGTCTGATATCCTGCAATAGTTGGGCAAAAATTGGACAGATGCTTAACATATTTACTTCTTCTCACCCAATCATTTGACAAGAACTGCTTTACATAGTGAATGTCGTTTTCCCGCTTCAAGTTTTACGAGATAAACACCGCTGGAATAACCTTCGCCATCGAAAAAGGCTGTATGAATTCTGGCAGTTTGTTTTCCAGTGACCAGATCAGCAACTCTTTTACCGGATAGATCATACACCGCCAGAGCAACCTCTCCTGCTTCCAGCAGATTGTAGGTTATCTTCAATTGTGAATTAAACGGATTAGGATAGGCTTCAATTGAGAATCCCTTTACTATGATGGGATTATCCATCCGTACATCATTGTATTCATAAGCGAATGCTCCAATATCACAGCGCGAGCCGTCCGGATCATCCGGAAAATCAGGATCTCCTGTATTAATGCATGGCGAATCAGCCTGTAAATGAAAATCTCCGCTGTCAGGATTTACAAAGAGTGGATCAGCAGATATTGAACCTTCACCCGGTTCACAGTCGATATAGTTGCTATCCTGGTTGTCGAATACATCATTGAACCTAAGCTCCGTCTCAAAAGGCGCGACACTTACCCAGATACCACCATAGTTATCAGTGATGATATTGTTAACCACTTCCAAAGAGCTATTAAATCTGATTCTTATACCAGCTCGATCTGGACTCCCGACAATGGTGTTATTGTAGATTCTACCTTCATAAAATTGGCTGGTAATTTCTAAGCCATCTCTGATTACACACCTTTCAATATTGAAGCGAGTACAACTACCGAGATCTAATGATGAATTGAAAGTACTGTTCAGGAAGCTAAATTGACCTGTTGCTAACACCGTGTCATTAAATGTACAGTTATCAATAACTACATTTTTCAACCAGGCTGATCCGTAAAATGTGCAGTTTTCAAGAGTGTAATTCTCCATTGACACAGGCGCTCGGAATGTACTGTTCTCAATATTACAATTTTCACCATTAAATCTGATTAAAGTAGTTGAATCAAATTCTGCAAATTGAATAGATACAATAGTTGTGTCGCGTTTGAAATTAAAAGCTGATGAATTACAATTATTAAACTTGAAAATAACCGGTTCGTCGGCTGTTCCATTTACAAGAAGTGTATCGAAAACAGTCAATGCATTGTCATTATACAACTCAATCTCTGAGCCAGCCTGTATTGTTAGTTTTCTAACACTAAGGCTGAAAAACCTGCTGAAGTCTTGATCTATGGTTAGAGTATCATGGTAGCCAAAGAATTCCGGTTCATCATACATATCCAATCCGGGAGGTGTCTGGGTTCTAAGTCGCTGATCGTAATGGATATCTTTCCCATAGCCTGTTCCGTTGTGATTTGATCGATGAATGCAACCTCTCCTGTATTGAGCGATACTTCCCTTCATGTAGATAATTCCTCTTTCATCGGGACAAGGTCCCTGGTAAGGTTCCCAGTCGTCATTCTGGTTCTCGAAGGTGAATGAACCTCTAAGTGAAACAAGCGAAGCGTTTATCGCTATTGAATGGTGATCCAATTCGTTAGGATTAAAATTATAATAACCACCACCATCATTTCGACCATTTTTTTCATTATTTCTGATGATGATATTTCTTCCTGAAACAAGTCCAAGTATATGTTCCATCTCATCTTCGCTGAAATCTCCATCACGAGGATCGACGCCTTCGTAAATTACATTATCAATCAGGAACATATCGCGCGAAGAATACAGGGTCAACCTGCCGTTTAAAATCCCGTAAACTTCGCACTTTCCGTCAATGTAGATTACATCATCTTCCGGTGGATCATATCTCGCAATCAGGTTATCTTCTTCCCCTGGTTCAGGCAGAGGCATGCCGATTCTCATCTGATGAATCTCAATACCATCTTCACCCTGAAGTACAACTCTTGTTATCAGTCTGCCGTTGTCGCTTTCGATAACAGAATCTGCAAGCTCCGCAAGTTCGGGAAAACTCTCCGGAAATGGCAATTCCGGCGCATTAAAGATAGGTAAGTATTCATAGTAAGGTTCATACAGATTATTATAGACAAAAGTGTCTTGAGACGAAATAACCTGATCGTAAAATGTTGGGCTGTACTTAATGCCAATATAATCGTTTGACCGTACAGGACCATAGAGGCTGTCATACGTCCAGAACCAGATCATAGAATGGTAGTTGTTTGGATCAATATTAGGATATTGTCGTTCTATGACAGTGAAGTGTCGGTAGTATGTCAATGGAACGGCAGGACTGTTGGATTGAAAGATTACGAAACCAACAGATACAACAACAAACAGAATTATTAACCTTTTCATGGTACCATCTCCTGATAAATGTTTGCTATGCCAAACTTAACAAAATCGAAAACTAATCAACGATTGCTATGCCCTGTCCTGTTTGTCAGGACAGGGCTAATATAATTATTAAATATACATATTAATTCATGTCCAGGCAAGCTGGACATGCTATGTAAGTCACTTATCTAATGTGAACTAAGCAAGCTTTATTACTCCGGTGTAAATATCTTGTATGTGAGATAAGGTTGGCAGATAAGAATGTCTGCCCCACCAACACAATTACATTCATCGACAAACAGGAATGTTTGCCCTACTGGTTTTTACAATCACTTCACAAGCACAACTTTCTGCTGCGAATGATGTTTCTCTGACTCAAGCCTGACTACGTAAACGCCGCTTGAATAACCTTCACCGTCGAATAAGGCTGTATGAATTCCGGCAGTTTGTTTACCGTTTGATAGATCAGCTACCCGCCTGCCACTGAGATCGAAGATTGTCAGATCAACGACAGCATCCTCAACAAGATTATAAGTTATCCGCACCTGCGAGTTGAAAGGATTAGGATATACCGATACGATTCCAAAATCTACAGGCAGATCAAGCTGTTCCATCAGGTTTATCACCGCCAGGCTGTTGGTTTTGTAAGTCAGATCGCCAGCCAGAACTTCATAGGCAATCATGCGAAGCTCATTTCCTGATAGTAGTTTTATCTCAAGCTTGTTACCGGATTTTGCGCCTTCAGCCATATTCGTCGTTAAATCATCACCCCAAACAGCAATACCACATCTGCCGTTCTGGATAACTCCACTTCCGACAAGTTCACCTGAAGCATAAACACCGATTTCACCTTCCGTTGAAGGATCGGTAAGAACCAACAGACTCATATTTTCCGCTGTAACAGCGTGAACCGGCAACATACCGGGCTTATCATATACCGACTTGTTATCTGATCCAATACCAGCCACTCGATCACCTTGGTCTCTCTGATAAACTAGCTGGATATCTTCGTTTACGTTGATGAAATACCCCTTCCCCTGACTCATATAACCCATGTTCGTGAAGTTATCCCATTCAGGTAAATAGAAATTACCATAACCGTCTTTAGCGATTATAAGCTGTTCCGCTATACCGGAAAGCGCAACGGTGGCTTCAATATCAAAACGCGGATAATAAGCCACAATCTGCCAGCCACGGACGAGATCAATGGGATCGTCACCGAGAACCGAAACACCCTCAAGACGAAGCGCACAGTCATGGTTTACACAAATCTGATAGCCTTCATTTACATACCAGCCTGGGATGTTGTTAAACTCGTGTGAAGGACGGTAGAAATCACCTTCACCGTTCTTCATCATCACAAGTAAGCCTTCATCAGTCAATGGCGCTAATAATCCAGGTATGTTCTCTTCATCATCAGGCTGAATATTTACTGAAACCAGATTCCATCCGATATGCAGATGTAAAATGCGGTGAGTATGCACTCTGCCTTCCTCGACGCTGAGTGTGACAGGAATCACGGTCGGTTCACCTTGTGTATCATTGTTGAAAGCAAGCGATCCTTCAAACCTGACATTGATTGGTAAATCTGCGGAATCAAAAGTAAGCGTAAACTCATCGCTTCCATCAGGTTCCAACGAGCCTTCATCGGGTTCAATAGCGAACCAGTCTTTACGGGCGTCAAGCTGCCAGATTGCAAGTCTATCCGGATTCAACACCATGCCTATCATAACCCAATTATACGGATCATATTGATTGGTAATACAGATGCCAGCCGGACGCTGCTCATCCATGTTAATTCCAACGACGTCCATTGCATCACCGGTATCGATGTTGATCTTCTGCACAAGCATATCGGTATTAACACCCCTGTTGAACACATAAAGCGAATACCCATCGGGATCATCTTTCCAGTACGTCATGCCATACATAGCTACATTATCCGGACATTCAATGGTAGTTGCAACCTCTCCTTCACTGTTTATACCGTAAATATCAGTATGAATATCAGAAACCCAGAGCAACTCTCTTTCACTGTCCCAGGCTATGCAACGGCAGGTGAAATCATCATCTACAACATTTTCAAATGTTACTTCAAGCTGACCATCTATAGTGAAACCGAAAATAGTGCTTTCATCACCACCCCAGATAAGGCTTCCGTCCCAGGCAAGATCGCGCATTCCGTTGCGAGATTCCATAAACTGATCAAACACCCCGACCTGTTCGATATCTCTGTTCAGAATGTAAATTTTATTGACGTCATTACGATTGTTGCCACCTGAGACGTAGAATAGGTCATCTATGAAGACGATACCGTTTAAAACTTCGTCATCTACAATGTCCTCAATATTTGTATCTTGACGCAGCTCCCACGGTTCATATTCCGCAGCATCCGGCAAGCGCCGTTCTACAGTATAGTTCAGGATGCCGTTGCCGGTATTGGTCGCTTCAAACCTAAATTCGGCGCTCATATCAGGTTCGAGTTCGGTTGTGAAGGATTCCTCGCTGGGAGTGCATTCGGGGTGAGTCATGCTTATTTCAATATCCAGCTCTTCGTCGTCTTCAAGATGCAGATCTTCAACGAAAGTAGTATTGTAACCTGGCTTTGTAACGGTTACCGTGAAATCACCATGTGGTCCGAAAGGAAACTCGAACCTGCCGTTTTCATCGGTATGATCGCGGTGGTTCTGCGAAGTAATTACCGTTGCGTCTTCGAGAGGGCTATCATCTTCAGCAGCAACCACTGTACCGGTTAATACACCTCCATGATCGGGTCCGGATAACTGCACCTGGATTGCATAGTCACCAGAATGAGCGTGAGTGTATGTTTCGCCGTCATTGCGAGTTTGCATCATAGCGGGTGGCATACCGATAGCAGTCCCAGCGATTGGTGGTGTGTTATCACTTCGGAATGAACTATTGTTGGCGAAGAAATATGTTACCATAAGCGATTCATTTTCATGCATAATAATATAATCATCTTCTTCAAGCATGACTGTAACAAATGGTTCTCCGTCACCGCGTACTGTGCCTGACCAGGCCGGTTCACCAACTTCGATTTCAGCAAGTTCATTTTCAAGATCGAGAAGGTGAATTGCAAGTGGACAGTCAATTCCATTGGCGGTGACACCGATGCGGAAGGCGGTTATCCAGATAGGAAAGTTTCCGCCCGGATGATCGAAGCGTACACCCCAGCCACAATCCTCATTCCATTGGGTTGAACCTTCGAGATTATCATCTATATAGCCGATCCACATCTCCCTACTGGCTTCCTGATCAAATACTATCTGATCCATTCCAAGTGTATTATTTTCATCATTGACGTCATTTTCTAAATTAACAGTTACCCAGATAGTATAATTACCGACGTTTTCAGGTATTTCCCAGACATCTTCACATTCTACAATAAGACTATCCCCTTCATCTAAACCTTCGACTGCTACTTCGCTCTCAAATACACTATTACCGTTGGCATTTTTTACTTCAAAGGTGACGGTAAATTCCTCAACAGCATCGCCTTCGTTTAAAATATCAGCGAATAGGTTTTTCTCATTAAAGGGTGTCACAATCCAGCGTCTGTCGATTTTCGCTTCTGCATTGAAAATTGAACGAACAGCAAGATCCAGAAAGCCGCCTGTGTATTCACCATTAGCCCTGATCAGCAGATCACCACCAGCAATTTGTGTCCAATTACCAATTCCATCGGGTACTCCATTTGCGGAGTAGTAACTGCGACGTGTTTCGGTAGCCCCATCGAACAGATTCCACCAGCCTGTACCCTGCTGTCCTGGTGTGTAAGCGCCCCCCGGAGCTGGTCCATAAATGATTGAGAAATCTTGATCAGCAGCAATCTCAAACCTGTCATCCTCGTCAATTTCTATCCAATGCCAGTTGTTGTTCATGTTCTCACCATCCCAGGCATTTAACTCCTCAATTGTTCCTTCCCATAGCATTTCATCAAGGTTATGGTTATTTTGATCTTCGCTGTAAATTCTGACGTTACATTCCGCATCAGGATTTGGTCCCTGGTTTAAAGGCATAAAACGAACTCCCCAAATCTGGAAATCAGCATTAGGAGTAAAGCGGGTTCTGGACCATAGATTTTGAACTGGATAAAGAGATCGCGGATTACCATCATCATATTCAATCCAGTCTGGTCCCGGATCGTCACGTCTTGGTCCTGCCGGAATGCCATCATCATACGCAAGCTCTACACTCCCAGTGTGTATAGCCTGTTGATTGACATTTACTGTTGGTGGATTGATCATTGTAACCGGTTGGATGGTTCTTTCGGCATCCGTATTAACTGCTGAAAGAGGGACAAGTAATGCTGAAAGCAAAACCAGCATTAAAGCGGTAAGTAATTTCTGCATGACACCTCCTGATTAAGTACTTCTGCGATGCTTAGCGTCTTTGTCAAAATAGGTGAGTATGACTAACTAAGCATCAGGAAAAAAAGTTTCTCACGACTAACCATTTATTAAGATATAGAATATTTTTGTATATTTCAACATATTGTATCTATCAGTTTATCTAAACTCATCATATCCTCAACATTTTTCATCTCAAACTTCTTATCAATCCCGCGCATCAAGCCATCATTTTCTGCTGAGTTCTTTTCATCAAAGTACTACCCAAACTCCCGATACATTAAACATGACGATACGCCTTGCGCCTGCCTCTTTCATTGCTGATTCAGCCAATAATATCATGTTTAGAACCGGATAGTATTACTTGCCCGGTGAGAATGAAAATAAGGACACGAGTTGTCAATTGTTCCTGTTCTTTCAGTGGCTGTTGATGTTTAAATTACGTTATGTATTTCTTTGAATCAAAGTTAAAATAAGCAACATACAGTTTATCTCATGTGTCTGTATGAGAAGTTTACAACAATTTTACATCTTCTGCAGATTTAAATTTTCATTCTCTAAACTGCTGCAATATATTCTAATAAACCTTGAACCGGTTAATCCGGATAATCCGATGGAGTCTGTCATGAGTAGGATATTAAAACATTTTCGGCTTGCGTTAGTACTTCTTGTAATAATCTATTTAATGTCTCAGCAATGGGGAATCAATATGCTATTAGACACTTATAAATTATATTATTCCAAAGAAGTTAATTATCATATTCTAGAACGAGAAACAACGTTTAAAAACTGGATTTTGATGTTCCTCGATAAATCCTTTATGGAAATAGACAAAGACATATCATCTCAATTAACAAATGACGTGGAATGGAAGGAATTTATTGAATGGTTCAAAAACTATGCTTCCGGTAAACCTCTTGTTGGAGGAGGATTCATTTGGAGCAGGAATGATGATAATCTGATTACTATTCCTATATCAGTGAATATCGACTCATCACAGATTTCGCTTGTCAGACAATATCTATACACTAAGTTTGACAGTAGATATGAAGATCATCCCTACCCAATTTGGCATCGCAGTTATCTCGATTCAACGAGAAAACTTATAAATACACATATCGGTTTTACTCTGTATAATGACAAATATTCACCAGAAGAGCTACGCTTATACCGTAGATATAAAGGGATTGATAAAATATTTGGCGTCGTTTGGAATAATGATGAATTTAAAGATAAATTGCTGCCGGAACAGATGCGATACATTGAAACTTACGCTGAAGAAACAGGAATTTATTTGCGCGGTTTTCCATTTGACTGGCTAAACACCGAATATAACGGAATTTTGATAACTGATGTTCAGGGAGATACAATCTATCACCTGGGGAAGGTTCAATTGGAACCAAATCCGAACTTGGACGACGTTTATAATGACTTAAAGCCAAAAGGCTGGTCGATGAAAAGAACTCCAAATTGGCGAATATATGTGCAGAATTACAATCTTCATGAATTTGCCGCTTCTAATCGATGGAATTATAGACAGCATTCCAGTGATTCATTTCAGGAAATTAGACAAATTCTATATGATATTGCGGTTTCCGATAGAAGTAATACTATTCTATCCTGGATATTCATTGTTGTTTCACTTGGATTTCTATTTTTTCTAATCCTGTTTCAGATCAAAGCTCGCGAACGACAACGAAACTTCATCGCTCATATCTCTCACGAGTTGCGAACGCCAATTTCAAAAGTCAAACTCTTCGCTGAAACTCTGCGAAACGATCGAACGATATCTGAAGAGAAGGAAGACGAATACCTTGACAACATTCTTCATGCATCGGATCACCTTTCGGTGTTGGTTAATAATACACTAAACCTTGCGCGCCTCGACACCGGTAAGTTCAGCGTTACACCCACGTATGGGGATGTTGGAGACTGGCTGGAATCGTTCTACCAGTCACATAAAGGGATCATAGCAAATTCGGGCTTCAAAAGCGAACTAAAGATAGAGCCTGATCTGCCTAAAGTTTCCTTTGATCCTGAAGCGATGGAACTGGCTTTCAGAAATATTATAGATAACGCTGTGAAATACTCAGAAGAACAAAAGGAGATTGAAATCAGCGCTCGACGAAAAGACGATAGAATGGTTATTCTATCAGTATCGGATCGTGGGATTGGAATACCCAAAAAGAAATGTAAAGCGGTATTCAGAAGGTTTTGCAGGA
>JAIPJL010000062.1 GCA_021734165.1 bacterium | reverse complement strand
GATCTTAACTCATTTATTTCTATCGGAACACGTTTCGACAATGATGGAGCACATAGGAATCTATACATGTATGAGACTGGTGAACAAATAGATAATGAAGTTGATTTGATATTAACCACACCGGATTATGATGGATCCTCAGGAATATGGCTTTCTTACGGAATGCGAAATAGACCTGCAGATATAAATGGAGACGGTTTCCACGACATTATTGTCAAAGAAGTTAATGCTAATGACGATGGTCCTTACAGAAGATTGACAACTTACTATGGTGGAGCAGATTTTGATACAATTCCCGATTGGAGAGTATATACCCCCCCTTGGCATCGTGTATATGATTTTATAAGTGGTTTTGATATAAATGGTGACGGTTATGACGATATTTTTATCGATGCTAATATAGAGGATGAATCTAAACGTAATTTCGTTTTCCTCGGAGGAGATCCGATGGATACCACTGTAGCTTTTGACTTTGGAGTAAATGATTTTGAATGTGTTGATGGTCCTGCATGTATTCGTGATGTTACCGTACTCCAGGATGTAAATGATGATGGCTATGACGATTGGGGGATGTACTATATTGAAAGTGGAAATCCTGAGGAAGGGCAGTACGACGGCTATTTTATCTTTTTCGGTTCCGAGGAACCCGACCTTAATCCTGACCTCGAGTTAGAAGGAGTACATTATGGAAGCGAACATGCTGCGGCATCGATTACGAGCGGTGATTTCAATGGTGACGGTATTGGCGACATCGTTACCGGACAGTCTAATAAGGCAATAAGTGATTATGGTGAAATCTGTTTTTATTTTGGTTCGCGCTGGATTGAAGGTGGTGAACCTGATTTAATGATCACAAATAGAGATGATGGTTTTAGAGGTTATCCTAATTTGGGGTATAATGTAGGAGCAGCAGGAGATTACAACGGTGATGGAGTAGATGATATTGTAGTTAAATCGTACAGAGATGAAGGCAGAGAAGAACTATATCAGTTGGCAATTCTAACAGGGAGCAAGGATTGGATTGTAGGTGTTGATGAACACGATCAGCCAGCGGTTTATGACCTTACACTTAAAACTACGCCTAATCCTTTCAATAATAGTGTAACAATCTCTTATCAAGTACCAATTTCCGGCGAAGTGAAGTTGAGTATATATGATGTTCAGGGTAGGTTAGTTGAGCAACTGCAGGATAGTATAGCAGTAGCGGGTAAACATAAATTGACATGGCACTCTCAAACATCAGGGATATATCTTGTTTTGTTGCAGACTGAGACGGCTTCGGTTGTTAAGAAGGTAGTTTGTTTGAAATAAGTTAAGTAATCTATTCAGATTTAGCAAAACTAAATAAGCGACGCCGTGATTATCGACGTTGCTTTGTTATTTATAACAACGTAATCTATTATAAGGTTGAACTTAACATTGATAAACGTCATATACTTTACATCTTGCGTAATTGAAAATGAGCTATTGACATATTCTTAAACATTTCGTAATTTACTTAGTCTTGTTAAGTCTATAATCAACCACGAAACTTCATCTGAGTCCTAAACAGTATTCTGTATGAGTATTCGCTGGTTATACTGAAATATAATTGGAGGTCACGAGTCGTGAAAGAAGCCCATCCCGATAAAATCAGGAACGTCGCTCTTATTGCGCATCAGGGTACCGGAAAAACCACACTAACCGAATCCATGCTTCATCGCATGGGCGAGATAACCCGTATGGGCTCAATTGATGAAGGAAATACGGTTAGCGATTACAAATCTGAGGAAATCGAACGAAAAATATCCGTTTCAACAACACTTGTTGTCGGTACACATAAAAATATCAAAATCAACCTGCTTGACACACCCGGTTTTACGGATTTCGCGGGCGAGGTTAAAAGCGCTATTCGAGTTGCTGACGTTGTTGGCATACTGGTTCATGCTACTTCAGGCATAGAAGTTGGGACAGAACTTTTCTGGGGATTTGCTGAAAAACGAAATCTACCACGCTTCTTTTTCGTTAACCAATGTGATAAAGAACATTCTGATTTCAACAAAGTAGTTGAATCACTAACTGAAGAATATGGCTCGGTTGTCACCGTGCAGTACCCCGTCAATGAAGGTGAGAAATTCAATCAGATAATTGACCTTGTTAATATGAAACTTGTTACCTGGAATCCTGACGGAGGCGAGAAATCGCGAGCGGATATTCCAAGTGAACATAAAGAAAAAGCCGATGAGATGCGCTTGAAACTGGTTGAAGCGGTTGCTGAAACAGATGATGACCTGATGGAAAAATTCTTTGAGAACGACGGTTTGAGTAATGATGATGTAATCTTGGGTCTGAAAAAAGGTTTCCGTGAATGTTCGATTTTTCCAGCGCTTTGCGGCGCGGCTAAAACTCAAGTCGGGACCTCATTGCTGCTTGATTTCCTCGTAAAACTCGCTCCATCACCACTTGATATGCCTAAAGTAAAAGCAACAACGGAAAAATCTGACGGAGAAATTGAACTGAGTTGCGATCCTGAAGCTCCCACGGCGGCGCTTATTTATAAAACGATTTCCGATAAACATATCGGCGACCTGACGTTCTTCCGTGTTTACCAGGGGATGTTAAACAGCAGTGACGATTTGCGTAACACTACCCGCGCAAAAGCTGAAAAAATCGGTCAGATATTTACGGTCAGCGGGAAAACACGCAAGTCTGCGGACTCGGTATATGCAGGAGATATGGGATCACTTGTAAAACTGAAGGATACTCATACAGGAGACACATTATCATCAACCAAAGAAGGTTACATTCTTGAAGGAGTTGATTTCCCTGATCCTGTGATCCAGATTGCCATCGAACCACGCAACAAGGGTGACGAAGAAAAAATATCAAATGCGCTACATATTCTCATTGAAGAGGATCCTTCCTATAAGTTTAACTACGATTCCGAAATGTCACAGTTACTTGTATCAGGACAAGGTGAACTACATTTAAATATTCTTATGCAATACTTAAAAGAGCGCTTTGGTGTTGAGGTAGATGAGTATGAACCTAAGATACCATACCGAGAAACAATCAAAGGAACTGCAGAAGGCCAGGGTAAATATAAAAAACAATCCGGTGGACGCGGACAATTCGGTGATTGCTGGTTGAAGTTAGAGCCGCTGCCAAGAGGTGACGATTTCGAGTTTGTTGATGCTATTGTTGGCGGTGTTATACCATCTAAATTCGTTCCTGCTGTTGAAAAAGGTGTTAAGAGCACAATGATTGAAGGAGTCATTGCCGGATTTAAGGTTGTTGACGTCAAGGTTACATGTTATGACGGCAGCTACCATACGGTTGACTCATCCGAAAATGCCTTCAAAGTTGCAGGTTCGCAAGGCTTTAAAAAGGTCTTCAAGGATTGCAAACCGCAGATATTAGAACCCATTTACAATGTTGAGATACGTGTTCCCGAAGAATTCATGGGCGATGTGATGGGCGATATCTCCTCTCGGCGCGGTAAAATTGTTGGCATGGACGCTCTCGGAAGATTCCAGGTAATCCGCGGTAAAGTACCAATGGCAGAGCTGTATAAATACTCCAGTACGCTTCGCTCATTAACCGGTGGACGAGGTCTGTTTAAAAGCAGCTTTTCCCATTACGAAGGCGTTCCCTCTGATATTCAACAGAAACTGGTTAATGATTACGAAGAACGAAGGGCTGAGGGCAGTTAATGGATAACCATGATCGCATCTGGGCGCCTTGGAGACTGGAATACATACATAACGATATTTGTAAACCTAACGGTTGTTTTCTTTGCGAAGCGGCTGCTTCAGATAATGACAGAGAAAAACTTCTGCTCCACAGAGATGAACACGTTTTTGTTATTATGAATCTATATCCTTACAATAACGGTCATCTGTTAGTAGCTCCCTACAGGCATGTCGGGGAAATTGAAAATCTTACAACTGATGAAATGCTAGCGCTGGGCGAGGTGACTCGTAAAGCAGTACGCTGGATGGACAAAGCATATAAACCGCACGGATACAATATCGGTCTCAACCTCGGAAGAGTCGCAGGCGCCGGACTTCCCGGTCATTTACACTGGCACATCGTGCCCCGCTGGGATGGTGACTGTAATTTTATGCCGGTGCTTGGGCATGTTAAAGTCATTTCTGAAGGACTCTTAGCCGGTTACGACAGGATCAGACAGGTTATCGAAGATGATTTGAAAAGCCGTTAAACTACGAAAATATGGGGAAATGATATAGAAAGTTTATTTCATTTCCCCAACTCAATCCATATTAATTTCTCGCGAGTTACACATGAAATATCCCCCCACTAAACGTTCTGATGTTATCGACAATTTACACGGCGTCAATATTCCCGATCCATATCGCTGGCTGGAAGATATTGATTCAGAAGAAACACGTAACTGGATAGAAGCTCAAAATAAACTAACATTTGATTTTCTTAATAAGATACCTGCTCGCAAGAAGATAAACAGTCGCCTGAGTGAGTTATGGGCTTATGACAAGTACAGTCCACCCTTTAAACGTGGTAATCGTTATTTTTACTTTAAACAGCAAGGACTCCAGAACCAGGTTGTGTTGTACAAGATGGATTCATTGAATGATGATCCACAGGTTTTAATTGATCCTAACACACTATCGAAGGATGGTACCATTGCATTGACAGGCATATCTATAAATGAAGACGGCAGCCTGATTGCTTATGGATTGTCATCATCCGGTTCCGATTGGCAGGAATGGCATGTACGCGACGTCGAAAGCAGGAGAGACCTCGACGATCATTTAAAATGGGTGAAGTTCAACAATTCATCCTGGTCAAAAGACGGTAGAGGTTTTTATTATTGCCGCTATAATGAACCAAAGGAGAGTGAATCTTTCAAAGGAGCTAACTACTATCATAAATTATACTATCATACGATTGGTACACCTCAATCTGAAGACAAACTTGTATATGAACGTCCGGATGAAAAAGAATGGTTATTTCATGCACAGGTCACCAGAGACAGTCAGTTTCTGATAATAAATGTTTCAAGTGGTACTAAACGCGAAAACAACATCTTCTACAAAGACATTTCTTCAAATAGTGAAGTAATCGAGCTGCTAACAGGATTTGAAGCAGAGTTCATGTTTATTTCCAATTATGGTTCAAAATTCTATTTTATGACTGATTTTGATGCTGAGCGTTCGCGTGTTATTGCAATCGATATCGAGCGCCCTGAACGTGAAAACTGGCAGGAAATCATACCCGAATGTGATGATACTCTTCAGGATGTAAGGATAGTTAATCATCAGATGATAGCTGTCTATATGCACGATGCCTATAATGTTGTAAAGGTCTTCAGCAGGGATGGTGAATTTATCCGCAATCTGGAACTACCGGGAATTGGTACCGTCGGCGGTTTCGCTGGACGTAAGGATGATACTGAAACTTTTTACTTGTTCACCGGATTTACCATGCCTAGTGTTATTTATCGTCATGACATGAAATCAACGCAAACAACCAAATTCAGAAAACCTGACGTTGATTTCAATCCTGATGGTTTTATTACAAAACAAGTTTTTTATCACAGTAAGGACGGAACACGCATTCCGATGTTTATTGTTCATAAAAAGGACGTCAATCTTGATGGCAGCAATCCTACATATTTATATGGTTACGGAGGATTTGGAATATCATTAACGCCTGCGTTTTCAGTAGTCAACCTCGTATGGTTAGAAATGGGAGGAGTTTTAGCCATAGCCAATCTAAGGGGAGGCGGTGAATATGGCAAAGCCTGGCATGAAGGCGGAATGAAAGCTAACCGCCAGAATGTTTTCGATGATTTCATTGCGGCTGCGGAATGGTTGATTGAGAACAAATATACAAACTCTGACAAACTTGCTATTGGCGGTGGCAGCAACGGCGGTTTGCTTGTGGGAGCCTGCATGACTCAGCGTCCTGGTTTATTCCGAGCTTGTATGCCATCAGTTGGTGTTATGGACATGCTGCGTTTTCACAGGTTCACTATTGGCTGGGCATGGACTTCAGACTATGGCTCACCTGATGATCCTGATGATTTCAAGACGATCCTTGCTTATTCGCCATTGCATAATCTTAAAGATGGAACAAAGTATCCGTCTGTTTTAATAAGAACCGGTGATCACGATGACAGGGTTTTCCCTGCTCACAGTTTCAAGTTCGCTGCAGCCTTGCAGCGAGCCCAAGGTGGAGATTTACCAACTTTAATCAGGATCGAAACCAAAGCCGGTCATGGCATGGGTAAACCAACATCGAAGATCATACAGGAAGCCGCAGACGCCTGGGCTTTCCTTGTTGAGACTTTAGGGATGGATACGGTTTGATACAGTGACGGTGTGAGTGGTGTCAGGTATCCCTTGTGCAAGTGGTGTCAGGCGTCCTCGCCTGACACAAAAATGAATCATTTATGTGATTAATTTAAAACATCATGGGAAAGCGCAATCGAACTCAAAATACACTTCCAACTCTGTATTTTGTAACCACATCAATAATAAAATGGGAAGCATTGTTTTCGACACCCGTAATTCTTGATGCATTAGAGGATCAACTTTTCTCCATGTTTCCATCTTATGCTGATGTACTTTTTGCTTATGTTCTAATGCCATCTCATGTACACTTTTTAGTTGGCTGTAAGCAAGGTGGACAGCAGTTATCAAAGTTTATGGGATCATTTAAATCTTTAACAGCAAGAAAACTATTTCCAAATAGAGGTTCAATTTGGATGCACAGATTTGATGATCTTGTTATAGTTTCTCAAAAACAATTTGGGATTAAACTAAACTATATTCATGAAAATCCTGTTAGAAAAGAACTTGTAACTAATGCTGTTGAATGGAAGTGGTCAAGTGCTAAATTTTGGTTGTTTGATGAAACACATGAAACTCTGAGAAAAATATGGTCAATAGAAAAATAAACTCGAAAAATATTAACAAGACGTGTGTCAGGCGTGGACGCCTGACACCACTACATAGCGAACAAACATGCTTAGCATAAACGACAGAATTCAGATTTTAAAAGGCGACATCACCAATGAAAAGGTCGATGCAATCGTCAACGCCGCTAATACCGACCTGATACTCGGAGCAGGTGTTGCCGGAGCTATCAGATGTAAAGGTGGCGCTTCCATTCAGCAGGAATGCGATCTGCATGGCACTGTTGAACTCGGTGGTGCTGCATTGACAGGAGGTGGTGATCTACCAGCGAAGCACGTAATCCACGCAGCAGCCATGCATTTAGGGAGTCAACCAACAGCGGATTCTATCGCTAATGCGACATTGAATAGTTTGTCATTAGCAAGTAGTAAGCAATTTAATACGATCAGTTTCCCAGCGCTTGGAACCGGAATTGGTGGATTCTCAATGGAGAAGTCGGCTGATGTTATGATGGCTGTTGTTAAAGATTTCATGCGAAATAATGATTTTCCTGTAATAGTAAGATTTGTGCTGTTTGATGAAACTGGATTTAATGTATTTCAGAACAAGCTGATTGATGAAGATTAAAGCTATCGGGCTTATTTCAGGTGGTCTGGATAGTATGCTGGCTCTTAGAGTTATGGTTGAGCAAAATATAACTGTTAAAGCCATTAATTTCCAAACACTATTTTTTTCAACACCTTTACAATCTGTACGGGAATGTGTAAAACCGCCAGAATTGTCATTCCCGCGAAGGCGAGAATCTAATAATAACAATAAGTTAGCAGATTCCTGCCTTCGCAGGAACGACACCCTTTTTAGTTCCCACTCATACTGTTTAGAGTATAATCAAGTAAGTGGAAAAGAATTATCCAACACTGACCCGATAAAAACCGTATTAAACTATAGTCTGTCTATAGGCTGCGAGACTGAAACTGTCGATCTTTCAAATGATTACCTGCATATATTCCACAATCCGCGTTGGGGATATGGTCGCAACGTTAATCCATGTGTTGACTGTCATGCTTTCATGTTTAATAAAGCGCGCCAGATCATGGAAAACGAAGGCGCTTCATTCGTATTCACTGGTGAAGTGCTCGGACAGCGTCCTAAATCGCAGATGATGCAGGAATTGAAACTAATCGCCAGACGATCCGGGCTCGAAGACAGAATACTGAGACCACTTTCTGCGAAATTGATGGCTCCGACACTTCCTGAGTTGAAGGATTGGGTAAATCGTGATGAATTATACGGTTTGCAGGGCAGAACCCGTAAACCACAGATAGAACTGGCTAAAAAATTTGGAATTACCGATTTTCCTACCCCCGCCGGCGGGTGCATACTAACTGATCCCGGTTATGCACGAAAGGTTAAAGACCTTTGGAAATTCAAAGACAGACAATCGCTGACCTGGATTGACTATAACCTACTGAGAATTGGAAGGCATCTGCGAATCAAACCCGATTTGAAGGTTATTGTTGGAAGACATGAAAGAGATAATGAAATACTGGAAAATTTTGTTTCCGGTCGCATTGGAATTGAACTTAAGAATGATCCCGGACCATTGGTAATAATCGACGGTAAACCGGATAACCATGAAGATATTGCTCTCGCTGCAGGAATATGCGCCAGATACAGCAAATTGAGACATAGCGAAAATGAAGTTGAAGTAAATATTTATAGAAATGGGGATACTGACACTTTGTCAGTCAAACCATTAAAAGAAAACGAGGTTAAAAATTGGGTAATTCAATAGATCGGTTAAAAGCCAGCAGAGCTATGTTTGCAAGGGGTAGTCGCCAGCAGCTTGCTGAGTTAATAGGAAGATATGATCCCAGGATTATTGTTAAACTAATAGAAAGATCGATAGAACTACAGATTGTAACTGAAGATATCGCTTTATTAAATGGCTTGAAAATTAGTGACGAAATGATGACCGAGTATAGTGAACGCAATCGTGAAAATATTAACAAATCCGTTGATCGTGCTCTGATGAAGTTTATTTCTTCTATTGTGTCACACGAGGGATAGCATGTCTGCGCTGCTCATGCATATCTGCTGCGCGCCCGATGCAACAATTGGTTATGAAAGGCTTTGTGAAAAAGCAGATGTTACGGGATTTTTCTACAATCCTAATATAGAGCCGTTGAAGGAATACGAACTACGTGAATCTGAGGCGAGGAAGCTGGCAAATTTATTAAATGTTAACTACATTGAAGGATTGCCTGACAGAGATACATGGCAAAAAATAACAACAGGTCTTGAAAACGAGCCTGAGCGTGGTGAACGCTGCCGTAGGTGTATAGCGCATAGTCTTGAGATAACAGCTCTTAAAGCGCTTGAGTTAAATATACCGTCTTTCGCTACTACTTTGACAGCAAGTCCTCATAAGGACGTTAAATTTATTCATCAGGCAGGAATTGAGATTGCCGAGAGATTAGGCATTGAATATTTACCGGAAACGCTTCGTAAGAATGACGGTTTCAAACGGAGCATTGAACTTTCCAAAAAATATAATCTGTATCGACAGAATTACTGCGGATGCAGATGGAGTAAAAAAGAATCAAGATAGCATTTAAAACTTGCTAACTTGTAAACTTGTTAACTTGCAAACTTAAAAAATGATATATTTCGATAACAACGACACAACCCCGCTTCATCCTGACGTACTGGAAGCCATGCTTCCCTATTTCAAGGACAGATTTGCCAATCCTTCGTCGCTGCATAGTCTTGGCTTGGATGCTGATACAGCCGTTGACGAAGCTCGCGGCTCTATTGCTGAAGCAATCAACGCTGATCCAAAAGAGTTGATTTTCACCAGCGGTGCTACGGAATCAAACAACCTCGCAATTCTCGGCTCAGCGCAGACAAGACCAAGCCGCCGACATTTAATAATATCTGCTATTGAGCATACTTCTGTACTGAATGTAGCGAAACGTCTGGAGAAGGAAGGCTATCGAGTTACAAGACTGCCTGTCGATGGTCAGGGTTATATCAACCCGGATGCTTTAAGCAATGCTATAGACGATGATACATTCATAGTTAGCATTGTCCACGGAAATCATGAGATCGGTGTGATTCAGGATTTGAAAGTACTTTCGGAAATTGCTCATGAAAAAGGCGCTTGGTTTCACACCGACGCCGCTCAATCGCTTGGGAAAATCCCTTTTAACGTTACTGAACTTGGAATTGATCTGGCAAGTTTCAACGCGCATAAACTACATGGACCCAAGGGTATCGGTGGATTATACTATGGAAATAAAACCCGACCCAAAAGGCTAATGGAAGGCGCTCCACAGGAACATGATATGCGACCTGGAACAGAAAACGTACCGGGAATTATCGGTTTCGCCGAAGCAGTGAAAATTGCAGTCAGAGATCAGGCGGAAAACACCGTGTATTTAAAAACTCTAATTAGCAGACTCGCTGAAGGTCTTTCAGAAATTCCACATACGCTTCTGAATGGACCACCTCCAGAAGAAAGACTACCCGGCAACCTTAACGTAACCATGCTTTACATCGAAGGTGAAGCCATACTCATGCATCTTTCTATGAGAGAAATTTGCGTTTCGTCAGGATCAGCATGTTCGTCAAAATCGCTAACGCCTTCATCAGTGCTGACTTCGATTGGTTTAATTCATGAAGAAGCGCACGGGGCTATAAGGTTCTCGCTTTCCCGCTTTAATACTATTGATGAAGTTGAAACCGTAATAACAAAAACCAAAGAAGTCGTCGAGCTATTGCGTTCAATGACAGCATTCGTTCCTGAACTCCATTCTGAGCGAATGGGCGCTAAAAGCTTTTACAGAAAAAGATAATCAAGGATTCAAAATGGCATTAAAATACAGTCAAAAAGTAATCGATCACTTTACAAAACCACAAAATGTCGGTGAGATTGCTGATGCTGATGCAGTCGCTACTGAGGGCAGCCCCGCTTGTGGCGATATGATAAAATACAGCTTAAAGATTAATCCTGAAACTAAGGTAGTTGAGGACATCAAATTCCTCTCTTTCGGCTGCGCTTCAAATATTGCGACAGCTTCGATGATGACACTGCTGGCGAAGGGTAAGACCATCGACGAAATTAAAAAAATGAAACACCGAGAGCTAACAGAATCGTTAGACGGTTTACCCGCTGTGAAAATGCACTGCTCTGTTCTCGCTGTTGATGCGTTAAAATCAGCATTGAAAAAATGGGAAATAGAACACGGTTTTGCTGTTGAAGAGAAAGAAGTTTTAGATCGCAAGAATGTCTGGAAAGCTTTAACAGACTGCTTAAATCCTCGCACAGGTGTTAGCGTTGTACATGCTAAGTTGATTAATAAACTCGAAGTTGAACCCGGCGAAGGAAGTGTTTTTGTTGAAGTGATGCTCTGTGAACTCGATGATATGTTTGCAGAAGCTTTGGAAGAAGAGATTCACGAAAAAATAGAGGCTTTACCGGGTGTGGAAAAGGTGTTAGTTCAGTTCAAACCTTGTATTCACTGTGTGGAATGAGAAATGGGGTATTCACAACAATATATAGAGCACTTTACTAATCCCCGCGGTATCGGTGATATAGAAAATCCGGATGCTATCGCTGAAGTCAAGCATGAAGGCGGTGGTTGCTTCGATACTATAAGACTTGGCATAAAGGTCAGCAACGGCATTATTACAGACGTGAAATTCCGAGCCAGAGCTTGTTCAGGTACAATCGCAGCCTGCTCAGCGTTGGTTGATAAAGTTACCGGAATGAAGACGGATGATGCTGATAAGCTGACGCCTGACGATCTTGCTAATTACCTCGGAGGAATACCGGACAAAAAACAACATTCGGTGGAATTAGCAATCGAAGCTCTAAAGAAAGCAATCAATCCTGAAAGCTAACTCCTTCTGTATGATCCTGTAGGAATGATCCTTAATTGCTAAGGATGTTATATAATCGGGTGACGTCTTTATGTCAATCAACTTCCATTCTGAAGCATCTTCCTTCTCATTATATATTTTCAGTATAGAGGCAGGCATATCCGGTGATAATGAAACAGTGAAGTCATTAATGGGCAGTCTAATCCCCTTCCCTATCGCTTTAAGATAAGCCTCTTTACGTGTCCAGCATTTATAAAAAGCTTCCTGTTGCATTTCGGCGTTTAGCGATTTTAATGCTGTAAACTCATCAATCGAGAAAAATCTTCTCGCAATCCCAAGAAAGTTCCTGCTTGATCTGATCTTCTCTACATCGATCCCAATGTTAATATTGTAACATATTGCAACAACAATTAGATCGTAACTATGTGATAAGTTGAAATTTACATTATTTGGATTGCTTTCGATTTTTAAGTATGGTTTGCCGTGTTTACTGCGGATAAAGTCAATTTCTATAGGTTCCTTATGAATATAATTACTCAAAAGACATCTTAAAAATGCTTGAGCGATTATATATTGCCGCTTTTGCGTTGCAACTCTCAAACGATCAGCTTTCTTAAGTTCCGCCTCGGATAGAAACTGTGAAAGAGTTTCGAAATCCAAAGATAATCTGTCGATGTCCATCCAATAGATATGGATCTCATCTTGTTTGAGTCGTGGGATTTCTGAATCGAAATATTGGATAATTGCTCCAAAAGTGTTACCGGTACAATTACTGATTGACTTGTGTAATATACTTATTTAAATTGTTGCTTTCAAGAAAAATGAGATTAGACATATATGCGCCCGTGGCTCAATTGGATAGAGCGTTTGGCTACGGACCAGAAGGTTGGGGGTTCGAGTCCCTCCGGGCGTACTAAAGTAAATTAATCTTGAAAAGTAATACGGAAATAGCCCGATTCATTTCGGGCTATTTCTGTTTATAACATTGTATCAACCTCAGAATAAAGCTGTTTAATGTACAACTGTTGCTTTTAACGTAAGTTATTGTTATATTACAAACACCTACTCAGAACTTGCCTAAACTATTCTTTTCATGCAGTATTCTTACGATAAATAAAGGAGTTACCATGAAATCAGTTAAGCTAATAATCTTATCCACTCTATTAGTAATGGCTGGATTAAACATCACTTTGGCACAGATTTCAGTCGATCCTGTTGGCCTAACTGCGGCATTCGATGATGAGGATACCCTCATAACAAATATGGCATTTACCAACGATGGAGATCAAAATGTCAATTTCAAAATCAAACTCACCCGCCCCCCAGAGAATGACAATGTTCCTCGTCGTGATGATCCGAATGAATTTAGCGTACTTGTAATGAAATCTCAGAACGATCAAGGTTATGGCTGGCACGACAGCAATAACTGGGTAGAAGTATTCGATGATCAGGAGGGTGAAGTCGATATGATCGATATCGAGGATATTGACGATTACAACCTCGATGATTACGATATTGTGGCAACAGGCGAAGATCAGAGTGCATCATTTTATCAGTCCTACACACAGAATCGTGAACGTATTGAAGAATACATCGATGGAGGTGGTTTGTTTGTATTCTTTACGGGAAGCAATTCGTTTCAACAGGTGACCATGCCGGGAGACGCTCCTGTTACGACTAACGGCGCTGGTGGAGACTGGGGTGATGTAAATCCTGAATTTCTTAACGATGACGAAGACGGATTGATTGAGGGGATAGAGGAAGACCTTCCAATACTCACTCCATTTGAATACTTTAGGGATGATAATGGTGATGAGAACCGTGTTCGGATTGTAATGCGCGGGAATTCGTTGAACTACAGCACTATTGCAGTAAATCAATTACCTGAAGATGCTGTGTGGTATTACTCTCCACAGGGAAACCAAAGCGTTTGTATAATCGCTGACTGGCCCTTTGGCAGTGGATATGTCCTGTTTACTGGTATTACAGGTACACTTTTCTATCAACAAAACTACCTTTGGTCAAGTATGATGGAATGCGTTAATCTCACGCGTTGGGCAGAAGGTCGCTCAAAACCCAAGTGGCTTAGTTTTTTGCCTGATGAAGGGACTATTGAGACTGATCGGGAAACAGAGGTTGAAGTTACATTCATGTCCACCGGGCTTGAAGAAGGAGTCTATGAGATGATCGCTGAGATTCAGCTCGCTGAAGAAGACAACCGCGACGACCTTGACGAGAATTTGATCATGATTTCAGCGATTATGTCTGTTGGAACACCGATTGCGAACGTCACTGGAACGATTACAGACGCCGCCAACGACAATCCTGTCGAAGGCGCAAAGCTTGATGTTTCCGGTCATTACTTCGCAAGGTTCACCGATGAAAACGGCGCTTTTTCTGCTGATAATTTACCACTCGGTGATTATGAAGTAACCATTTCAGCTACCGACTTTCTGACAACGGTCGAGGAAGTATCTATAGAGGAAGCGGGTGATGTGGAATGGAACATAGAGCTTCTCCACTCCGAATGCACACCGAGCCAAAGGCAATTCTTTATGCAGCTTGAACCGGGTTATACACATGATTTTGAATTTCAAATTGATAACGGCGGTAACGGACCACTGACTTATGCGGTTGACAGAAGACTGCTCGGTGATGCTAACGCTGAACCGTTTGAATTGCGTCAGACCGATGAAATCGAAGACCTTGTTCACGATGATATGCTGGCAGGTGTTGTTTTCGCTGAAGATCATTTCTTTGTTTCAGGCGGCAACAACGGAGATAATCCAAATAAAATATATGTTCTTAATACCGACGGAGAAGTCGTTGATGAGTTCAACCAATTCGTTGATGACCGTTACGGAATGCGCGATCTCGCTTACGATGGTGAGCTGATCTGGGGAGCGGTAGAAGGAACCTTCTACGGTTTTACTACTACAGGTGACCTTGAAATAGAATTCTCTGTTGACGCCAATCTTGAAGGACGCGCGCTTGCCTGGGATCCTGTTGATGAAGTATTATTAGCTTCCGATATTTCTACCGACATCTTTGCCATTAATCGCGATGGTGATGTTGTGGAGACCTACAATCGTCCTGCTGAGTTACGCATCTACGGACTTGGCGTTTGGCCTGATGATCCGGAAGGTTACTATCTATATGTCTTCTGCAGAGGTCCCGATAACGTAGGTATTGATGCATTCAAACTGAATCCCGAGAGCGGTGAGTACATGCTTGCACAGTACTTTGATGTTGGAGACGGTCGTCCCGGAGGTATTCAGATCACGAATCAGCTTGATGTTTACAGTTGGGTGATTGTGTCGCTGGTTCAGAATCCTGACAGGTTGAACGTCTGGCAGCTTGCTGCTCGTAAAGAGTGGTTCCAGATTACGCCAACCGCAGGCGTCATCGAGCCTGACGATCATGAGGGCTTTGTGTTAACACTTGACGCTACCGGACTTCCTGTTGACAATGATTTTTGCGGTGAAGTCGTCTTTATGCACGATGGTATTGGTCAAGAAACTGCCCTTGATGTGACGTTAAGCGTCCAAGCGGGTAGAGTACAAACGACTCGTGATATTGATCTTCATATCGGCTGGAATACGATTTCAACTAACCTACAACCTAATGATAATGAAAACATCGAAGGATTGGTTGACAGTATTGTAACGACTGGCGCTATGATCATGATGAAGAACACTAACGGTGATTTCTATCGTCCTGCTTATGACTTCAACAACATTCAAGCCTGGAACTCTTGGGAGGGTTTCCAGATGCTGATGGCTGAGGCTGCCACGTTGACGATTGCCGGAGAGTCAGTTCTGAAGGAAGACCCGATTGACTTGACCGAAGGCTGGCAGTTGGTCAGTTACTATCCACGTTATGAAATAGAAGCAACTGAAGCACTTGCCAGCATTTATGACCATCTGATCATAGCCAAGGATGGTAGCGGCAACTTCTGCTTACCGGAGTGGGACGATTTCAGCAACATGGGCAACTTATGTGAAGGACAGGGTTATTTCATAAAGGTTGACGCCGATTGCAGGCTTGTTTACGTACCGGCGGAGGAAGAGCGATCAGCGGGTGATATAAACAGTAGGACAAACATTCCTGTTTGTCATAATACTTGTCAATCTGTTTGTCACGAAGATCAAATCTGGCTTTCGGAGACACCTCGCAGCAGCGTATCCTACAGCCTGCTTTTATTAACTGAAGACATGGGAGCGGGCACTCATCTTGAGGCATATACACCATCAGGCGCTCTTGCAGGTAGAGGTGTTGTTGATGGTAACGGCAGGTGTGGCATGGCTTTGTGGGGTAATGAAAGTGGTTTCAGCGATGGTGAAGCAATCACCATCACAAGTGCGGGGAGCGCCGACATTCCCCCGATCGGAGTCGAGGGCAAGCTTGTCGGCGAGTTAGAGTGGCTTGATGGTGACAAATCCGGCTGGAAGGCAGATGGCTGGGGTGTTGCAAAACTTACCGGATCAACGGAGATTCCTTCTGAGTTTGGCATAGTATCCGCTTATCCGAATCCCTTCAACTCCCAGATGAGATTATCTTACAACCTGTTAGAGACTGGAGTTGTTGACCTTGCTGCTTATGACGTATCCGGACGTCGCGTTGCAGAGCTGACATCTGGCAGGCAGGTTTCAGGTGTTCACACCGTCATGTTTGACGGCAAGGACATGCCGAGCGGTGTTTACATGCTGCGCTTGCAGGCAGGTGGGCAGAGTTCGATGGTGAAGGTTATGCTGGTGAAATAAGTCTGAAAGTTAGAAAGTGCAAAAGTGTGAAAGAGAATCCTTTCGCAAGCGCGGGGAAATTGTTAATCTGTTTAATCTGCTGTGAAACAATGTGCCATCACGTGTCCTCACGTGACGGAAAAACTATGACTTAAGCGCCATGTGAGGACGCATAACGACACTATTTAAACATTATCGGACAGACTCTGAAGTGCGCATTCAGATCAATAGGCAGACCTTTGAGGATTAGGATTAAAATCCTTAATCCAGTAAACAAATTTAAATGTCTTTCAGTGAGGAGTTGATAATGAGATACTGTAAAATACTTTTATCCTTAGTTCTATTCTTGCTGATTGGATCTGTTTCAGTTCAGTCGGCTCCAGCGTATGATGGTTCTCATAATGCTAATTATGGACCTCGACGTGATGATTTAGGCGATCAGCTTGAGAGGTTTGAATTACCTTATCAAAACAACGCTGGACTTGCCTGGGATGGAGAATATATCTGGGGTACTTGTCGAACCGGTCAACGTCACTTATTCTGTATAAATCCAGAGAATTTTGAGGTTGTAGCAAGCTACGATCTCGAAATTTCGGATGCTATTGGAATGACTTATGATCCTGTTGATGGAGTATTTTGGGTATGTGAGTATGTAAGACCCAATAATCCGAGCATTATCCATTTATATGATCGCGAAGGTGATCACGTGGGACAGATGGAACTCCCGCGCGGTGGTCATCATGATTTTACTTGGGATGGTGAGTTTTTTTACTCAAATTCCGAACATGATCAAAATGATCAACGTATTTACAAACTAAATCGCGATGCTGAGGTTGTCGCCCAAGGACCTAATCTTGCAGCGCTCATCAATCATGGTCGTGCAGTTAGTATCGCCTATGTACCTGCACATGAAGAAGCTCATTTCTGGGTAATGTCGGTAGGATATATTTCTCAGGTTGTCATAGATTTCGAAAATGGTGAAGCAGATGTTATTCGTGAATTCAGATCGGAAAATACTGACTATCCCCATCAGGGACTGGCTCACGATGGATATAATCTTTGGGCAGGAGGACGTTGGAGCGATCAATTAGGTTTTGTCTATGATGATGGCATTGAAGAGGTATATGGTGTTCTTGAAATTGAAGCAAATAATATTGAATTTGGACCTGTACCGGTAGAAAACAACGTTCATCAGACACTCACAATTCGCAATGCTGCGGAAGAAGAGAATGAACTTCATGTTTTAGCATTTACTTTATCCGATCTTGGTGATGATCCTGACTGGCTGGAGATAGAGCCTTCTGAAGGTGAGATCGAAGCTCAGGGTTCAATCGACATCACTTTTACAGCAAATACTAATGGACTTGAACCAGGTGAATATGAAAGGACTGTTTTACTTGAATGCACCGATCCTGATCATCGTGAAGTTGAGCTTCCCGTACATATCTTTGTCGTTGAAGGTTTTGGTCATCTCCAAGGTACGGTAACTGAAGCATCAGAGAATGGTGTTATTCAAGGAGCGATAGTGGCTGATACCGAATTTGGTCTTGCAGACACAACCGATGAAAATGGTGAATATTCTTTTCCTGAAATACCTGCATGGACATATAATTTCGTTGTGACAATGGATGATTATCTGCCGATGATGCGTGAGATAACTATTGGACCTGATGAGGATGTAGAAGAGAACTTCTCTCTGCTTCATTCAGTTTGTCATCCGAGTTCGGATGCTATTAACATCAGCATGGGCGGCGATGAAGAGATGGATGTCGGTCTGACAATTACTAATTCCGGCAACGGTCCGCTAACCTGGTCGATGGAACGTGTGTTTCCCGAAGGCGCACAAGCAGAACCTTGGGAAAGTAGAGTGGACGTGGATATTCAACAACCTCTCAACGATGACTTTATCGCAGGCGTCGTCTTCGCTGATAACCGATTCTTTGTTTCCAGCGGTAATAACGGTGAAGACGTCAACAAAATCTACATACTCAACCGAGACTATGAACAAACCGGCGAATTCGACCAGTTCGTCGAAGATCGTTACGGTATGCGAGACCTTGCCTGGGACGGCAACCTGATCTGGGGCGCAGTTGAAGGCACGTTCTACGGTTTCACCGTTGACGGCGATTCTGCGACATCGTTCGAGGTTGACGTCAATCTCGAAGGTCGAGCGCTTGCCTACGATCCGGACAGAGATCTGCTCTGGGCGTCTGACATTTCCACGAGCATCTACGGTATTGCTCCTGACGGCGAAGTGCGTGTAGAACTTGATAACGAATTGCGTATCTACGGACTTGCTTACTACCCTGAAGACACCGAAGGTTATAACCTGTATATTTTCTGCCGGGGTCCCGATAATGTTGGTATCGGCGTTTACCGGATGAATCCAGACAATGGTGAATACCTGGAGGCAGCTTATCTTGATGTTGGTGAAGGTCGTCCGGGTGGTTTCCAGATCACCAACCGCTGGGATCCTTACGCCTGGTCGGTTGTCGGCATAGTACAGAACGATGACAGGCTGGCGATCTGGCATCTTGACAGTCGTACCGATTGGCTGCTTGTTGATCCCACCGAAGGCGTTATTGAAGCAGAAGACCATACAGATCTTACAGTAACTTTGAACAGTGGTGGCTTTTCCGACGACGAGCTAACAGCCGAGCTTGTATTCACACATGACGGCGTAGGTGGTGAGACAACGGTTGACGTTTCGCTTGAGGTGACATCCGGTGGTATGGCACAGCGAACGCTTGATCTGCCTATCGGCTGGAGTCTTGTTTCGGTGAATGTGCAGCCTGAACGGGATGACATTCGTAACCTTGTGCAGCCGCTCGTCGATGATGAACTGTTGATTCTGATCAAGGATTCCCGCGGATGTTTCTACAGTCCGGTTTACGATTATTGCGACATAGACTACTGGGAGGGTTTGGATAGTTATCAGGT
>JAIPJL010000061.1 GCA_021734165.1 bacterium | reverse complement strand
ACTTACTTCACAAGCATCACCTTCATCATTGAGCTTTGTCCACCTGCCTTCAAGCGCAGCATGTAAACACCACTTGGCATGTCTTTACAGTCAAACATAACGGTGTGAGCGCCGGAAATCTGCCTGCCCGATGTAAGCTCTGCGACGCGTCGTCCGGATACGTCATAAGCAGCAAGGTCAACAATGCCGGTTTCTAACAGGTTGTAAGAAACTCGCATCTGGGAGTTGAAAGGATTTGGATAAGCGGACACAATACCGAATTCTGAAGGAAGCTCTGTTGTGCCAATTAGTTTAGCAACTCCCCAGCCATCAGTTTTCCAGCCGGATATGTCACCATCAAGCCACTCTAACTCGCCGATAAGAATGTCGGCGCTCCCCGCACTTGTGATGGTGATTGCTTCACCATCGCTGAAACCACTTTCATTACCCCATAAAGCCATGCCACACCTGCCACTAATATCAACAACACCGCGTCCGGCAAGAGCGCCTGATGGAGTATATGACTCGAGACGAGTACCCGCTTCCATGCCTTCAGTCAGCAATAACAAGCTGTAGGATGTAGCGCTGCGAGGTGTCTCCGAAAGCCAGATTTGATCTTCGTGACAAGTAGGCTTGCCCTCGACCCCGATCGGGGGAATACTTGTCCTACTGACTAAAGGAGATTTCACCATCAAACGTTCTTCCTCTTCTGGAACATAAATAAGCCTGCAATCGGCGTCAACTTTGATGAAATAACCCTGTCCTTCACACATATTACCCATGTTGCTGAAATCATCCCATTCAGGTAAGTAGAAGTTGCCGTTACCATCCTTTGCGATGATCAAATGGTCAACGATGCTAACAAGAGCTTCTGTAGCTTCTATCTCATAACGCGGATAATAACTAACCAACTGCCAGCCTTCGGTTAAATCAATCGGGTCTTCCTTTAAAACCGATTCACCTTCGATGGTCAGTGTAGCTGCTGAAGCCATCAGTATCTGGAAACCATCCCAAGAGTTCCAAGCATCTATGTTGTTGAATTCATAAGCAGGACGATAGAAATCACCGTTACTGTTCTTCATCATGATCAGAGCGCCATTCTCAACAATAGCAGCGACAAGTCCTTCGATGTCTTCGTTATTATCCGGCTGAAGATTGGTTGAAACGGTGTTCCAGCCAATGTGAAGATTTATATCCCTGGATGTCGGAACTCTGCCTTCTACCACGCTTAGGGTTACATCAAGAACAGTCTCAGAGCCTACTCCATCGTGCATTAAGACAACCTCGCCACGGAAATCATTATCGACTGGAAGTCCTGCAGCGTCAAGCGTTAATACAAATTCTTCATATTCGTCAGGCTCTATAACGCCTGCGGTGGGATTAATCTGAAACCACTCTTTCCGCGCAGCAAGCTGCCAGATTGACAGTGCATCAGGATTCTGAACCAACGCTACAATAACCCAGCTATATGCATCAAGTTGATTAGTAATTTGAACACCTCCGGGGCGTCCCTCAACATCAAAATACGCTGCCAGCATGTACTCACCGGTTGCAGGATTAAGCTTGAAAGCGTCAATACCAACATCGCCGGGACCTCTGCAAAACACATAGAGGTAGTAACCATCCGGATCATCGCGCCAGACCCCAAGTCCATAGATACGCAGTTCATTGGGACGTTCGTAAGTTACAACCACTTCACCATCACGATTGATAGCAAAGATGTCTGTGGAAATATCCGAGGCAAGCAACACTTGGTTTTCAGGATCCCAGGCAAGTGCTCGTCCTTCAAGATTGACATCAACCGTAAAAGAGTTCACAAGCTCACCTCCTGTTGTGAAACCGTAAAATGTGCCTTCGACCGCGCCCCAGATCAGTGTTCCATCATAAGCAAGATCCCGCATACCATAGCGATCTTCAACGAATTGATCAAACTGACCGACAACTTCCCTGTCCATGTTGAGAATATATATCTTATCAACATCATCACCGTTGTTGCCGCCTGAGATGAAGAACTGACCGTCGGCGTAAATAGCTCCTGCAAGCATGTCATCATCAACTGCTTCCTGGATTTCATCGGTTTTGCGAAGTTCAAAAGGTTCAGCGTTAGCATCACCAGGCAATCGTCTGTCAACTGAGTATGTTAAGGGACCGTTACCTCCATTATCAATGCGAAAATCGAAATTATAAGACATATCAGGTTGTAGCTCCATGAAGAACTGATTTTGACTTGGTGTGCATTCGGAATGGAGCAGTTCAACGTTTAGCTCGACGTCTTCATCAATGATTTCAATTTGTTCAGTAAAAGGAAGATGATCAACAGCGGTGAAGGTCAAGTTGTATTCTTCGCGCGGTATATCTTGTAAAGCATAAACGCCATCCTCATCGCTGAAGCGTCTGATTATATAACGATCCACATCAACTGCAGCATCCACGACGGATTCATGAGTAGCAGCATCCGTTATCCTACCGTTGATGGTAAAGACTGGATCATTCACCGTCATGACGGCGGACAATTCAATTATAGATTGAATCTGCTCATTTTCGACCTCATGCAATTCGATTGTTATCACCATTTCATAAGTTCCGGCTTCCATATCTTCGGACATAAAGATGGCGTCCAGAGTTCGGGAATCTTCAGCTCTGATAACGCCTTCCTCAGGTACTATGTTAAACCAGGTTAAGAATGGACCTGATATTGCAATCGCCAATCCCTGTGCCACGGCTTGATGATAGTAAATACTCGCTCCTAAATCTCCGTTCTGATTCTCATATCCAACGTTGACCTGATTAGCAGGAAGCCCTATCTGGTTGCCATATTGAAATAAAACGGTTCCAGTTTCAGCGTCAAGAACCGCCTGCATTGTGATATCACAGCGAATTGGCGCCATGGGAAGCAACATTATAAGCCAGGAAATCACAGCCTGCCCTTCACCATCAGTCCAAAACCATAGCGCACTCTGGTTACCTATTGACAAATCAAGACAGTCAACTGCCAGGATATTATTCGGCGCTTCGTCGTTCGGGAACTCCGGCAAAGAATTGAAAGTCCCATCCTGCTCCGGATCGAACGTGAACCAGCCGTTAGAACAGACTCGAACCGAGGAATACCATTCACCATACCAGGGAAACTCAAATCCCAGATCAATTACACCGCTGTTCCAGTCGTCTCCAGCTTGGAGCCGCTCAGCTCCTTCCCTGTTGGCGATGTCGATCCAGTTAAATTCAGGACCGTCATCCTCGTCGTCATCCACCCAAAAGTATCCGGCGTCATCGGGATCGCTGCGATCATCGCGTCGTGGCCCCGCATTTCTGTTATTTTCGTCAGGTGGCTCATCAAAATCAAGCGCAAAATAAACATCGCTGTCACCATTATTGGTTAATGTCACTTCAACAGCGATGCTGTCACCCGCTTCCGTAGAAACAGCAACACCAACAGGATCGATAAACACTTGTGCGGAAATTGTGATCAGTCCAGTAAACAGGAAAATGACTAAGAAAAATACAACTTGAGAGGTTCTCATGGCGGACTCCGTTAAATCAATTTGGATAAAGATCGGAAAGTAAACATCAAAGAAGCGCTTTTTGCTCATTAAAACTCATTTAAAATATAAAACGAACTGCGATTAAAAACAATATATCTGTAGAGATTTAACGGAATTCTTTCATTTGATTCAGAATTTAGAATCACTCACCATTCTGAAAAGGGGGAACTTGTCCGCCTATGGCGGATCAAATGAGGATGTCTTGTCCTGCTATAGGTTGACACGGAGAAAGTTGTTAACTTAAAGAACAGGATATGAGAATAATACCAGTGGATACATAAGATAAACTTGAAGATTCAATTATCGATCTTGGTACGAAATCTACAATTTATTATCTCAATACAGATAATCTAGGTTTTTCAGTTTTTAAAGAAATGAGAACGATTGTTGATTAACTAATGATGAGATACCCTGTAATACCCTTGTTATTGCTCTTCAAACAGATAAAATCTACTCACTAATATTACCCGTTAATAACGTTCGCTTACTAAAAATAAAGAGAGTCCTTTCTGATAAACAGCCTTGCATTGTTAGGGTAAATGGTGAGGCTGTTTTAGAAAACCATCACAGAATATTTAATCAAGTAGAAATCAAATTCTGTGTTAAAGGTGGTAGTGTGCTTACCTTAGCTCTCGATGATCAAAATATACTCGGTGGGAAAAACCTTAATCCCTCTCAGATTTTTGATTTGGAAAACTAAGTTGTTGCTATCTCAACTGATACTGATGGGCAATTTTTAAAAGGATTGGGAAGAGCATTAAAGGGGCTTCCATTATGTTACATTTTGAATCTATTGATGGACTTTGTGAGTCTTTTATTGCACGAATCGAAGAAATTGAGGATGACAAATACTTAGATATTCCATTGGTAATTCATGCGCGTGAAAATTTTGGCGTTTTGTACAATATGGAAAACTAAAAGGTCGCTTTACTTCTAATTTACCCTTTAAAAATAGAAGTAATTATTGGGAAGTGGTATGTCGGATTATAAACCATCTGTCGGGTTCATAACCGACACCATTATAAGGTTTAAAGTTGAACAATTATTCTAAAACAACAAGTAATGACAGACAGGATGCAATTACAATCTTGAATTTTGGATTTTGAATTAGGAATTGAAGAATTATCTGTGTTAAACGAGATGCATGACACCACTTCAATCTGTCATCTGACGAACCTGACTGCACTTCTACGATTAGACACCTGACTGCACTCATACTCTCTCTTTAGTAATAAACACGGACAAAGCAAGCTTGTGTGCTCCCCGATGTGACCTGCCATTATTAATGTATATTGAAATCCCATTAACTTACAGAACCTAACTTGCTATCATGCGGTAAAATAATTAGATTCAAATAACCATACATTCCAACTGCATCAAACCATATTGGAACATATAGTTAATTATTCACCCGGAATTCAACCATGAAAACAATATCCGAAAATATCAACAGAACCAGATTCAAAAATTCGTTCAGCAAAATCCTGACCGGATCGGTGGTGGCGTCACGTCGTCTGCCGGTTATGGAAGCGTCAAGTGGTTTGCCCGGTCCGGTGGTCTGGCTGACAGCCTGCTCGCATGGTGATGAAGTGGGTGGGATTGTGGTGATCCAGGAGATTTTCAAGTTATTACGTCGGTTGCCGTTGTTCTGCGGGAAACTCAAGGCGTTTCCGATCATGAATCCCATCGGTTTCGAGAACGTCTCGCGCAGCATTCCGTTCAGCAAGGAAGACCTGAACCGCTCCTTTCCCGGCAGCTCCGGCGGGTCATTGGCTGAAAGGATAGCCCACGTAGTCTTTACCGGCATCATGCAGTCAGATACAAGCCTCGTCCTCGATCTGCACAACGACTGGAAACGGTCAATACCCTACACACTACTCGATCCGCATCCGGGCGAGTCTCACGAATCCGCTTTCTCACAAGTCGAGGAGATCAGCCGCTGGGTTGGCTTCCCTGTGATCAGCGAGCAAATGGATAGCTCCGCTGATTACAGCTTCAAAAAGACACTTTCTTACAGCCTGCTCAGCAGGGATATTCCAGCGCTGACGCTCGAACTTGGTGAGTCGTATGTCGTCAATGAGCGCAACGTGGTTTATGGAGTTAACGCCATCTGGCAGGTTTTGCACCGTCTTGGCATGGTTGATGAGCATTCCGATCAGGTCTCGTATCCGCTGCCCAAAATAGCGCAAAATAATGTATTGAAATACAGCGATCTACCTTATGCTTCGACCAGCGGTATCTTTCGGTTTTTGATCAAACCCGGTGACAGGGTACGCGCCAATCAGCCGGTGGGAAAGATTTACGACGCCTTCGGACGATCTATTGAGACCGTCCGCGCCACAGCCGACGGAATTGTACTTGGACACACCGACTATTCGGTCACCTTCCCGGGCAAACCGCTTGTGGCGTTTGGATTGAAATGATACATTCTTCGGTATGAATCAGGATAAATAAAATTCCAGCTTGAGGAAAAGTCTGGCTGCGATACTGAACCCATCTGATAAGAAACAAGGATGACAACAGATTGAATTTATAAATACAACACCTTAAAATCGGAGTGAGAACCTTAAAAGCGGAGGAGTTGTTTCCGAATAGAAATTGGATCGCTTTCCTCTCGCTAGAGCAATTAATCCTTCCGGAGCAATCCCGAAATCGAACGATAAATTTTCTTCAGAGGTCACATGCTTTCGCGCCATAGATTTATACATCAGCCGGAATCCGAGCAATGCTCCGATAGCGCTCGACGTGAGATACATGGTGGTGTGCTCACCATTATCGGAACTAACCAGATAAGCTGTTCCCAATCCGAATAATCCGCCGGCAAGACCACTCAAATTAATCAGGATACCCTGTCCTGTTGTAAAATCATTTCCCTGCATTATCCGGTCACCAAAAACTATTCCACCAACAGAACCTGCCATGCAAACAGCGGTGTAGGCTTTCGGCTCTTCCGATCCTACTATGTCAAGGAAAACAGCAGGAATATAAGCACCGAGCAACATAATTCCTTTAAGCACATAGGTATCACCTCTGGTGTACGATTGACGATTTGCAAGCCTTTGGAATCCAAACATTCCGAGTCCGGATCCAAGTAAAACGGAACCCCCAACTGCCCGACTATTATCATCATTATAAAGATCTGCCAGGTGAGCAAATCCCAAACCAAAGCCAATACCATAATCTCCACCAAAGCCTATCATTTCAGCAGTTCCGCTACTCATGCTCAAATTATTGGCAATATTAAATCCAGAGAATCCCTCAGCAACACTGACAACCATTCCGGTACCGACAACTGCCTGTGAAGTGGGATCATCACTTAACAGAAGAGTTAAGGCTATTCCATGTCCGATCCCACGTGAAGCGCAATAGAGACCGAGAGTCGCTGCTGCGTCTGTTACGGGCTTATTCCTGGTTGCTGATAGAGGTAGATAGAATCCTGCCCCACTGGTTAGCATATACATTGCCACAGCGAGTTTGCCATCATGGACATCGAGCGACATCGGCAGTGCCCAGCCGTAGTAACCCAGAGAAAGCGTCATTAAACCTGCAAGCAGTTTAGAGCGGCCCTCCTGATCTATGATAACGTGCTGCGCTTTCGCTAATATTCTCTCAGATACTTGTTGTTGAAAAATTCTTTTATCATCGAGTGTTAGAGGCAAGCGAGCTTTCAGAAGTATTTTATCGGGCTGATAATAAACCTCGAGAACGAAAAGTGAATCTGAAACCTGGAACAGACGAGCTTCCCGAAAGTTCATGTAATCTTTAAACAACTCCAGTTCCTTTTCGAGCTCAGTGTCAATTAGTTCAACCTTTCCATCTTTATCAACAGGGATCTGAACTTCTTGTGCAAAATTTATCCCTGAAAAGCAGATGACTGATAGCAAACTAATGACAATAAGGACGTGCTTCATATTTTTCTCTTTCTGGCAACCAACAACTTTTACATCATACGGTCGTGCAGTAATAATGATGCATCTCTGATTTGAAGTGACATTGAAGAATATTGAAATATAAGTAATTATCTTGGGAAATCAATACTATATGCAATGCGAACTTGCACCTCAAATATATTATAGAACAGTTTCTATACCTAAATAACGGCTTGAGGACAAGTCGGGCTGCGACTTCATGGCATCAACGAAGGTGGTATCATCACAAAAGGGCGTCCCTTTGATGCAACTAACTTTTGAATATAAACAAGCTCTGGATCATCTTCAATATCAGCCAGCTTTATACCGAATAATCTCGGCCGAAACAACGAAGGGTCGAATCCCTTCATCTTTGGTAATTCACGGATAACAACTTCATCATCTTTACCTATGTTTGCCTTTTCGCGAGCCATAGCAATCGCCATCTCTAACCCTCCCAACTCATCTACCAGTCCGATATCCTTGCCATCAGCGCCAGTCCAGATGCGACCCTGACCGACTTTTTCAACATTTTCTTTCTCCATCTTGCGACCGGTAGCGACTTTTGTCACGAAGTCGTCGTAGGAAGCTCGAAACCATCTCTCGATATGGGCGCGTTCTTCAAGCGCCATATTTCGAGCCGGCACTCCAATATTAATGAACGGTATCGGTAAAACAGCGCCTCCACCCAAATCAGCATGTTTACCAACCTGAGTTTTGTCGTAATTCACACCAAACTTGCTGTTCAGCCCCGCGTCATAGAACCATCCACCAATCACACCAATCGACCCCGTAAGCGTCCAGGGTGAGGCAACTATTTTATCACCGTACATGGAAATCCAGTATCCGCCCGATGCAGCGTACTGTCCTTGAGATACTATAACGGGCTTTTTCTCAGCCGTTTTCTTCAACTCCAGCGCAACGATGTCTGAGGGAAGTACATCCCCACCTGGAGAATCTGCACGAAACACGACCGCTTTGATGTCATCATCATCGCGAACCTCCTTGATGACTTCCTGCAACTTCCGCGCATTGATACCACTATTCATCGAACATGCCCCAATCGCATAAATAACAGCAATCTCAGGTGGTTTACCCCAAGTTCTGCTTATCGGTTTTTGCATCTTGAAACCTCCCGATTCGGCTATAATTTTCTTTGAGCCGGTCAAGTTCTCAAGATAGTCTTCCATATCATCCCACCGACCAATGGTATCGACAAGTTGATGCGTAAGCATTGAATCTGCCGTTAACAACCAAACATTATTGATTATGTGATCAAACGATTCAGGGGTAATCTTCCGCGAGGCGCAGATATCGGCGCGATAGACCTCGTAGAATCTTTCGATAAGCCTCGTACGCTGTTCTCTGTCCGCATCCGACATATTTTCGCGAGATAATCCTTCCAATGCCGATTTGTAAGTGAAAAAGCGCCATTCGTCGAAACCGACGCCAATCTTTTCAAGGAAATTCTTATAATAAGTTCTGCCAAGATTGAATCCGACCATAGTTAAAGCTATCTCTGGATCCACCATAATCTTATCGGCTACCGAGGCGAGATAGTATTCACCCATACCTCCCCGCTCGAAGAACACAACCAGGGTCTTGCCGGCGAACTGAACTTCTTTCATTTTCTCACGAACTTCCCATAACATCTCCCATGAGCCGCTCATCTCTTCGGTGATTTTAATTACCAGCCCTCCCGACAGTGGATTATTTTTTACCTCCTCCAGTTTTTCAAGCAGTTCCATCAGGGTGTGTCCGCACTTGTCGAAATACTGGTATCGTTGATAGCGAATTTTGTCTGTAATCTCAAGTTTTTCAAACTGAATTTGTTTCAATTTTTGAGGGATCAGATTCATGACAGCTTTATCGCTAAAATTTCCCTTTTGGGGCGCGCCGACTCTTACACCATAGTTCATGTAGCTATTATTGCCATGCTTATCGAGTTGCTGTGATGCAGACACTTGCGTTCCAAAAGATGTGATTGACAATCCCGCAGTATAGGCGCCACCTTCATACACCTTGAATTTTACAGCAATTCCACCAACCGGTTCAACAATGGCGCCGACGCTCCAAAGGACGTCCTTGAACTTGTCGTTGTTTTGAGCCGACATGTCGCTGAAAACCGTTAGAATGGGTGTTCTGAAAGGACGAACTCCGAAATCCATGATGCCTTGGTAATCTTCGTTCTGGTTCAATCCTCTCGTGACCGCCGCGCCGTATGATAGATAAGCATTTGGTCTGCTTATTCCCCCAATCGTCAGTCTGTCGCATCTTGGATGTGCGGTGTTGATATCACCCTTTGACCACCCGTAACCGATCCCGAACCGGGCGCTTTCATCACCGAATCCAAGACCTAATTGAAAATCATCGATTTTACCATTAACTGGGGTGATTCCCAAAGCATTCTGATAGTCCCAATGCTGCCATGAAAAACCGAGTCCACCAAAACCTTCTGCGATTGTAAATGAATGATCCATACCGGGGCTCTTTTCAATATCATTCCAGTAAATGGCGCTAAAATTTCCCGAAAGTCCCAGCGCAGCCGGATTGAACATTCCGCCTATTGCTCCTCCCTCAATAGAGGGAGTCGTTTCTAAGAAATTCGATGTTGAATAATAAGACTGAAGCTTAGATTCATGTGCTAATACCGCATTATTTGTAATGATCAAGATAGCGATAGTTAGTAATATTGACTTATGCATAATGTACTCCTGTGAAAATGGGTTATTGACTGTTTTGTGCAGGCAGCAGAAATTGATAATTGATTTCCTTGAATTGTTTAACTCAACCTAAGAAGCTTCCTTTTTCCGGTATTCAAGAATATCTCCCGGTTGACAGTCTAACGCCTCACAAATCAGATCGAGAGTACTAAAACGAATTGCCTTGGCGTGATTCTGCTTTAATATCGACAGATTCGAGAGGGTAATACCTATCTTTTCAGATAGTTCATTTAATGGCATCTTGCGTCTTGCCATCATCACGTCGAGATTGACGATTATCGGCATTACAACTCCTATATTGTCAATTCTTGTTCATTCTGCAATCTGGCTCCTGTTTCGAAAATGTGAACCAACGCAAGGATCAGGATTCCGAACAGGATGCTTTGATATCCGATATGAACGGCGCTTTCAATTTTTAGTCCTATGTCAGCCACAAGAGGCAGCAGACTTCTTGCGCCCCACCAGGCAACAAGTGATTTCAGTGGATCGAGCGCCACCACCGACCAGCCGATGATCTTAACTCGTTTAATGTTAGCGCTGTCGAAGGGTTGCGATAAGCTTACGGATCTAAATATCTTGCGTAATTGGAATGCAATTACGAGAGCTACTGCTGTGGGAGTGAAAAAACCCGCCAATAGAAATAGCCAAAGCTTACGCATCGGCACAGTGTACATCAAATCGCCTCTAATCGCAAAAGCCTTGAACGCCATATCGTCAAGTTTCTTCAGTTCTTCATCCGGATTTTTCTTTTGCTCAGATGTGACGTCTTCGCTAAGATCTGAAGGCGCTACGGATTCATTATTTGGGTTGTCATTCACTCTTAGGCTGTCTATATTGATTAATTTGACCAATACCGGAGTTTCAAAAGGGAAAGGAAAGTGTTGTTTAGTCATTGCGCCTGCGAAGATAAAGAACAGCAAAGCAATTCCTGCCACGACGATCATACCATACCAAAAAATTCCCAAACCCCATTTAATAGCGATCGGCAGCCAGAGCGACCGCGAAGTCAACTCTCCGGATGAGGTTTGGTTTGTCGCTGTACTCAATTCGTTCATATCGGATTCCTTTTGAATTATGTTATTCGTAATATAAGAGTAAATATATTGATATGCAATATAATATTATTGATAAACAATAAAAATTTAATGATAATAAATATATCCCGAAAATAGACCTTGTTTGTAACAAGTAAAGGAATTACTTAGCGTTACTTTTAGTGGTTTTTGTCTTCGAGGAAGAAGAATTGATGGGAAAGTTTACTGAATTATGGTAGATGATCTTTATAATAATGGCATTTGTAAGCCGTTTTTATAGCATCCCCCACTTGACAAACGCCATATAATCGCTTATAATAGTATTACAATTCGTTGCTAACCAAAAGCGGAGGACTTTTTATGTCGGATCAATTCACAATGGCTGCCGAGGCTGATGAAGCCTCCTTTACGCGCAGCTCCTATGGGACATGATATGATATAAGAGGAAAACCGCTTTAGCGCCTGTTTTCAGGCTTGTGAGCCTTCCGGTTTTTCGGAGGGTTTTCTCTTTTTGTCCTGTCCTGCCTAATTCAATACTACTTTGTTAAGTGGTGTCAAACGCCCCGAGTTCTTTGGATTATTCGAAAACGAGGTTCGTCATTCCTTTGAAAATAGTATTCTTTATCCCGCCCCCCCTACTACTGTAGGGGGGGATAAAGGGGGGGTCACATCAAGTTATTTTCATGATTCGTGATGGAGCTCACTGTGTGAATATTCCTGCGCAGGCAAGGAATCTAGACATGCTAAGTACTTAATAATGCCAATGTTATGGATTCCGGTTTTCACCGGAATGACACTAAGAGGCAATATTTCAAAGAACTCGATCCGTTTGACTGAACATTAGTATCAAATACAAACAACTTTTAAACAAACCAAAGGACAAGAAAATTGAACATGAATCAGCTTGGCTGGAACGAATATTTTGCAGAAGAATTCACACGGACAGATGCCGGAAGCGATCTGATCCCTGCCCGTGTCGCCCGTGAAGATCGCAGCCGCTACGATATAATCTCCGCTGAAGGAAGCTTTTCAGCGATTGTATCCGGCGCTTTCACCTACAACGCCTCGTCACCTGAGGACTTCCCAACCGTTGGGGACTGGGTAATCGTCAACACCCTTCCGGATGAAGGAAAGGCTATTATACATAAAGTTTTACCCCGCCAGAGCGTCTTCTCACGCAAATCGGCTGGCATAAAAACCGACCGGCAGATCATCGCCGCCAATATCAACACCGTATTTCACACGCTCGGACTGAACCGTGACTTCAACCTGCGCAAGATCGAACGCTACATTACGCAGATCCGACTCAGCGGCGCGGAACCGGTCATACTGCTCAACAAAGCCGACCTCTGCGACGATCCCCTCAGTCGCTTGACTGCGGTGAACGACATAGCGCCGGATGTTTCTGTGTATTACCTCAGCGCTGCGATGGATGAGAACCTGGACTGTGTGCGCAGACATATAAGGGAAGGCGAAACAGCGGCATTTACGGGATCCTCCGGTGTAGGCAAATCGACCATCATCAACCGCCTGATCGGATCGGAAAGGTTGCTGATCCGCGAAATCAATGAGGAGTTCGGCAAGGGACGGCACACGACCACCTGGCGCGAGCTGATCGTGCTGCCGGAGGGCGGGATCGTCATCGACACACCGGGAATGCGCGAGCTTCAGTTATGGAGCGATCCTGATGATCAGCCGGTCGGTTTTGACGACGTCGAAAACCTGTTCAGTCAATGCCGGTTCAGAAACTGCCGTCACGAGGATGAGCCCGGCTGCGCCGTATTGCAGGCGCTTAAGAATGGTGAACTAAATAAGAGACGTTATCAAAACTATCTGAAGATGAAGCGTGAAACTATGTTTCTCGACAAACGCCGCCGTGAAAGAGCGATACTTGAGAAAAGCGCCAAAATGAAGCAGATCGCAATTTTATCGCGGAAAATTAAGAAGGCGAAGTATTAAAGTTCTTAACTTTGTAGCGCGGTTTCTCCCAAACCGGGGATTTTGTAATCGTATTTCCAAAATCTGGGAATCCAAATTAGCGTGGCGCCGGATGTCCTCGATACCTTTGAAATATTCGACAAAAGGGTATGTCATTCCCGCGAAGGCGGGAATCTAAAGATATTAAGCGCTTAAATATCAAGCATATATAGATGCCTGCCTTCGCAGGTACGACACTCAAAAGCAATATTTCAATGAACTATCCTCATCCTGCACTGATTAACCGTTTCAACCGCAAAAGGAAAACTTCCTATATCAATCTCTATGGGAGGAGTCTTTCTTGAGGTTTTGGATGAGGAGAGGAGGTTTTGGGGATAGTAGGGAGGATTGAAGACAACACTATTGACTTCTCAGTTATTCCGTACTAAGTTTGAAAGTACACCATTTAAGTGAGAGCATTGAGCAAAATAACAAGTTATACACCAAACTTTATTCAAGAAGGGTAAATATGTCTATCTTAAATAAACTAGAAGATTTTGTATCTAAAGTGTTTAAAACGACTTTAGAGATTTTTCTTGAAGCTCTTAAATTAAGTCCTAATGCACAAGGTTATGTTAGCGGCTCAATAACAGAGTTATTATTAAAAAATTATTTATTATCTTTAGACTATACCGTCGAAAGAATTCGTGAGAAATGGGAAGGTAGAAAACACGTAAACCATCATGGTGACTTCTATTTTAAAGATAAAAATGGAAATTGGTTTGTTTTAGAGTCAAAGGGAGTAAAATCCAACTCCGAGAAATGGCATAAACTATATAATTACGATAAACTAAGGACATTTTTGTTTTATCATCATGAAAAAATCAGCTGGATAGATAAACATTCCGAAATAGAACCACAAATTAACAACTGGATAAAAACCAATCTTCCTAAATATCTGAGCGAATATAGCGAAACACTTTACGATTATGAAGAAATTGTAAAGTATAAATCTCCAAAAAGAGAGACCGACAAATCAAAAGCAATTGAAAATTTGCGAGAGTACACAAGAGAGCAAATCAGTGATATGATCGACATGAGATTGGAATATTTAATGAATAAAATTAAGGTATTGGAAACTCACTTTGTCGCAGGGGCAGGTGGTTTGAGTGAAAGAACACAAGCAACTCCAAGGAAAGACGAGTTTAATACTATATCAGTTGATATATTTTTGAGGTTTTCAGAACATAAATTTCTGTTTGCCAACCCTAAAAATCTGGAATCATCAGGATCCGACGCAGATCATCTGCAGCAAAACTATATTATGGGTTTTGTTTTTGGGGATGAACTCTGTTTGTCGGATGAATGGCATGATGACTTCAATGAAGTTTTAGATACAATAGATACAAAAGATGCCATTCAAGAAAAAGATATGCAAGTGGATAATAGAAATGTCGTATATGAGGGTAAGGAATAAATGAAGCAGCGATCTTTTTTAGGGAACATCTTAGACAGTCCTTTAAGGCGATTTGAAGATATTCATAATTATTTATATGCAAATGAGGGTCTTTCTGAACAACAGGTTCTAGAAGAAATCGTTAAAGTATTATTTATAAAATTTTACGATGAACATAGGGAAAATAAATCATTCTATATTTTAAACAGTGAGTCTCTCAAATTAGATTCGATTAATAATAATAATAACTCATTCCTTAATCGTATTAACCAATTATTTGAGGAAACAAAACAAAAATATTGCAGCTACTTTGAAAGCATTGATTGCTTAAAACTAAGTTCTCAGTCTCTTGCTTTTGTTGTGAAAATTCTTCAAGAGGTAAGTTTTAAAAATTCAAATAATGATGCAAATGGACTTGCTTTTCAAAAATTTCTTGGTCGTCATGCTAAAGGAGGGCGTGGTCAATTTTTTACACCTGATCCGATAATAGATTTCTGTGTTGAAATTATTAAACCTAAACCAAACGAAAATATTATCGATCCTGCTTGTGGGACTGGCGGTTTTCTATTTTCTTCTTTAAGATACATTAGAGATAATTTCAGAGATGTGGATATTAAAAAATATGTGCAAAATAATATATTTGGAATAGAGATAAATAATCGTATATCACAAATTGCAAAAATAAAATTCTTGATTGAGTGTGATGCTGACCCTAATATTTTGTGTAGCAATGCACTAATCGATATTAAAGATTTGAGTCTTAAATATATTCAGCATTCTAAGTTAAACAATTTAGAAAATTATTTCGATATCATTCTAACCAATCCTCCTTTCGGTACTCAAGGTAAAATTACAAATAAAGAAGTATTAGCAAAATATGAATTAGGATACAAATGGAATAAGTATGGTGATAGTTATATGAAAACAAGAAATATCTTAAATGGTCAAGTTCCGGAAATATTATTCATTGAGCGATGCTTGCAGTTACTTCGTCCTGGTGGAAGACTTGGAATAGTTTTACCAAATGGGCATTTTGAAAATTCCTCTTTGGAATATTTGAGAAGATACATAAAAGATAAGACTAGTATTCTTGGAGTTATTCTTTTACCTCAAGATACATTCATACCTTATGGTACAGGAGTTAAGGCTTCTTTATTGTTCTTACAGAAAAATAATTATGAGGCAATAAAGAGTAAACAAGTATTTTTCAGTAAAATTGAAAAGACAGGATATACTGGAAACAAAAACGGAAAACCAATTTATAGAAAAGATAACTTTGGACATGCTCTCACCGAAAATGGACAAAAAATAATTGATGAAGACTTCAGTGATGTTATTTATGATTACAATCAATTTCTTGAAACATTTAGTATTAAATCTGAAAAATCATTTACTATTAATTCAGATCAAATGAATAGTAGATTTGATTATAATTACTACTCTCCTGATAATCTAATGTTAATAGATAACTTAATTAAATTGAAAGCAGTTAAGCTATGTGAAGTCGCAAAGGTTGTAAAAAATAAATCTAAACGCTTAAAGATGGACGAAATTGTTGAATATGTCGAACTTTCTGATATTTATACGAAATCATTTGAAATAATTAATTCTACTTCTTTACATACTATTGATCTACCAAGTAGGGCAAGCTACGAGATTAAAACGGGAGATATTATTACTGCAGTTGCAGGTAATTCTATAGGAACAAATAAACACGCCACTGCATTTGTAACTGAAGAATTTAATAGGGCAATTTGTACTAATGGTTTTCGTGTGTTGAGAAATTTCAAAATAAGTCCTTTTTACCTATTGTACTATTTTCAAAGTGATTTATTTTTAAAACAAGTATTTATGTATCGAACAGGAGCAGCAATTCCTGCATTATCAGATGATGATTTTTCTAATATTTTAATATACCTTCCTTCTGAAAATGAAATAGAAAGAATAAGTTCAATTATTGAGAGAGGATTTAAATTGAGAGAGAAAGCTAAAAACGAAATTGATATAATAAAGAGAGAAATAAGTATAGCCCACTTACAAAAGCATTTCACATAATCCCAATCTTGCTTCTGTTCAAGGGGCAAGTGAGCTTAAAACATCATATTTGATCAATTGCTAGAGATAATTCAAAAATCCAGTTTTCACATTATTATTAACCTTCTTGTGAGGTGAGGGCGCTCAAATTTGTTTTTACAACTGAATTAAGAATGTCTATAGATTCCGGTTCAAACCCGGAATGACATAGACTCTCATTTGGTGACTTGACCGTTTCCGTCACACTCCTAATTCTTTCCCAGCAGGCTTTCCGACGATTTTGTGACGATATTTGGGATTTCACATAGCTGGGGGGAATAGTCGTTTGGGAGGTGTAAGTGTCTTCTCTGCCAAGAGATACACTCTCATACTTTCTCACTTTATTACTTTATTACTTGCTCCCTTATTTTTCCGTCACATTTCCGTCACACCCTCTAACCCTTGCCCAGCAAGGCTATCCGGCGATTATGTGACGATGTGACGCAAATTTTATATACACTCGTGCGGAATATACAACATATTATCCCAAAATGCAAGTCCTAATGTCATAAATATACCAATTTCTTTCTTTTTCGCAATTCTTCCCAAACTTCCCCACCTTACCTCATTTAAAGTTATGATTCCACACCAACTTATGTTATATTTACACGTTCGATTTTACAAGTAAATCCAAACTTAAAGAAAATACATAGATTGAAAAAGACACGAGAAAATCTCAGGAATGTGGCTATTATTGCGCATGTGGATCATGGCAAGACTACGCTCGTCGATGCGATGCTGCACCAGGCAGGTTTGTTTTCCGCTCATGAGAAAATTGCTGAAAGAGCTATGGATACGATGGATCTTGAGCGGGAAAAGGGCATCACCATCATGGCTAAGAATACCGCCATCCCGTATAAAGATAAAACGATCAATATAGTCGATACACCCGGTCATGCGGATTTTGGCGGTGAAGTGCAGCGCATTCTGAAAATGGTTGACGGCTGTCTGCTGCTCGTTGACGCTTCCGAAGGTCCGTTGCCGCAAACGAGATACGTGCTCTCAAATGCCCTCGCTAACGGTTTGTCGATCATAGTAGTTATCAACAAGATCGACCGTCCCGACGCCCGTATCGCGGAAGTGCTCGACGAAGTGCTGGAGCTGTTCCTCGACCTCGACGCTTCTGAGGAGCAGTGCAACTTCCCGGTTGTTTATACAATTGCCACGACAGGAACCGCTACGATGGATATGACAGTCGATGGCAAGAATTTACTGCCGTTGTTTGATTTGCTGGTTGAGAAAGTCGCACCACCTGAATATGAAGAAGGTCATCCGCTCCAGCTTCAGATAACTTCGCTTGATTACAATGATTATGTTGGTAGAATTGGTATCGGCAGAGTATCCAATGGATATATTAATTCAGGCGATACAGTATTAATGACCGATGGAACAGAGGAGGAAGGCGGAACAAAAGCGAAAATAACCGAGCTGTTCGGTTTCACCGGACTTAAACGAGTGCCGATTAAAACAGCACAGCCAGGTGATATTGTCGCAATAGCCGGCATTAAGGGCATAAAACTTGGTGATACGCTCACAGACGTTGAAACTCCGAAACCGTTGCCTGCGCTTAAGATAGACGAGCCGTCGTTGGAAATGGTATTCTCGGTAAATACTTCACCATTCGCAGGCAGGGAAGGTAGTTTGCTCACCAGTCGGCAGTTGCAGGATCGTCTGCATAAAGAGATACTCGGTAATCCGTCGCTGCAAATGGAAGAAACAGATAGCTCAAGCTCATTTCGCGTCATCGGCAGGGGTGAGCTGCAAATGGCTATACTCATTGAGACCATGCGCAGGGAAGGCTTCGAGATGTGTATTGGTAAGCCGACAGTCCGCACCAGGGTTGAAAACGGTCAGTTAATGGAGCCGTTCGAGTATCTCGTGATCGACTGCCCTGAAGGCTATCTCGGAACTGTAACTCAGCTACTCGGGCCACGCAAAGCAAAGATGCTGAAGATGATCAACCATTCTACGGGTTGGGTCAGGCTGGAGTATGAGATTCCCATGCGCGGGTTGATAGGGCTAAGAGTTGCGCTGATTGTTGACTCACGTGGCACGGCTATTGTGAACAACGTCTTCCTCGGCTGGCGTCCGCACACCGGAGAATTCCACCGCACGATTAACGGTGTATTGGTGGCTGACCGGACGGGCAGAGCGACTTCGTATGCTCTGGAGAATCTGCAGGAAAGAGGCGTGTTGTTTATTTCTCCCGGTGACGAAGTGTATTCAGGGAGAATCGTCGGCGAGAACTCGCGGGACAGGGACATCTGGGTCAATCCCACAAAAGAAAAGAAATTGACTAACATGCGCCAATCATCATCTGATGATGCTTATCAGATTCATCCGGCAAGAATTATGTCACTCGAAATGGCGCTGGAATTCATCGAAGAAAATGAACTGGTGGAAGTCACTCCCAAATCGATCCGACTGCGGAAACGGCTACTAACAGAATTGGAAAATAGACAATCTGTACGTAATTCTTAGTATGGTAAGAGGTTATGAAATTAATGGGTCTGAAATTTTCAGACCCTTTTTTATTGGTGAAATGGAGTTGACTCAAAAACATGGAGTAAATTCAATATGTGTATTCATTATACTTGCATTTTGGCACGAAATGTTGTATATTCCCCGCAAGTGTATATAAAATTTGCGTCACATCGTCACAGAGTGACCTGTAAGCCCCGCAGGGTAAGGGATAGAGGGTGTGACGGAAATGTGACGGAAATGTGACAGTAGGTTTAACAAGGATGAACAGGATAAACAGGATTTTATTAATATTGAATTTCGGAATTTGAATTATAATAGAAAGTTACGAGTTAAATAATCCACAGATTACACAGATTACGCAGATTAGTGTGATTCTTGAAAAGGTGAGCGCCCTGTACTGCTCGTCAGGACAGGTTAAGATACAGTATTGATTCCCATGTCCGGATAAGCCGCAAATAAGTTTGCAAG
>JAIPJL010000060.1 GCA_021734165.1 bacterium | reverse complement strand
TTCTGCGTTTGCATCACCGAGAAGCCGTCTTTCAGCAGAATAGGTCAGCGGTCCGTTACCGCCGTTATCAACACAAAAATCAAAATTATATGACATATCCGGTTCAAGTTGTCTGAAGAACTGCCTTTGGCTCGGTGTACATTCGGAATGGAGAAGCGCAACGTTTAACGCAACATCATCTTCAGTGATTTCGACGGTTTCAATAGTTGGAAGGTAGTCAGCGGCTGTGAAAGTAAGTTCGTATTCTCCAGGTGGCAGGCTTTCGAAAGTATATGCGCCATCTTCATCTGAAAAGCGTGTGATTATATAACGATCCAATGAAACAGATACATTATCCACAACCTCATCATTTGAAGCATTTGTCACAACACCTGAAAGATTGTATTGCGGAACGCCTACTGATACTATAGCAGATATCTCGATAAATTCCGGTTCCATATCGTCGCGTTCATCTTCAGGTTCAAATAATTCGATTGTGATCAACAGATTATAAAATCCTGCTTCAATTTCCTCTGATTGCACATGGATATTCACAGTTTCAGAATCGTTACCGGAAATCACACCTGTTTGCGGATCAAAATCAAGCATGTGAAACTCAATAATGCCGTCATCAACGCAATAAAAGTGACCTGGAGCTGTGTACCACAAGTTTTCACCGTCATGATCGATACCCCAGTTGTTTCCTCCATCGTGGAGTTCCACACGTTGAATAATATCCGGTTGATCTTCTTCAACATTGAGCTGGAGTAATTCACCACCAGTATGATGTGTCCAAAGATGACCGTCTCTGTGTTCGGGAACCCAAGCAACTGATAATCTACTGTTATTAATTTCTCCTAAATCCAGTGTTCGCAAGACTTCACCTTCCGTAGTGACCTGCTGGATCATCAACTCACCGGAAAGGTTTGAATACCATAGGTTTTCGCCATCCCAAGCGACACCCCTGGGTAGCTGACCCTGAACCTCAAAGCCATCAATACGATCTCCTTCTCGATCAATACGCACGAGTTCATCACCGCTGCTTCCCATCCAGAATGCCTCGCCATCCCATGCTAAGCCGGTACAACTTTCTATGTTTGCGTTGAAATCTTCAACAATTTCACCATCTGCATCAAGCGCAACCATCCTGTTACCAGAGTAACTAAGCGCCCAGATTAATTCGCCGTCCCATGCAATTCCAAACCAGTAATTATCGTCGGGAGCATCGAAACCGCCAATATGATCGCCTAAATCGTCGCGGCGAGGTCCAGCATTATTGTCATCTTCATCAGTGATTAACTGATATTCAACATTGAAGGCAACCTCCTCTTCGCTGTTATTATTAAGCGTTAGTTCAACTTCGGTATCTCCATTCTCTTCAATTGATAATGAGAAACCAATAGGCGCTACTGTAATCTCAGCAGCAGCAAAGTTACTGCATAAGATCCCACTCATCAGAGCAGATAGTAAAAGAACTCTTTGAAAGTTAACCATTACGAGTACCTCCTTCATTTTGTGGATATGGCGGTTATGACAAGAAAACCACAATATCCAATTCTGCAGTTGGATGCGTCATTCTTTAATTATGATGTGAACCGGTTTAATACAAGCAGATCAGATTCACTTGATTGACTAACTGTATTGAAAAGTAAGTAAGCTGAAAAACAATGACTTACATGCCATCCCGCCTAAGCGGAATGACATATAATAAGCTATAGTTGAAATGATTTTGAAACTGTTGATTGACAATTATTTAAAATATTTCAACAAATCCGTATCAGGAGGCAACACAATAACCGTGTTCGAATCGATTATTGTCTTATATGCTTCAAGTGTCCGTAGAAATTCATAAAATTCGGCATCCCTGCCATACGATTTTGCATATATCTCAATTGCGCTGGCTTCAGCCTGTCCTTTAAGTATCATAGACTGCTTGTAGGCGTCAGCCATGATCACTATTTTAAGGCTGTCTGTCACTGCCCGAATTTTTAATGCTTCCTCTTCCCCTTCAGATCGGTAGCGGTTAGCGATTCGCTTGCGCTCGGCACGCATGCGCTCATAAACAGAGCGTTCGTTCTGCTCAGGAAGATCAGCCCGTTTGATGCGCACATCAACCACCTCAATACCGTAATCTACCGCTTTCTCGTCAGACGCCTTAGTGACGATCTTCATCAAGTCAGCGCGATTAGTTGAGACAATTTCTTCGAGATCATGCAAACCTAATTGTACTCGCAGCTCCGAATAGATAATATCGTCGAGTCGCGCCTGAGCACCATTTTCATCGTGTACCGTTACGTAGTATTTAAGCGGATCAACAATCTTCCATTTGGCGTAATTATCTACAACCAGGTTTTTCTTGTCTTTAGTCAGAATTTCTGTGGGAGCGGAGTCGTAATCAAGGATACGTTTCTCAAAGAATACAACAGACTGAATGGGAAACGGCAGCTTGATATGCAGACCGCTGTCATAAACCGTTCTTACCGGTTTGCCCATCTGAATTACTACTGCTTGCTGGGTTTCATCGACCGTATAGAACACCATATTGATCAGCACAAGGGCTATGATGAGTATAACAATAATCTTTGTATTTTGCATTATCTATTCCCTCCCTTAGCAGCGCCGACAGGATTCTGAATACCTATAATATTCATCAGATTGCCTTGCTTATCAGCCTTCAGAATATATTTTTGCAAACCCGGCAGAATCTCTTCCATAGTTTCTAACAGTAAACGTGTGCGAGTAACACCCTTTGATTTTCGATACTCGTTAAGGATGCGATTAAAATTATCCGCATCACCTTCAGCCTTCGCAATACGCTCCGCTGCCCAGGCCTCGGCTTCCTTAACCATCTGTGCGGCTTTTCCCCGTGTGCGCGGAATGACGTCATTGCGATAGCCTTCAGCCTGGTTGATCATCTTGTTCAAGTCCTCTTTCGCTGAAGCAACATCCTTGAAAGCATCTACTACTGCTTGAGGAGGATGAACATCCTGAAGCTGAACCTGGACTACTGACAAACCGGAATCATAGCTATCGAGGATTTCTTGGAGCTGTATTTTGGCAGTTTCCTGAATCACCCCTTTACCAGTGGTTAGCGCTTCGTCAATTTCATGTTTGCCAATTACCTGTCTCAAGGCGGCTTCCGTGGCTCTTTGAACAGTATTCTGAACATCACGCACTTTGAAAAGGAATTTTACCGGATCAACGATGCGGTACTGCACAATCAGATCAACGTCAATGATATTCAGGTTTCCAGTCAACATTAACGATTCAAGTGGTTGATCCAAATACCTTGCCGGAGGTCCGGGATCAACTGAGCGAAAACCAATTTCAGCGCGTTTGACTTCAGTAACACGTGGTTTGAGGACTGTTTCAATAGGGATGGGGAGGTGATAGTGGATGCCCGGTCCTGCGATACGGACGAACTTGCCAAATCGCTTAACAACGCCCTGCTGATCTGCTGCAACAATGTAAAAGCCGGTCAAAGCCCAAATGACGCCCACAACAATTATAATCCCCCAGATACCTCGTCCGAAGATGGTGGAGAAATCCGGTACTTCAAATATCTCTCCACCGATGTTGACTTTTTTCTTTGGAATACTCATATAAAATCCTTTTTAAAATTAATTAATTATCAAATTCCACCTCTGGAACCTTTAAGTGTCGGTTTTGATGGTTCTATTTCCCAGCTATAGGTGATGAAATGTGCCTTATCCTCCCAGCCATCGGAAATAACCGAAAAGGAGTAATCAATTCTGCTATTTTGCTTTTTAAAACTATAACCAAAACCCAAAGTCATGCGATTTTCAGCATCTGTACGCATCATTCCACATCGGATTTGTGGAAGGTTTTCAAAAAGCATTGCGTTTACTCCGATATTGAAGTTATCTGACGTATATGTCCGGTTGCGCAGACGTTCAGCCCGAACCTGTCCACTGATTAAGACCGGATAACCGTCACCACCCCAGGAAGCGCCAAGCCATGTTTGCGATCCGAATGTGCGAAGATTGCTGCCCACGATGTTTTTAACAGATAATCCGAACTTGAAACCCGTTGGAGTCAGATACATCACTCCACCGTCGAGCGCTAAACCTGACTTCCAATCAGCGTCATTAATTCGTTCGTTGATAAACTTGATCGAAAATCCAAAGGGGATTGTTCCAGCCATGACACTGTGTGTAAGTGGTGTGATTACTTCAAAAGATTTGTACTTAACTCCATTATCGACAAAGTATTGTCTGATTATGCCTAATCCGAAACTCCCACCTCCGCTGCCGCTGTTTGCCATAAAGAATGACCATGAACTTGGTACTTCAAGTTCAGGACCGGCAACAGTGAAATCAGTGGAAACAACTTCTGAAATTCCGAATCCCGCCGGATTCCAGTATATTACACCAGCATTATCAGTAACAGCAACTGCTGCATTACCAATTCCGGCCAGGAAAGCATTGGAAAGCGGTGAGTTTGTCGGTAAAGTATCTGCTATGGTTGGATTAGCAAAAATAAAACTGCCAACCAATACAAGGATAAGATATTTGATATTTGAATTTTGCATAACATAATTATAACACAAGCTTTATGTGAAAGCAAGCTAATGCATAGATTACCATTCATACGGTTAGATATATGTTCAAGGTCTTACGCAATTCAAGTTATTAAAATTACACTAATCCAGCGCTCCTACTAAGGACGGACTTCCAGTAAATAGATCGTGCCACCCTACATATTCTATCTGCCTTGTCTGCCTATAGCGGGTTTTATCTGTTTCATCTGTGGCGAATCTCGCTAACTCATACATAACTCATAACTCATAACTTCTCATTTCCCCTGAACGCATCCACAGCATGATCGATCTTCCATTCACCACGTTCGGTAGCGATCATTACGATTGCGTCGAAGCGGACGCCTCCGCCGGGGATTTCGTGGGTTGAGATGTATTCTGTCGCAGCAAGCTGTAATTTCTGCTGTTTGCGGTAATGGATACTCTCGGCGGGATTGATATCAGTCGGTTTTGAAGCACTCTTAACCTCCACGAAAACCAGGCAACCGTTATCAATACAAACAATATCTATCTCACCGCGCAGTGTGCGGAAGTTCATCTCCATGATTTTATAGCCTTTGCGTTGCAAATATCTCGCAGCAACCTTTTCGGCTTCACTGCCCAGCGCGTGACGGGGATCGGGTTTGTCAGTCATTATTAAGCCCAAGGCTGGTTTGTCTGACAGGTGCAAAACTGAAGCGGTGATGAGCGGTAGGTCCGTGGGTGTTTATAGCGAGTATATGTCCTTTAGTCGAATAACCTTTGTGTTCCGCAAATCCGTACTGAGGATAGAATTTATCCAGGCTGCACATCAGCCGATCTCGCACAACCTTGGCAACTATTGAAGCAGCTGCGATTGATCTGCAACAGGCGTCCCCTCCGATGATTGATTCAGCCTGTATGGCTATGCCTTTGGGAATGCGATTCCCGTCAATCAGCACATAATCCGCTTTTATTTTCAACCGTTCGACTGCCCTTTCCATAGCCCGCATCGTCGCCCAGAGGATGTTGATACGGTCGATTACCGTAACGGATGACGCTGAAATAGCAACCGCCAGGCTTTTGTTCATTATAAGCTCAAAAGCTTTTTCGCGCTGGAGCGCTGACAGTTTCTTCGAATCGTCGATCCCGCGGTAATTCTCGCCTCGTTTCAGTATCACCGCTGCTGCAACTACAGGACCAGCAAGCGGTCCTCTACCGGCTTCATCAACTCCGGCGATAAATTTATAACCTGCCTCCCACAATGAAGTTTCCTTAGACAACCAGTCGAAGTTTTCTTTCATCTATATGCTCCCCGCCAGCCAGTATATAAAGGGTGGATTGCGCCAGTCGATAAATCTCCATTCCTCTTTGCCGTTTCCGAAAGACGGCTCAAATAAAACAGCGCCCTCCTGTCCGGTGTGATGAATTACTATACCGAGTGACCTAAGTCTGTTCAGCACTTCTTCATTATGTGGATAGCGGCTTTTTTCGCGCCAGCCGGCTTGTGAGACTACAGCTACCCCTGGTTTGATGGCATTAATAAATTCCGGCGAACACGACGTTTTCGAGCCATGATGAGGGAGTTTCAATAATCCTGCCTGAAGATCATCCTGCCCGATCACAGCCGTTTCGCCACGTTTTTCGACATCTCCTGTGGTTAGAAGCCTTAGTTTTTTACCCTCATTATTCTGAATTTCAAGCATCAGTACGATTGAAGCGTCATTAGGCGACCAGTAATAAGAATCCGCGGGAGGTCCCAGTACTCTTATACTAAATCCATCCGATAATCCGCTAATTTTAGCTCCGCAAGTCGCTGTATGCCACTTCAATCCTTTTTTATTTGAAGCTATATGTAAATTCTTATAAGTTTCAGTTTCTGAAGAAACCGTACTTTCCAGAGCATTCAAAACCGGAAATTTATTTACCAGTTCAGTTAATCCGCCGATGTGATCAGCTTCGGGATGAGTGCCGACCATTAGATCGATTTTTTCAACATCATAGTATTCAAGCATTTTTAAAACAGCGCCACCTTCTCGTGATCGAGACTGTACACCTCCATCAATCACCACGATCTGTCCATCCGGGAAACGCCAAACCTGAGCGTCACCATGTCCAACGTCAATGAACCACGCTTGAAACTTGCTTCGATTGAAGAAACTCGACCATGACAACACTGCGGAAATCATTAGTGAAGCGAGCAGTAATTTCCTCCAGTATTCGCGTCTCTGAAGACTGAACCAGATGGTTATCAAAAACAGAATTATCAGTACCATCGGCGCGAGTCGTCCTGTCCAACAGGGAGCATGATTTGCGAAATACGCTGTCATCCAATTCCAGAATGCTATGATCAAACTTAAGCCGTCGGCAGTGACCGCTGCGAATCCAGACCAGATAAATGATAATCCGATTACTATCCAGGCTCCTGCAAAAATAAGAGCCAATAAAGGTAATGCAGCAAGATTGAAAAGTGGAGCACCAAACGAAATCATGCCGAAATGATATGCAGTAAGTGGTAAAACACAAACGGTTGCTGCCGAAGAAATTAGAAATGGTTTAATTATATACTGTCTAAACACTCTAAAGATAGAACCTGCAAACTTCTTAAAATATGTATTTACAGTCTCGGTTAAAGGATAGAAGATAAATATTCCACCTACCGCAGCAAATGATAACTGGAAACCGGCGTCAAATAGATCTCCCGGACGGATGCAAAGGATTACCAAAGCCGCGAATGACAGCGTGTTCAGAGGAGGACTCCAGCGTTTCAGAATCGGCGCAATCAGAAATGAAGATGACATAATACCGGCGCGCAGTGTACAACTCCTTGAAGGTACGAGTATCAGAAAAAGTATTATCCCCAGAACAGCCAGACCATACCTGTATCTTGGTGAAAGCCGGAAGATCGCTCCGATAGCGATCATAATACCGGCAAGAAATCCTATATGCAAACCGGAAAGCGCCAGTAAATGTGACAATCCTGTTACTCTAAGGTTCTCAGTCAATTCTGCATTTATACCACGTCTGATTCCAAGCAGGAGGGCTCTGATCAAGGGAGCGTTATTCCTGTGTAATCTTTCTATGCGCTCAGATAGATTGTTCCTGATTCTGTAGATTAGGGGTAAATTTCGATCCATTATTGCAAAATCATGGTCTTCATAGGAGAATAGTTCTCCAATATATCCGTTGAGTTCGCGCCAGGCTTTGGAGTTAAAATCACCGGGATTCCGACGCGGTTGGCAGGGGCTTAGTATTCCTTCAACAGAAACTTTCATACCTGCTTTGAGTCCTTTAGCGCTGCCATACCGTTTAATCCAGACTTTTCCGCCAATTCCGGCGGGATTGTTACTGTTTTGTGAGATTGTATTAGCTTTTACTGAAAAGTAGCTCTTACCGAAATACGTAACAGGTGGATCGATTACCGTACCATTGATAAAAACATTAACAGGCTGGTAATCAAAAGGATGTTTCGAGGATCTATAGTTCAGAGCGCCTGCAGAAATAATTGCAAGCATAAGAAGCAGTAGTGAAATTTTCTTTCGTGAAAGGATAATTGATGTTAATAAAAGTACAATAAAAATTATGAGGAGTAAGATTAACGGAAGGTTGTTCCATCTTGCCAGCGTTATGCCTGCCGTAAACAGGAAAACGACTTTGAATGCCGGTAACCAGCGCAAGTTCGGTCAGCTTTCGCTATCAGCCGGTTCGACTTTAATAAGCATTCCTTTTACGCTAACCACTTTGACAGCTTGCCCTTTCTGGATTTTTCTTTCAGAGTGGGCGTTCCAGTATTCACCACTGACAATAACTTTCCCTTTGGGATCAATATCATTAAAAGCTTCGCCTATTTCTCCAACCAGCCCCTCCGCCCCTGTAGCAACCTTTCGAGCCTGAGCTCTAAGACCCATCCCAACCGCAAACAGCGCAAACAACACCGTTGCAACTACCGATGGAATAATCACGCCGAGCGATACTTTTAACGCCGGGACATTCGTGTCTATTAACATCATTGAACCAAGCAGCAGCGAAGTAGCGCCACCAATAGTCAGCGCGCCATAACTTGTCACCTTAACCTCCAGAATTAAAAGTAAGATACCGAAAACGATAAGCAGGACGCCGATAATATTCACCGGCAGAGCTTGAAAAGAGAAGAAAGCCAACAAAATGCAGATTCCACCTACGATACCCGGCAGGATTGCTCCCGGACTTGCGAGTTCGTATATGAGACCGTACATACCCAGCATCATGAAGATATAAGCGATATTAGGATCAGCGAGATGATTGAACATCTTCTCTCGCCAGCTCATATCGTAATTGCGAATTTTCACATCAAGAGTATTTAGAATTTTCTTGCCGGACTTGAGACTGATCTCCCTGCTATCAATCTTGCCAAGAAGCTCATCTACATCTTCCGCAATAAAATCAATCACACCCATTTCAAGCGCATCGGTGGCAATTATCGCATCGCTTTCTCTGACAGCCTTTTCAGCCCATTCCATATTACGATCTCGCGCTTCTGCTATTGAGCGTATAAGCGCAGCGGCGTCATTGGTCATTTTATCGCTCATAACGGAGCTGCTAGCAGAATCAGGCTGGCTTTGACCGGGCATGCCTCCACCGCCGATTGTCACAGAATGCGCGGCGCCGATATTGGTTCCGGGAGCCATAACAGCTATATGTGAAGCGAGCGTGATGAAAACTCCGGCTGAACCTGCCCTCGCTCCTGATGGGGTAACATAAACGATAATCGGCACATCCGCGGCAAGGAATCTCTGAACTATATCACGTGTTGCTTCCAGCAATCCGCCCGGTGTATCAAGCTCTATGATCAAAGCCATTGCTTCAGCATCCTCAGCGCGGTCAACAGCATCTATCATAAACCTTGAACTGACGGGATTGATGACGCCGTCAATCCTGATTTTGTGAATGACTTCTGCCTGTGCTGTGACCGTAAAAACGAATAATGAGCAAAGAAGATATAAGAGATGTCTTTTTTGTATGTGTTTTAAAAAGTTCATGCTTGAATAATAATCAAATTTCTCAGGATAGTCAAATTATTGTAGTGTTTGCCTGTTTAAATAAACAAACAAGTTACCACAACACTACGATACCACGTCACCGACTTCTGTATCTCTCCGCCGATTCCTTAATTCGCTTCATCTCGTCAGAAGTCAGGTGTTTTAAGTCACCAAGTGTTTTAGCCCGATAAATTATTTTAGCTGCTGTTTCAAGCAGCTCCAGCCTTTGCCATGCCTGTTTCAGGGAATTTCCAACTGTAAGACTACCGTGCCTGTCAAGGATAATGCCATTATGGTCTTTAATCAGCGGACGTATTACTTCGGCGCTTTCATCGGTTGACGGTACTGCAAATTGCGCTGTCGGAACAGATCCCAGAACCATGATAACCTCAGGCAGGAGGTCATCTTCTATAATCAAGCCAGCAAGTCCTAAAGCAATTACATAAGGAGGATGCGCGTGTATTACAGCAGAAACATCGCTACGCTGCTTATAGACTTCAATGTGCATGGGAGCTTCGCTGGTGATGCTTCTGTTGGTTCTAAGTTTACCATACTTATCACAGATCAAGAGATCATCATACTGCAATTCTGCAAGATTTGAACCGCGAGTTGTAATAAGTATTTCTTCGTTATTTATTTTAACTGAGATATTACCACTGGTTCCGGTCACAAATCCATTTCTGTACATCCTCTGAGCGATTTCTATTATCTCACGTCGCGCAATTTCCGTTCTCAACTGTAACTCCTGATGTTTCCGTCCAGCATACTGATAACATGATCGGCATGTTTGGCAACAGTCGGATCATGAGTTACCGTAATTACCGCTTTACCACTCTTTGCAAGATTCGATAGAATTTCGATTATTCCCATCCCTGTTTTGCTGTCAAGGTTTCCGGTCGGTTCGTCAGCGAGCACCACCAGCGGTTCGCCGACCAACGCTCTGGCAATCGCTACCCTTTGCTGCTCACCACCGGATAACTGCATGGGTTGGTGATCTGCTCGGTCTTTCAATCCGACCATTCCAAGTGAAACCAGCGCGCGTTTGTTCCTTTCATCATCGGATAAGCGTCTGTAAGTCAGTGGCAGCATTACATTACGCAATGCTGTTGTTCTTTGGAGCAGATTGAAATTCTGAAAGATAAAACCGATTGTTCTGTTGCGAACGCGTGATCTATCATTATCGTCAAGTGTCCCTACCTCTCTATCGTCCAGTAAATAACTGCCCTCATTGGGTCGGTCGAGCAGTCCAAGGATATTCATCAAGGTAGATTTACCTGAACCGGACGGGCCCATAATTGCAAGGAAATCACTACGTCTGACTTCGAGGTCAATATCTTTCAGAGCCTGAACAATGCTGTTACCCATCAGGTAGCGTTTATTGACACCGGACAGCGCAATGATACAATTATCGCTCAAGTGATTTCCTAAGAATTATACCGGTGGCTGATTCAAGTTCACCAAGGGCAATATAAAACTCTGTCTCAAGCGTAATCTGATCGGTTTTGGCCTGTATAAAGCTAACCTGAGCGACTCCGAGTTCAATGACCGTTGCGCTGCCAAGCCTGTAACGATCCTGCTCGAATTTAAGCGTTTCCTCCGCATAGCGACTGTTCTGTGCGGCAACTTCAGATTGATTGTACAATGAAATCAGTCTATCAGAAGCGGCTCTGACCTGACGCTCAATCTCCAAAGCAAGTTCATTTGCAGATAGTTCTGCCTGACGTCGATTGACGGCAGCCTCTTGATTTCGCAGTGATCGTGTGAAGCGATCAAACAGCGTCCAGGATACTGTTAATCCTACTTCACTGTAACGATTGCGAGGCGTTACCGTAAATGATGTATTTGCGCCAGATTGTTCAGAGCGGCTGTGTATGTATGAAGCTGTCAGAAACGGTAAATAGCTGCCTCTCGCGGTATAGAGATCGTTGCGGTTAATGTCTAAACTGAGCTGCGTTGAAACAAGATCGGCGCGGCGCTCAACAGCAAGCTGCACCAGGGAATCAGCATTCCACTCCGGTTTGAAAAGCATAGGCAGATTGGCAAGGTCGTAGGTTGTATCGAGAGGCAGTCCGATCAATATATTAAGGTTCTCGAAGCTGCGGTTAACATTCAGGATTGCAGTAAGACTGTCGCTAAGTGAACGGCCAAGGTCAACTTCCGCCTGAAGTACATCACGCCTTGTTACTGAACCGGTCTCAAATCGGGTGCGAGCCAGGCTAAGCTGCAATCTTCGCTGTTCGACTACTTTTAAGAACAGGTCAAGTGTTCGTTCTGCAGCGACCGTACTCGCATAAGCAGCGGTTACTTGAGCGCGTAATGCAAACTCCTGATATATAAGGTTGTTATCACGAATCCGTTTGGTAATCTGACTGTTTTTGAGATTGAAATAATTCTGACCGCCGTCGAATATAGTTTCATCTACCCTTAGATACCAATTGGAATTGCGACGCTTGCCTTCCGGCACGGGTATCTCGTAATACACCCATCCGGTATCGGTTTCGAGGCTGTCTGATAATGGAAAGGTTGCCACCGAACCGTCCGGATTTAGAAATGTCGGATTATAGAACTTCGACTGTCCGATACTGTATCCGGTTGTTATCCTTGGAAGGAACTGACCCCAGGCAGCCATCGAAGCGGGTCGGTCAAGATTCTTCTCAAGCACAGTCTTCTGCAGAGATGGATTGTTTTTCTTTCCAAGTTCAATGCACTGATCGAGAGTTATCTGCGCAGAACCAGGTGTTAGCGCTAAGATGAAACATATTCCCAGAATTACAGCAAATGTGGTGATTTTTTTTATCATTTTACTCAAATAAAAACCTGTGTTTCAGTAGGACAAACATCCTTGTTTGTCACATACGCTTTGGATTAATTTGAATGACAAGCAGGAATGCTTGTCCTACTGTATTTGATAAATGAAGTTTTTTCTCAATAGACATTCAACCTTTTCCCCGCAATCTCAATGGCGTTATCGGAAATATCTATTCCTATCCACTTTCGACCTAATCGTGAAGCAACCGCAAGGGTTGTGCCACTGCCGCAAAATGGATCAAGGATTACATCTCCTTCCTTACTTGATGAAATAATGATTCTTTCCAGTAATGCTTCAGGCTTTTGTGTTGGGAAACCGCGTCGTTCGCGCGCCATGTTGTTAATGGTCGGAATGTCCCAGTAATCCGGCAGTTTTTTCATCTGCCCGCTCATTTTTTTAGAGCTTGCAGGAGTTTTCACCGACTCGAAGTAATGCTTCCCAGTCTGTTTAGCATACCATAGAATATCATCATGTTTGCGAGGCCAGAAGCGCGGAGAGCTGCCACCCAATCCATAACACCAGACGATACAGTTAAGAAAGTTTTCCGATCCAAAAATTGCATCCATCAAGAGCCTTAAATACCCACTGGCATGTTGATCGCAGTGCAAATAGACCGAACCGGTTGTTTTTAATATTCGTCTAATCTGTGCTAACCTTGGCGCTATCATAACAAGATAAGCGAGCATACCGCATTCGCCTATCAGCATACGAAAGCCTTTAAGCGCTTCTGCTATGTGTCTATTATCTCCGGTTTCTATATCGTTAAATGCTTTTACTGCATTTTCGTTCCATGTCCAGTAGTCATTGAAAATCTTTACGCCTGCTTCAGTTTTTGTGCTATTCTTATTACCCCTTAAAGTCTGATAGTATTTTTTAGAGTTAAATGGTGGATCAAGATAAACCAGATCGACGCTCATATCCGGTATTTTATCCCTCATTATGGCGAGGTTATCACCAAGATATAAGACATTTATTTCCAATTATTACATCCTGCCTAATGCCACAGCATTGAACACCGCAAAGACCACGAACATCGTTCCGACGCTGCTTACCGCACGCTGTATGGTTACATTAAACATCACAGACATACCTATAGACAACAGCCATGCCTGCCAGATTAAAAATATATCAATCACGGACAATACTCTGCTTAGATAACCGCCAACCAGCTCAGGCGTCAATAAAACAGACAGATTAGTAGGTAGAAACCAGTCGTGATTTATTAGTTTTAAGGGGATGTTCACAATTAATGGTATAACGCTGATAATCGACGTCCAGGCGCACATCGAAAATATAAGCCTGAATGGTACTTTCTGCTTGTATGCTACTCTGCCGATTAAATATAAAAGCAGGGCGATGGATACAGTTCCGGCGAGTACTGTGAGGGCAGCTTCAGTGACCGCCATTACCGGCGCCGATTTTTTCATCAACTCGATATCTTTATTCATCTCGGCTTCGCCGACTTTGCGCGTTTGCTGATACCAGTCTCTGAATTCCTGAGTTTCATATTGCTGAAGTAATTCTGGCAGCATGATTATACGCAGAATTGCTAGAAAAACGATTAGGATAACTAAAGGTGTAAGAAATTCATCATCCTCAAGAATACGAGAAATCGCTCGACGCGGTGCCAGAATAATACCCGCTAATTTGGCTGCTGCTGCGTTTAATTTCGCCTGCAGATTAAATTGTCTAAAACCGCTATTCATTATATGTTTCAGGAAATTCAAAATCTTTGTCTATCTGTTTGCGTTCCCGCGCCCGGTTCCTACTCTCGCTAATAAGGGTATCCTTGTCTGTATTGACTACTTCACCTTTGATCTTGAGCAGATATTCACGAGCTGAATTATAATCATAAGGTATGACCCCGTCAAGAATAGCATCTTCAATCCTGCCCTTAAGCGCTCCGACTACCGGACCTGGCTCTATTTCACAAATTTTAATAATTTCAGACCCGCTGATCGGGGATTGGAAATTTCTCATCCTATCGCGCGCATCAACATCAGCCATCCTACTCTGCATTTCATCAAAGTTGGCAAGATACTTATCCACCAATTTAGGATTAGCGGTTGTAATGTCAGCCCTGCAAAGAATTAATTGCTCATCGAGTTCATTGCCTGCCTCAAACATCAACCTGCGAATGGCAGAGTCCGTGACGCCGTCACTGGTCAGATTAACAGGACGCATGTGACGACCAATTAATCCTGTCAGCTTTTCGGTATTCTCCTTTCCGAGATGAAGCCTGCGGGCGATGCGCTTTGCCATACGCGCCCCGACAACTTCGTGTCCGTGAAACGTCCAGCCCTGTTCAGGTATAAACTTTTTCGTCGCAGGCTTACCAATATCATGCAGCAGCCCGGCAAGCCTTAAAATAGAATCAGTACTTTTTTCAGCCACGAACGTCATCACTTTCAAAGAATGAAGCAGCACATCTTTATGGTGATGCCTGCCTACCTGCTCAACACCTCCCATGTCGGTAACTTCCGGCATGATAATCTTCATCAATCCTGTCACGATTAAGAGGTTCATGGCTCCGACCGGATCGTTTCCCGACAGCATCTTCATAAATTCATCTGCAATCCGCTCTTGTGCCACGATTTTGATACGATGGACATTGCGTTTCAATCCTTCGAGCGTACCGTTTTCAATACGAAAAGAATACTGAGCGGCAAAACGGATGCCTCTGAGCATACGCAACGGATCATCTGAAAAGGTAATATCGGGATTGAGAGGCGTCCGAAGAATTTCTTTATCGAGATCGGTTAAGCCATTGAAGAGATCAATTAATTCTCCCGTGCGCGGTCCGGTAAGTCCGAGAGCCAGTGCGTTAATGGTAAAATCACGGCGTTTCAGATCAGAATCAATGGATACCGGTTTGACTTGTTTGGGTTTTCGGGAATCTAAAGCGTAGCTTTCACTACGGGCAGTTGCAAATTCGTAATTCCTACCCTTATAACTCAACAGCGCAGTTCCAAAACGCGAATAAATAGCTGTTTTCGCTGATTTCAACTTCTCTGCTGCTTTTCTGACAAGTTCCGGAGCGTCTCCAACTACCGCTATGTCAATATCACCGATGCTGTAATCAAGAATCAGATTTCTGATGCATCCACCGACAGCATATATTTCAAAACCGTCTTCTTCGGCTATTTCGATGACAGCGCCCGGTATGTTGCGAACAATTTCCTTCTTTATATCTTTAGGTAGTATCTTCTGCATTTAGGTTCTATTTAATCTTTTTCAGTGCTTCTTGTTTAAGAATTCTCAGGTTATTAATATCTTCCGATTTGCGACTTAAAACATCCTCGGAGACATTTAATTCACAAGCCTCATCAGCCAGTGAAACTACTTCTGACCAATCACCAAGCTCATAGTGAGCTTTAGCCAAAGCATTCAAGCAACCAATTTCCAAGTATCCATTGTTGCGTTCATTATTTCTAACAGACTCCAGTAATGTTTGATATGTTACCAAAGCATCCGACCAGTGTTCCGACAATAGCAGAGCTTCTCCCATGCTCCGAAGGAATGGTCTGCGTTGTGGATACAATTTTAAAAGTTCTTTTGCCGTTGAAATTGCTTCGTCATATCTTCCGAGACTGTTGTAAAGCTTTACAAGCTGTGATTTTGCCGCTATTGAGCTGAAAGTGCCTTTTTTAGCACAAATTTTCAGCATTTCAATGCCTTGTTCTCGCTTATCTTCAACAAGTCCGATACTGCACAGTAAACCTGCTTTATCGCTGCGATAGAAATAATACGAACCCAGTCCGATATAAGCATCCCAGTAGGTACTGTCTATCTTCAAAGCTTCATTGTTTAATTTAGCGGATTCTGCGCCATACTTTAGTGCATCAAGATAGCTCCCGCGCCTGTATGCATGAAAAGAAAGATAACCCCGTACAGAGCCATAATAAAATCTTAAACTTGGCGAATCATCTCCCGAATCAATTAACCTCTCACAGATTGCTCTAACGCTGTCACTTGAGGAAAAAAGCGCTTCATCATCAAGTTCATCCTCAAAGTCAGCAGACCTTATACTGTGTAAGGAAGCCTTTACAAACCAGCCTTGAGGTGCATCGGGCTTTTCTAAAATCAGGCTATCAGCAATGGCAAGAGCAGTCTCGTATTGCTCCCTGCTGATCAAGTCAACTACTCGGATAGCAAGTGTAGAATCAAGCCTATAGCTCGCCTCACTTGTTATTTCCAGCCCGATAGAGCCTTGTAAAAGTAATATAGTAAGTAAATGCAACGTCATCAGTTATAAATTATTCCCGAATGGAATGCACTAAGCGAAGCGTCAGTCTCAAACATGAATAACCTTGGGCGAAACCCGCGGTAACATCAATAGAATCAGTCACTACCATGAAAGGGTCGAACAATGTTATCTCCAATTAGCTAAAATACCGGTCATATCTCCGACAAGTTCATCTGCGTCTGCTGGGATGCCTGTAATGATCTTTACCGGACCGACATCTTTAACATACCAGATAAGCGCGCGTTTTATCGTTGATTCGCCATTAGTGTAATCATCCCTTCTTAATGATTCTATAGCGACAGCATCTTTCCATGATTCTTTTAATGTTTCAACTGCGCCGATCTCATGTAGTCTATATTTTTGCTGAACATCGCCCTTGAAGGCGGTATTGCTGTTCGGTGAATATACTTCATAGTGATAGTTGTATTGGTAAATACTATCGCGCTGCATAGTAGTCGGAATAACTATCCGCGGAGGATTAAAACGAGCGCTGTCACCGTTGGCAGCGATACGGTAAAGGTGCTTCAGTCCTTCATCATCCCATAGATAAGCTGAGCTTGATACTTCCGAAATGCCATTTTCAACAGTTGTATCAACTATAACGAAAATCTTGCGATCAGGACTCTCGACGCTCATATTCACCACCTTAATTGCACCATGCCACCTGTCACCGCGTGTGTTTTCCCAGTCATAGGACCAGTAGGAATCTTCAGCTAATGGATAGTAGTTTTCCAAAAATAAAATTGCGTCTTTCTCTTGTTTAGCGCTTCTATTCCCGTTGCAAGCTGACAGTATTATGGCTGTTATTAGAAGGAAAATTAAGACAAGACAGCAGTTTTGATTTTTCTTTAAATGTGACTTCATCCAGATTTTAGTCTTATTACTCACATTGGTTAATCTACCGCCAGGACAATTTCCGGCATAGTACCATAATATAAACCATTGTTTGTCAAGTGCAACTTATTTTCACGTATTCCTTGCGGGTTGAGATATCAGTGTTTATCTTTGTTTAGAATGTAGAAACAGTAATTGGGAGAATACTGATTGAAAAGTAAACTGATAATATATATTTTTTTATCTATTCTGTGCATAAGTTGTGAGGGTCGAAAAGAGGATACTCAAGCTGTAATTCTGAAAGGCTTTGATCCCTACAAACAAGGCAAAGATGGCAAATATCAGTTATGGTGCCGTAATTTCCCGCATTTAGACTATCTCAAGAAAATGTATGCATGGCATCTATATAATGCCTGTTTTTCCGGTCAAGACATCGTAATTAATCAAGCTCAATTAGATTCCGAAGATACCTTAATCAAAATTTATAAGAGACCTCCTGAGAGTACAATAAATTCGATAGGTGAGGTTATAACTGAACTGGAGGGAGCCGCCGGATTCGCTCCCGCCTCATCAGCGTCATCCATTATCGATTTTATAAGGTGTCTGAATGATGTCTGCGAAGGATTTCCTATTGATCCACTAAAAGTTTACACAGGATCAGACGACGCTCCGGTTAATTTTATATTCAGGTTAGAGAGGTTAGTTCCGGATACTGGAATTACAAAATTTACTTTCAATGGAATGGTGTTAATTAAGGACGAAGCCGGTGACAGCTTGCTTGCAGCGTATGAAGGTGTGAATGCGCGATCTTACCAGTTGCTGTATTCAACTAAAGGTGATGTACATATCCCGATTGGCGTGAAAATAAAATGCGATAATAACGATAAATATTATATCTGCTCGAATGTGCTTGAGACATACAGCACAGCAGAGAGGCATTCGCTTCTCGAGAACTTCTTAAAGGGAGGCGATATAGAAAATCACTCACCGAAGCATTTTTTCATAATTCCTGAGCTGCACCAGATTAGAAACCGCATGGCAGGCGTGAAGGATGTGATAATTGTTTACAGGAGGATTGAGGAGTAGGTTACATTTCCCACCGGTCACTCAATCAGCACAATCTTCTTCAGCATCGACTTACCATTACAATTCATTTTCACGAAGTACACCCCTGCAGGATAATTTACCGCGTCCCAGTTGCCGTGGTGCGTTCCGGTAGGTATCCGCTCATTAAGCAATGTCGCAACATTTCTACCGCTTAAATCAGTTATCGAGATTGCTGTAAAACTGCAGAAAGGCAGCGCGAAATTGATGTTGATAGAGGAATTAAACGGATTAGGATAAAACGATAATGATTCCATGCAATTAGTTATCGATTCCACATTTCTCGAGACATACATATTCCTGTCTCTATAAAAAGCGCCAATATCCGCTCTCGTACTATCTGGATCCAAAGGACTATTAGGGTCGCCTGCATCTATGCAGGGTGAGTTCCAGTCAAGAGTGAAATCCTGATTTTCAACAGACATTAATCTTGGATTTGATAGTATATTAGTTTCATTAAGTGTAAATGGTGTATTTTGAGACCTGTTTGAGGAATGCAGAATGTAATCAAATCCGTATATACAATTGTAGGAAACTTCGGGAAAAGTTGTGTCCATAATGAATTTAAATAACTGGCAGCTATCCTGTGCTGCAATAAGGAGATTATTAAATATCTGACACTCATAAGGTTCTTCTAATTGGAAAGAAAATAGGGGTTCCCACGTATCCTGATTACCACAACTATCATATAAAACGGTGTTATTTGTGAAGTAAAAGTTATCGATAATTCGGATCAAACTTGTAAATCCTATAATCAGACATCTGTTAATCGTAACTGTTTCCTCATCATTTCGATCAGTACTATTAATACTCACTTTACCATAGAATCTACATCTATCAATATTCATGCAAATTGGCGAAAAGCGGAAAAAACCATTAAACACACATCCTCTGAAGTCTATTTCGCTGCTTTCAAACCGGGAGGATCTGGTTGTATTGAATTCTGTATCAATAATTGTTCCGGTAAAATCACTTCCATGAACAGCTCCTGTTATTACAGAATTGGAAATCTGCATGTTTTCACCATTGTTGATTCGCAGTTCACCTTCAACGGTACAGTTTTCCATTAAAGCGTTATCTCCCATGAATACTGTAAACCAATCAC